>APKF01000109.1 GCA_000353875.1 Candidatus Caldatribacterium californiense OP9-cSCG | reverse complement strand
TTCTCGTCTTGAGAAAGAGGGTGTCCGGCGATCTCGGTATACCTTCCCTTCCCAAAGGGCGTCTCGTACTCCACCTGCTTCCAGGTAATACCCCATTCGCAAACGTATACATCCTCTGAAGAAGCATAATAAGAATTGGCAATTCCCACCGAGTACTGGATAATATCAAGCCCCAGGGCTTCTTCAAGGTCGTGAACGACGCCTCCATGGGGATTCAGATCCTGAGGGGGCAGGCCAAGATGCTGGCGCAGACGGTTGGCAAACTCCGGGGTGAAACTTGCCGTTATGGGTACACGGTCAGGTTCCTCATGGGAGAGAGCAACAACAACACGTTCCTTGGAAGTCATGGCAACCTTCCTCCAGGGACCGACGCCGTTTGCGGGGTTCTTCCCGCTTCCCAAAGGAGCGTTCGGCTCAAAAGCCGCTCGAATTGCTGAACGCTCTGGCTACTTGAGGTTCCCGAGAAAATGGGAACGGTGGGGAGGTAGAAAGTAGGAGCGTCCAAGGTGAAGCCGAAAAGCAAATGCTGCACAAGGAAAGCAAGGCTCAGAAAGCCCTGGAGATAGGGGTACTGGTAAAGGCAGCAGTCAATAATCCCCTCCTCAAGGTAGGTTTCCCATTCTTTTGCCAGGTCATTCCCCACGACCACAATGCCCCGCTTCCCCGACTCTTTCAGGGCTCTTCCCACGCCACAGTTCCCAAAAGCAGTACTCACGAAAATCCCGCAGAGCCCTTCCTCTTTCAAAAGTTCCTCTTTGACTACCCGATAGGCTTCTTCTTCACCCTTGACCTCCACCACTCTAGACACATCATAGGGAAGACCCCGTTCCCGCACAAAGTCAGTAAGTCCCTGCCAGCGCATAACGTGGGAAGGCGCCTGCTTGTGAGTGGTCAGGGTGTAGATAATCCCTTTTCTGTTCCCCAGAAGAAGCTGAAAAATGCGCCCCGCCATCCTCCCTGCTTCTCCACCATGCTGACCCACATAGAACACGCGCTTGCTCAAAGGGGCGTCAACGTTGAAAGTCACCACTCTGGTTCCCCGGATGAAGAAAGCGTTGATGAAGTAATCAAGACGGGTAAGGTCTGAGGGGACAATGGCAAGGCCGTCAATGCGCTCCCCGTGGAGAAGCTTCTCCAGGATTGCCGTTTGTTCACCAAGATTGTGACCCTGGGTCCGGTACATCTCGAAGTGGATCCCCCACGGAGCGAACGAACGCACAGCATCACCGATGCCCTCTTCCACTTTATCCCAGAAGAAGGCGTCTGTCGGGAACAGCACCACAACTCTTTTTGGCTGCGGGAGGGGAAAAACTCCGGAAAAGGTATAACCCAGTTCCCGCGCCCTCCGAACAATCTTTTCTCGCAACTCCGGATTAACCTTTCCCTTTCCACTCAAAGCCCGACTCACAGTGGCAATGGAAACGTTGAGTTCTTTTGCGATGTCCCTTATAGTAACTTTTTTACCCACCGGTGCAAAACCCTTCCTGGAGTTAAAAGAACACCCTTCTTTTGCTCTCATATTACCAGAGACTTTCCCGAAAGACAACCCTGTCCTTCCCCAGGAGGGGAAGGACAGGGAAAGGATAGAGCCTCACTCGGTGAGGAACTTGTAAATCGTAACCTGCTTGTACACCTCTCCGGGAGAAAGGAGCGTACTCGGGAAGTTCGGGTGGTTAGGAGAATCGGGATAATGCTGCGTCTCAAGGCAGAACCCGGCGTACTGCCCGTAGTACTTGCCACCCTTCCCTTTAAGGTCGAGCCACGTTGCCCGTATAGAGCTGCACACCAGGCTGGGTGGTGTACACTTCCATAACGATGCCGCTTTCTGGAGCCTTCACCCGCGCCGCCAGTGCAAGCTCCCCGGTCTGATTGTTGAGTACAAAGTTGTGGTCATAACCCTTGAACGGTGGCTCGGCAAAGGCCTGGATCCGCTCACCGATTTTATGAGGTTCGCGGAAGTCAAGAGGAGTTCCAGCAACAGGGGCAATTTCGCCCGTGGGGATAAGATTGTTGTCAACGGGAGTGTAATTGTCTGCCACAATCATGAGCTCATGGTTCAAAATGTCTCCCGAACCTTCGCCTTCAAGGTTGAAGTACGCGTGATTGGTGAGATTGACAACGGTGGGCTTGTCCGTGGTCGCCACGTACTCAATCTTCAGTGCGTTGTCGTTGGTCAGAGTATAGGTGACGGTCACGTCGAGATTCCCGGGGAAACCTTCCTCGCCGTCATGACTCAGGTACTTGAGCCGCAGGGCAGGTCCCTCGGGCGTCTTCATCGGAATGGCTTTCCACACCACATCCTGGAACCCCTTAACTCCTCCATGGAGCATGTTAGGACGGGCGCCACCAGCATCGTTGCACGCCAGCTGGTACGTTACCCCATCAATGGTGAACCGTCCCTGGGCTATACGGTTGGCATACCGTCCAACTATGCAGCCAAAGTAGGGGTCATTTGGTCCTTCGAACTCTGCAAGGGTGTCAAAGCCAAGGACAACATCCCTGAGAAGGCCGTTTTTGTCCGGAACCCAGAGCTCGGTAACAATGCCACCATAGTTGATAATCTTCACCATTGCTCCATTGGCGTTAACAAGGGTGTACTGGTCAATGGGAGCACCATCCTTGGTGAATCCGTAGAAGGACTTTTCAATGACCACGTCCTTGAGGGAAGCAGCAAAAGCGCAGGACACGAGCACAAAGAGAGCCAGCACCACACCACCAAAGAGCCGTTTCACAACTACACCCCTCCCTAAAAGTGTTTTTCAACCCCATTTGCAATGGGGTTCACACTGAAAATAATAAGAGAAAAATTTCCAGAAGTCAATGAGTTCTTATAAAAAATTTTCCAAAAGTAGGAGAAGCTTCAAGAGAAAGAGAAACAACTGTTTCCCTCTCAGCATCAAAGAATGGATTCAAGATATTCCCTAAGCTTTTCAGGAGAGACCTTCCCTACCGCTGTGGAAACAATTTTCCCCTGCCGGTTGAAGAAAACCAGGTGAGGAAGGAAAAAAACCCCAAAGTCCCTGCTCACGGAGAGATCCTGATCCACCACCACAGGATACCGGATACCCTGGCGCTCGGCGAACTCGCGTACTTCCTCGGGGTACTTGACACCAACACCAACGATGACAAGACCCTCTTTCCTGTAAGCCTCGTAGAGCTCGTTGAGGAGAGGAACTTCCTCTTTACAGTCCTTACAGCGAGGAGAAAAGAAATACACAATGAGAGGACGACCGGAAAAACGGCTCAGACGAATACGGCGATTGTTGAGGTCGTAAAGGGAGAAATCTTTCTCAAGATGAGGTCGGGAAAGGGAGAAAAACGTATGTATCCCTGCAAAAACCGCAATTCCGGCAAGAATCCAGAAAACGCGACGCCCCACCCTTCTCACTCCATTTCCTACCATGATGATAAGTCCAGTAAGAATTATTTCAAGGCTTCCCCTTCCAGTCAAGAGAAGGAAAGAGAAAGAAATTCTCCAGAAGACTTGCCCCACAGGGGGCACAATGGCTATAGTTGTTCTGGAAAGGAGGACAGCCTATGGTCACCATAGAGCGTGTTGCTCTCTGGGGATGGAATAACAACATCCGCATCACCAATGGCACCGTGGAGGTTGTGGTCACTACAGATATCGGTCCCCGAATTCTCATACTTCGTTTTGTCAACGAAAAGAATCTCTTCAGGGTTCTCGAAGAGGAGTGCGGAATTTGTGGAGGGAACGAATGGCACCTTTTCGGAGGACATCGTCTCTGGCACGCCCCGGAAGCTCACCCTCGCTCGTATTCTCCTGACAACGACCCAGTCGCTTTCACCCCCAAGGAGCGGGGAGGAATCTTCACCCAAAGGGTTGAAGCGCTCACTGGAATTGAGAAGGAAATCGAGGTGGTCATGGATGACAAGGGGAACCACCTCACGGTCATACACCGCCTCACCAATCGAGGGGTCTGGCCTGTGGAACTTGCCCCCTGGGCTCTTTCGGTCATGGAACGGGGAGGAATAGCCATCATCCCTCAGGAACCCTATCAGAGCTGGTCAGAAAACCTTCTGCCTGTACGGTCCCTGGCTCTCTGGGGGTATACCGATATGTCCGACCCTCGCTGGTTCTGGGGAAAAAGATACGTCACCCTGCGACAGGATCCCGAAAGGACCTCTCCACAAAAAGCAGGCTTCGGAAACCGGCTCGGGTGGGGAGCATATTTCCTCGAGGGGTACCTCTTCGTCAAATACACACCGTTCTTCCGGGGCGCTCCTTACCCCGACATGGGCTCCTCCTTTGAAATATACACAGACCACCGCTTTCTTGAACTCGAAACCCTGGGACCTCTTGTCCGTCTTGAGCCTGGGGAAACAGTGGAGCATCGAGAAGACTGGTTCCTGTTCAGGGGCGTCACCTGCGAAGACACCGAAGAGAGCATTGCCGAAAACATCCAGCCCCTGGTGGAAGAAGTCCTCAAGGAAGGAAGCTTTATGTGTGACGGTGGGCAATATGAGAGGCGCCAAAGGACTCGGGTTTGACTTTGGCCACGAAACCCATGCTCTCAATCATGCCCACAACCTCACGAATCAGATTCCGGGTAGGACCGTTCTGACCAACGTCGATGTGGATTTCCACATTGTAGTTTGAAAGGTGGTTCCCAGGAAAGCGGTGAAGGAAATCCACAAGCCTCTGAGACACCTGGAGCGAGAGGTAGGCTTCGTGGTAGATGATGTCACGAATGGTTCGCACGTCTTTCAGATACACTCTCCTCCAGAAGTACCGCCCTCCAAAACCCACTCGGTGGACAATGAGGGCGGTAACGAATGCCCGAACAGGAGGAGTTTCCTGAACGTCCTTCGAATCGGTACCAATGATAATCCGGTACTGGCGCTCCGGTTCTTCCCGGATGAATTCGAAGAGAGAAGAAACAACGGCCTCAAAGTCCAGTACTCCATATGTTGGACTGTGAAAAAGCAACTCCTGCATCATGGTCTTATTCTACCACGCCTTAGGAAAGGAGATGAGGAAGTGAAAAAATTTCTCTGCCTTTTCTTCCTTACCCTTTTTGCTTTCCCTGCCTTCTCCCAGGAAGACCCCTTCGCTCAGGCGCGGGAGAGAATGCTTGAGCAAGATATCATCGCCCGAGGTATCACTGACCCCCGGGTCATTGAAGCCCTGCGCCGTGTTCCTCGCCACCTCTTCGTCCCCAAAGAACTGGAGAAGCTGGCCTACGAAGACACCCCACTTCCCATCGGGCACGGGCAAACCATCTCCCAGCCTTACATTGTGGCCCTCATGACCGAAAATCTTAAGGCACAGCCGGGTGAGAGAATCCTTGAAGTGGGTACTGGCTCCGGGTACCAGGCGGCAATCCTCAGCGAAATGGGGTGCGAGGTTTATACGGTGGAAATCATCAAAGCTCTGGCTGACGAGGCACGGGAACGCCTTTTTCGGCTTGGGTACAGGAACGTTTCGGTTCTCTGGGGCGATGGATATCTCGGCTGGGAGGAAAAGGCCCCCTTTGATGGCATCATCGTCACCTGCGCCGTGGACCATCTCCCTCCTCCGCTCCTTCAACAGCTCAAAGAGGGCGGAAAGATGGTTATCCCTGTCGGCCCACCCTGGAGCATTCAAAGCCTCCTTGTTGTGGAAAAACGCAAGGATGGCATCGTCACCGAAGACTTAGGAGCGGTTCGCTTTGTTCCCCTCACCAGGGAAAAAAGGATAGAGTAACAGGGAAAAAGCCAGATAGGCAAGAACGGCAAAAAACAGGGCTATCCAGAGCCCCCAGAAAAGCGAAACAAGGTGGGCGAGGAGGGAGGAAAATACCGAGAAGAAACCGTTCCAGGCAAAGACTTCTCCAAAAAGGTGAGGCGCAGTGTGCCGGATGCTCTGGGAAAGGAGGGGAAAGGGGAAGCCGAGGAACCACCCCACAAGGGCAAGAATCGACAACACGACACAGAGACTCCCCAGGGACGAGAAACCAAGTAATGTCTCCCGAAGACCAAAAAGACCGAGGAAACACCCGAGAAGAACAACAGCATGGCTCAAAAAGAGGAATCGAGGAAAAGCTGTCCCTCTGCAAAAGACGAAAAAGCTTCCAAGACCGGAAAAGAGAAGGAGCACGCCAAGAAGAAGGGAAAAGGCGTGCAGAGGGAATCCCAAAAGCATGTGGAGGTAAACGATGAGAGGAATTTCCACAAACATGAAGCCCGCACCCGTGAGCACTCCTCCCAGGGAAAACCGGAACCGGTACCTGGAGGGTGGGTGTTTCCTTAAAAAACAGGGAAGGAGGATGAAAAATCCCGAGAATCCACCCATCACAGCGAGTGTAAAGAGGACAACGAGAAACCCTGCTCCTCCAAAGGGGAGCCAGCGCTTTCCCACCTCTTTTAAGGCTTCCCCAAGAGCTGAAAGACGCAGGAAATTCCCGAAATACGGCCGGCCATCTCGGGGAGGCCGAAGGTCAAAGAGCTCGCTACCCTTCCCTTCCAAAGCCGTGCATACGGCACGGTAATACCGCTTTCCAGTCTGGAACACCCTCTCCATTTCTTCCTCCCCCCACGGGCCGTATACAAAGTCGAAAGCGTACTCTCGAACCAGGGAAAAGATGCTTTCAAGGTCATCCTGGGTCCAGGGGGTCTTTTTCACAAGAAGGAGAGCAAGGTCAAGACTCTTCACCACAAGGAGGCGTTCCCGCAGCTCTTCTTCTCCCAGGACCTCTCTTAAAAGAAGAACGAGTTTGGGAAGAACAGAAGGAGGATTCTGGAGGAAAAGCGAGAAAACTGCGATTCCCTGGACATCCAGAGCCTGAAATAGATTCTTGACTCCTTCAATGGTCAGAAGAAAATCCTCCTCAAAAGAGAACCCTCCTGGAAACACCGTGGCCCTTCCCACGGGAACCCGAAGAACCACCATGTCCCAGAAAGCACGCCTTGCAGCGATGAACTTTCGGGGAAAACCCACATGAACACGGGCAGGGAAAAAGGAGACATGCTCCCTGAGAAAGGCAGAAAACAGAGAGGATCTCGTAACAAAGTCAACGGCTCGCACTCCTGCCGCCCATGCGGCATACACTGCAAGCCCATCCCGCTCTTCCACCACTAGGACACGATCCGGCCGAAACGCCCGAAAAGGAAGGGACATAAGGAGGTGTTCGAGAAAGGTGGAGTTCACCCTTTGAGGGAAATAAGTGGTGGTTACGTGATCGTGTATCAGGACGAAACTCTCGGGAGGAAGCTCCTGAAAAAGCGGGCTCAGCCCCAAACCGGAACGTGCATGAGGAGAAGTAAACACCTCGAGATACTCTGCAGGATTCCGGTAAATCCCGAGGAGATGAGTGTCGGGCAAAGCAGTAATCGCTCGGGAAGGAGCGTAGGGGGAAAGGAAAGGCTGGAGGGGAAGAAACAGAAAGGGGAGAAAACACAAAGCAAAAAGCCTTTTCTTCCCCTGGTTTCCTGCAAAGATAAGGAGGACGAGCAACGCAAAAAGCACACGGAGCTCGTCAAGTACAAAAAGGAGGAGGAAGGCCCCACCTACTCCAAGTGCAGACCCGACGAAATTCAAGGCATAGAGGGAAGGGAAAAATTCCGGGAAAAGCTCAAAAGCAGTGACCTGAAGCAGGCCGTGGAAGAAAAAGGGAAAGAAGACAACAAAAAGTAGCCCGCCAAGATACACCCACTGCAACGGGTGTACAAAGAACTGGTATACGTCAAGGGGAAGAAAGAGAAAGACCGCGATAGAGGCAAGGAGGGAAAGCCCAAAAAGAGAAAAGACAAAACGCCGGAAGCGCTCTGAAATGAGAGGAGAAAGGGTTCCCGATGCTCCGTATCCCAGGGTGGCTAAAGCCACAGGAAGCGAAACAAAATGGTGCCCAAAAAGGAAGGCAAAAAGCCGGAAAAGGACCATCTCTCCTGCCAGGCAGGCGAAAGCCACAAGAAAAACACGCTGTGCCAGGACTTTCCTCTCCATCTCCCCTCCCCTCCGGTATAATATTACCAGAGGACCGGGGCACATGAGGAAAGAGATCGTCATACGATTCAAGCGGCTTACAGAACGAGCACGCCTTCCTCGATTCGCCTACGAGGATGATGCCTGCTTTGACCTTTTCAGCCCCTGCGACCTTACCATCCCCCCAGGAGAAAGCGCGGTTGTCGACCTTGAAATCGCTTCCGAGTTTCCCCCAGGTTATGAAGTCGTCATCCGTCCCCGAAGCGGCATGGGAATCCGCCATGGCATTATGATTCATCCGGGGACCATTGATGCCGGGTACCGGGGAAGCTGGATTGTGCGTCTTTTTAACTTTGGCACCGCTCCATACCGCATTTGCCAGGGAGACCGCATTGCTCAGGGAGCTCTTCGGGAAGTTCCAAGAGTACGGATCGTTGAGGCCTCCACCCTTTCCCCTACCCAGAGAGGAGAACGGGGCCTTGGATCAACAGGAAGGTGAGGAAGGAGGACAACTCATGGAGATTCTGGAAAGCCTCAAGAGAGAGCCAGTCATTGCCTATCTCTCGATGGAAATCGCCCTTTTCAACGACATCCCAACCTACAGCGGTGGCCTTGGCGTCCTTGCCGGAGATACGGTACGGTCTGCGGCTGATCTCTCTTTGCCCTTTGTGGCGGTAACCCTTGTAAGCCGCAAGGGATATTTCCGGCAGGAAATTACCCCCGAAGGGTGGCAGGTCGAGCATCCGATGGAATGGGACGTGGAAAAAATCCTCACTCCCCTTCCCCAAAAGGTCACGGTCACCATAGAGGGCCGAAAGGTTACGGTAGGAGCCTGGGTGTATTTTTGGCGAAGCTTCATCGGAAGCATCGTTCCGGTCGTTTTCCTTGACACGGACCTTCCGGAGAACAACCCTGAGGACCGGACCATTACGGACTTTCTCTACGGCGGCGATCGACGATACCGGCTGAAACAGGAGATTGTCCTTGGTATCGGAGGGGCCCGCATGCTCAAAGCCTTAGGATTTGAGGTACGAAAGTACCATATTAATGAGGGTCATGCAGCCCTCATCACACTGGAACTCCTCCGGCAGAGTCCCCAATTTGACCCGGAGTTCGTGCGAGCCCGCTGCGTCTTCACCACCCACACCCCTGTGGAGGCAGGACACGACAAATTCGCCTACGACCTTGTTCGGGAAGTCCTTGAGGAGCTTGTTCCCTTCCCTGTACTCCAGAAGTACGGAGGAGAGGACCATCTCAACATGACTCTTCTTGCCCTCAACCTCAGTGGTTATGTAAATGGAGTTGCCCGTCGCCACAGCGAGGTCTCCCGTCACATGTTCCCCGGGTACGCCATTCACTCCATCACCAACGGTGTCCACAGCTTTGCCTGGACGAGTGAGAGCTTTCGTGCGCTCTTTGACCGGTACATCCCCGGCTGGGCATATGAGCCGAGTTTCCTCTCCCGGGCGGACATCATTCCTGACGAGGAAATCTGGAGAGCACATCAGGAGGAAAAGCGGAAACTCCTTCAGTTCGTGAAAGAAAAAACCGGTGTCGAAATGGACGAAAATGTCCTGACCATCGGTTTTGCCCGGCGGATGACAGCTTACAAACGACCACTCTTTATTTTTTCCGACCTCACACGTCTTCGAAGGATCAAGCGAAAAGGGCCATTCCAGATTATTTTTGCCGGGAAAGCCCACCCTCAGGACTGGGAGGGGAAACGGTGCATTCAGGAAATCGTTCGTCTTTCCCGGGAACTTGCTGCGGACATCAAAATCGCTTTTCTCGAGAACTATGACCTTGACATCGCCAAAAAAATGGTGGCGGGAGTTGATGTGTGGCTCAACACCCCTATGCGGCCCCTTGAGGCTTCAGGAACAAGCGGCATGAAAGCTGCCCACAACGGCGTACTCCACTTCAGCGTTCTCGACGGGTGGTGGATTGAAGGACACGTTGAGGGAGTCACGGGCTGGTCCATAGGGCCAGAGAGCGAGGCAGGAAAAACCCCCCAGGAACTCCTTGAAGAGGAAGTGGACGACTTCTACAACAAACTGGAATACCTTATCATTCCCCTGTACTACACGCAGAAAGACCACTGGCGACAGCTCATGAAAAATGCCATTGGAAAAGTTGCCCCTTACTTCAATGCCCACCGCATGATGCGCCGTTATGTGACCGAAGCCTATTTCCACCAACCCCTCCTTGTGAATCACCTCGTCCAGGAGGAAACGGCAAGCTGAAACAAAAAAGCCCCGGCACATGCCGGGGCTCCTCTTTCGAGGACTCAGAGCTTTCTCACCCGCACTGCCTGAGGACCCTTGGTGCCCTGCTGGACTTCGAATTCCACTGCCTGTCCCTGTTCCAGGGTCTTGAAGCCACTTCCCTCAATAGCCGTGTAGTGAACGAAAACGTCTCCACCTTCATCGGACTCGATGAACCCGTACCCTTTCGTCGCGCTGAACCACTTAACCTTACCGGTTGGCATTGAAACTGAAACCTCCTAAAAAGAAAATTCAGGGTTTGCGCAAACCCAAAAGCATGGTAGCACGCTGCATTGCTACCTGTCAACGGAAACTGGAAAATTTTGTCTCTCGGGGAGCGATTCGCAAGACTTGAAGCTTCTAAAGAAAGCTGGTATATTTGTGGGCAGTTCACCAAGAGAAAGCGGGGATTGGACATGGCAAAGTGCGAGATCTGTGGGAAAAAGAGCTCTTTCGGGAATCAAATCAGTCACTCTCATCGGGTGAGTCGCAGGCTCTGGCGACCGAACGTGCAACGGGTACGAGCCATAGTGGAAGGAAGGGTTCAGCGCCTCTACGTGTGTACTTCGTGCCTTAAAGCAGGAAAGGTGCAGAAAGCAGCCCGATAGGGGGTCTCTATCGGGCCTTTCCTTCAGTAAGCCCGTATTCTCTCTGAGAGGCGACGCACTGTTCCCCGAATGTCCTGTGCCGAGAAGACAAAAGACCCTGCCACGATAATGGAAGCACCACAGGAGGCAAGGAACTCGATGTTGTCCTCCTTTACTCCTCCATCGATTTCAATCTCTACCCTGAGCCCTCTTTCCTGAATCCTTCGCCGAAGGGCGCGAATCTTTTCCTCCATCCCGGAAATGAACTTCTGACCCCCAAATCCTGGGTTCACTGTGAGGAGAAGAACAAGGGAGAGCTTTCCAAGGACATGGTCAAGGATTGTGAGGGGTGTTCCAGGACAAAGAGCAAGGCCACTCTTTTTCCCCACCCTGGCAATGTCCTGGAGTACGGCGTCGAAATCCTGAACCGCCTCGGCATGGAAACTGATGAGGTCAGCTCCAGCCTGAGCAAAATCCCGAATAAACGCCCGGGGATTGTCCATCATAAGGTGAACGTCAATAAAGGCCTCAGGAAGCACCTTCCGGACAGCCTCAACGATAAGAGGGCCAAAGGTGAGGTTGGGAACGAAATGTCCGTCCATTACGTCGACGTGGATGATCTCTGCTCCCCCCTCCCAGGCTTCAAGGAGCTGTTCTCGAAGCCGGGAAAAGTCGCAGGACAGAATCGATGGAGCAAGCTTCGCCATAAGTCTCTCCCCCGTTAGTCAATCTTCTTCTCCCAGTAGTAGTATCCGTTCAGGAAAATGGTGACCTTTCCTCGCCCCTTGGTGAGCGCGGAAACCTCCACAAGGTCTTCGCCCCTGTGTTCCCGCTCGTACACTACCCGTTCTCCCAGCTCGTCCTGCACCACCACCTGAACAGTGATGGGATTCTGGGAAGAGGGCAGGACAAAACGGAGGTTGAGGGTTTTTCTCCCATCGGCTTCCATTTGTGGGCGTTCCTGGGCCCTGGTGACCTGAAGGCGGAGGCTCTCCCCCCGGGGAACAAGCTCCCCCGCCTGTGGGTTCTGCCCCACCACAATTCCCCCAGGACGTCCCTCCGAAGAGACCTCCTCAACACTTCCCACCACAAGGCCATTCCGGGCAAGGACCTCCTGAGCCTCCTCAAGCCGGAGTCCAACGACATCGGGGACCTCGACTTCCTCAGTCCCCCCCGCCTTTCCTGCAGAAACAAGGAGGTGTACAAGGCTTCCCAGAGCCACCTCCGTTTGAGGAGCAGGATTCTGGGAAATGACGTATCCCCGAGGAAGCGTGTCATGGCTTGCCTCCACAACCCTCCCCACTCGCAGGCCGTTACCCTCAAGGATGCTCTGCGCCTCTTCAAGACTCTTCCCCCGAACGTCAGGGAGAGATACCTGGCCTTTTTGAGGGGTCACCGGCACGCCTTCTGAGAGCGTCCCACCGTTCACCACCACCTGGAGGCGGGTATTCCTCTTGGCCCGGGTCCCGGGAGGCGGACTCTGATCAAGGACAGCAAGAGGAGGGGCACCGGAGTCAGAGGTAACCCTTTCCACCTCGAGGCGCAGGCCAAGGCGGGTCGCCTTATTGATGGCTTCAAGAAGCGTCATGTTTCGCACATCGGGAACAGGGACGCTTCCGCTACCGACATATCCCTCAAAGAGCACAAAACCCACAAAAAAGCTCACAAAAAGGCCAAGGCCAAAAAGCAGTGCTGCTCCAAACACCCTTCCCAGGAACTCAAGAAACCGCGGCTTTCTCTGGTTCTCCCTGCGCTCCTGCCTCATGCCCTCTTCCTCCAGATAGCCACGAAAAATCCGTCACAGAAAAGATCGTGGGGCCAGAGGAAAACGAAACCATCTCTAACCCTCCCGGGAATCTCTCCTTTGGGCTCCACCCGCACCAGCGCAGGCCCCTTCTCCTGCTCAAAAGCTTCTGCAACCCCAACGGTTTCCTCCCAGGTTAAAGTGCACACAGAGTATACCATGATCCCCTGGGGTCTGACCACCTGAAAGGCTTCGCGGAGAAACTCAAGCTGCAGCGAGGCACACTGCCTGACGCTCTCTGGCGTGGCTTTTAAGAGGATTTCCGGATTGCGACGAACAGTCCCCAGGTTCGAGCAGGGAGCATCAAGAAGAAGACGGTCCGCCACAGACCAGAATCTCTCGGGAATCCGAAGGCAATCGAGAACCTCGGGCTGGACGATCGAAATACCACTTCGCCGCACAAGCTTCTTCAAGGTTTCAACCCGCTGCCTCTTCTTGTCCCAGGCAAAGAGCTTTCCTTCGTTTCCCATAAGCTGAGCCAGAAGGAGAGTCTTTCCTCCTACCCCGCAGCAGGCATCAACCACAACCTCACCACGTTCCGGCGCTACAAGGTGTCCGACAACCTGGGAACCGAGATCCTGAGGATAGAAAAGACCCTGGGCGTACTCCGGAGTGCGCACAAGTGCAGAATAACTGGAAACCACTTCCAGTGCTCCGCTGATGCGGCTTCTCCTGCTGGGGATACCTCGCTGAGCAAGGAGCTTTTGGAGTTCCTCTTCCCCTATTCGTAGGGTGTTGACTCGAACGAAAAGGGGCGGTGGAAGAGCAAGAGACCTCAGAAGAACATGCAATTCCTCTTCAGGCAGGGCCTTCCTCCATTCCGCTTCAAGCCAGGCAGGGAGGTCAATACCCCACCTTTCAGCCTGAGCTCGATGGGCCGCAAGATCCCGTTCCACATTCCGCAGAACCGCATTGACAAGGGGGACAAAGGCAGCCTGGCCAAAGGACCGCACCACCTCAACCCATTCGTGAACGGCAGCGAAGGGAGGGACATGGGTGTGGAAAAGAAGCTGGAACATTCCTAACCGAAGGGCGTTCTGGACCACAAGGGGAAGCCGCTCCCATTTTGGGAGGTACATCCTGGCCAGGGCGTCGAGCTTTCCTCGAAACTTCACCACTCCCCGCACAAGGCTCACCAGCAAATCTCGCTCATGGGGGGAATACCTCAGAGAGCAGGCCGTGTAGGCCTGATCCAGGAAAGCAATCCGTCCCTCGTAGAGACGGGTGAGAATGGACAGCGCGTCACGACGGTACCTGTCGACCAACCCCTACTCCCTGCTCTCCCGGAGAAGCAAGAGCCTCACGAGCTGTAAAGCAGCCATAGCAGTTGCAGCAACATAGGTCAGCGCTGCAGCGTTGAGCATCTGCCTTACCAGGGGCTTCTCCTCAGCGGTAATAAGGCCCAGGCGGTCCAGAATTCCATAGGCCCTCCGGCTGGCGTCGAACTCTACAGGAAGGGTCACAAGCTGGAAAAGCACCGCAAGGCTGAAGAAGAGAATGCCAAGATCCATCAGAGGCCGAAGGGCAAAGAGAAAGCCAAGGAAAAAGAGAGGAAGCGCGAGTTGGGACCCAAACCCAGCAGCGGGAACAAGGACACTCCGGAGGGCAAAGGCAGAATACCCCTCACGCTTCTGAAGGACATGCCCCACCTCATGGGCGACGACGGCAAGGTCGGCCACCGAGGTTCCCCGGGCAACAGATCGGGAAAGCCGCAGGGTCTCCTGGGAGGGATCGTAGTGGTCTGTCAAAGCCCCAGGGATTTCCTCAATCTTCACCCGAAGCCCAAGACGCTGCACGAGTTCCTCTGCAACCTGAAGACCGGAAAGACCCACCCGGGCTCTCTTCCGGGAAAGAAGAGCATAGGTCTGCGTCACCTTGGTGTGAGCATACAGGGCAAGAAGAAGCGCTGGAATGAGTACCAAAAAGGTCGGGTCAAGGAAGAACACTTCACCTCACCTCCTCACCCCATTCTCTGGCCCACGGATAAGCGGTACCCGCACACAAACTCCCATGAAGACATGGCCCGTCCTCCCTCAGGCTGGAGCCTGCGAATGGCTACCAAACCTTCCCCGGCGCACACCACAATCCCCTTTTCCCTTTCTATACGATGAATAGTTCCAGGAAGACAGGGAGTTCCGTTGCCCCCTTCCCAGGAAGCCTCAAGGATTTTCAGACGTTTCCCGGCAAAAAAGGTATACGCCCCGGGAGAGGGAAAGAAGGCTCGAACCTGACGGACAATATACCACGCAGGGCTTTCCCAGCAAATACGTGCTCTCTCCTTTTCCACTATAGGAGCATACGATGGCTCTCCTTCCTGGGGGCAAGGCGTAATGCGCCCCTCTTTCCATGCCGGGAGGACTTCCCGAAGGAGCTTCCCACCCAAGGCCCCAAGCTTTTCGGTCAGGGAAGCATAGGTGTCCTCGGGCAGGATGGGAAGCGACTCCTGAGCAAGGATAGGTCCTGTATCAACGCCCTCGTCCATAAGCATGATGGTCACCCCCGTTACCTCTTCACCGTTGAGGAGTGCCCAGCGGATAGGGTCCGGACCCCGGTATTGAGGGAGGAGCGAAGCATGGACATTGATACACCCCAGAGGTGGAAGGGAAAGAAGGTCTTTCTTCAGAATCTGCCCATACGCAGCAACCACGATAACGTCACACCGCAATGACCGCAAAAACTCCACAAAGTCGGGACGATTGACCCGCTCAGGTTGCCATACCGGAAGCCCCAGGCGTTTCGCTTCGCAGCACACCGGAGGGGACACAAGGCGCAATCCCCGCCCGGCTCTCTGGTCCGGGCGGGTGACAACTCCAAGGATTTCCAACTGTCCATCCTCAACGAGTTCCGTCAGCACCCTGACCGCAAAAGCAGACGTTCCCATGAAGACAACTCTCAACTTCAGGAGGCTCCCTCCCGGGCAATCCTTTTCAGTTTGCTACTCAAAAGCAACCTCTTTGCCGGGTGCAGACGGTCCACAAAAAGGACGCCATCGAGATGGTCAATTTCGTGCTGAAAGATACGGGCAAGAAGACCACTGGCCTCGATTTCCACGTCCTTTCCCCGAAGGTCGATCCCCCGCACCAAGACACGGGAAGCCCGCTCAACCTTTCCGTAGACCTCAGGAATGCTCAGACACCCTTCCTCACCGATTTCCCGCTCTGCACTCATTGCGACAATCTCAGGATTGAGAACCACAAGGTCCTGCCTGGTTTCCGGGTGGAGGATAACGATGATGCGCAAAAGTACCCCAACCTGATTCCCCGCAAGACCTATGCCCGAAAGCGCGTGCATGGTTTCCCGCATGTCCTGCGCCAGCGACACGATGTTCCCATCTATGCTGGTTATGGGTTGTGCTCTTTTACGAAGCAGAGGGCTTCCATACCTCTCAAGGACCCGAAGCGCCACTGACCACTCCTCCTCAGGACAGAACGAACTCAAAAGACCACTGCATTCCCGACAGGGGGAAAACCTCCGCACACACGTCAAAGACTTCTGCAACGTCTTCCTCAGGATACCGAACGACGAGTTCTGCGCTCTTTGCCCGTTCCCGCCGAGGCCGCACGCTCGGGAAAGGCCCAAGGACCTGAATCCCCCGTGCTTCAAAGAGCTCCCTTACACGGGAAAGAACCCGAAAGACGGCTTCCTTATTCCGGGAACGAACAACGAACCGAACAAGCCGCACGAAAGGAGGATACCGGAGAGACCTCCTTTTTTCAAGAACATCGGCATAGAAAAGGGACCAGGGTTTCAGGAACTCTGGAAATCGTCTCAAACTCTCCTGGCTCCCCTGAACAAGGACCTGGGCATCCTGGGGGAGGAGGCGCAACACCTTTTGCAGGCGGATGTACAGCTGTTCCCAGGCACCGATTTCCGGCAGAGACAGCCACTCATCGAGAGAATGCACCACGAAAAGGGAAACCCTGGGGAGAAGGTCTTCTCTCAAAAGAGCACTGGTACCCACAAGAATTGAAGGGGCTGCAACCTTCCCCATCCACCCTTCCTCTTCAATCTCGGGGTCCACTCGCTCGGAAGGTACACTGGGAAAGGTTCGCTGGACTTCCTCAAAAACCCTCTCAACTCCCTGCCCCCACTCTCCCCACTGGATTCCCCCACACGACGGACAGGTACTCTCAGGAGTCAGGTGGAAGTGACAGAGGGAGCAGACAAGCAGTGCAAGATCCTTGTGGTACCGCAGAGCAATACCACAGGAAGGGCAGGTATAGTAGAAACCACATTCCCGGCAACCCAGGGCCGTGGCATACCCGGTTTTCTGTACCCATATGAGCACAATTCCCTTCCTTTCCACCACCGAGGCAATGGCTCGTCGAACAGAGGGGAAAAGAGCGAAATTCCTCCACAAGCCTCTGGCAACAACTCCCTGAACGTTCCTTGTACCAGAAGACGGGATGATTCCCCCAGGCCTCACCTTCCCCTCCCTCCACCGGAAGTACACCCGCAGGGAGGGAAGAGCACACACAATGTGCAGGCATTCCCCAAAGTGATGTGCCCGCTCTTCCATAACCTCCCCAATATCGTAATGAGGTGCTCGATCAGCAACGTACCCTTTCTCCTCAGGGTCAAAGAGCACAGAAAGGCCAAGGTCCTGGCAGGGAAACACAAAGGCTGCAAGCCGTGTTCCCACCACGGCGTCAAAGTCACCCTCGACAATTCGCCAGAAAGCAACGACTCTCTCCTTGGGACGCAGACGACTGTCATAGCGGATGAGCGACATGGAGGGGAAGCACTCTTTGAGGAAAGCGCAAAAAGCATCCACCTTTTGAAAATCGGGGAGAAGGAGAAGGGCCTTTTTCCCTTCTTCCCAGGCCTTTACCAGGATATCCCGAAGGAAGGCCTTCCGTTCCTTGAGGTGGGGGATTTCCCAGAAAAAGCACTCCCCGGGGACACGAGGAGAGTCTCCGATTTTCAGAAACTCTCTTTCCAGACGGAGAATGCCCTCTTTGAGGAACTGCTCGAGGTCCTTAGCGGAGACACGGAATTGCTCGAGGAAAAGGAAGAGATTCATCCCCCGGGGCGGCAATACGCCAAACCTTCTGCAGCATTCCTCAACGTTCTCCCCTGCGAAAACCCGAAATCCCAGGTACTTCTTTGCGGATTTCCCAAGGGGAGGAAAGAAAGACGCCAGCACTTCTCCCAAAGGAGAGAGGTACAGGAGAGAAAGCCTTTGGGAAAACCCAAGAAGAGTAGAGGGGAAGGGAGGAAAGGGAAGCACCTCGCGAATTTCCTTAAGACCCGGGAGTTCCTCGCCTCCTTCCTCCACCACCCATCCGGTCATAATCTGACCGTGGAAGTCCACCTCGACGGTACTCCCAGGAAAGACCCTGTCCTGGAAATCAGAAGGGACAGCATAGGAGAAAGTCCGGAAAAGAGGCAGAGGAAGGGCGACCTGGACAATACGCCTCATGAGAGAAAGTGGGATACCAGGTGCTCAACGATTTTCTCCGCAACGTCTACCTTCTCAAGAAGCGGAAACTCTACCTCGTTCCCCTTCCGGTCAACAATCCACACCTTGTTCGTGGAGGCAGCAAACCCGCTTGCCTGGCCAACAAGGTTGGCAACAACCATGTCCAGGTTTTTCGCCATGAGTTTACGCCTTGCCTCTTCAAGGACACGGTCTGTCTCAGCGCAAAACCCCACAAGAATCTTGCTCCCTTTCTCCTTCCCAACTTCTCCAAGAATATCGGGATTCGGAACAAAGGAAAGCGTCAGGGGCTCATGGCCCCGCTTGATTTTCGCAGAGGTGAAAGAAGCAGGGCGAAAATCGGAAACCGCAGCGCTCATCACCAGCACATCACACCAGTCCAAAGACGCCAGAACTGCTTCCCGCAGCTCCAGCGCACTTTCCACTCTGGCAAGTTCTATTCCAGAGGGGGGGCGAACGGAAAGCACCCCAGAGATGAGCCTGACCTCTGCTCCCCACGCCCGACACGTGCTGGCCAGAGCACACCCCATAAGTCCGGTTGAAGGGTTAGAGAGAAAACGTACCGGGTCAATCCACTCCCGAGTGGCCCCTGCGGTGACCAGAACCCTCTTTCCCGCAAGAGACCGGGGAACGTGGAGGGCACAGAAAACCTCTTCAACGAGCTCCTCAACTTCCGGCAACCGTCCTTCCCCTTCCTCCCCACAGGCCAGCTTCCCCGAAGCGGGAGGAACAACCCGCACGCCCCGCTCCCGCAGGATCCTCAGGTTCTCCTGAACCACCGGGTTTTTCCACATACTGACATTCATTGCCGGTGCCAGAAGGACCTTTCTCGGTTCCACAAGGAGTAACGTACTCAGAAGGTCATCAGCGATTCCATGGGCCATCTTCCCGATGATATTGGCCGTCGCAGGGGCCACGAGAATCAGGTCGTGGCTCCGAGGAAGGGTAATGTGCGCAAGGGATGCTCCCTCTTCGAAAGAATCCACGTACACCTTCTGACCCGTTACTGCCTCAAAGGGCGCTTTGCCGACTATCTGGAGAGCGTGTTGCGTCATACAGACGGTAACTAGAGCCCCTTTCTCTGCCAGATACCTTGCAAGACTCACAACCTTATAGGCTGCAATGCCTCCGGTGACTCCAAGGAGAATTCTTTTTCCTTGAAAGAAGGAAGAGGGATGGTAGACAATCATTCTTCGGCAAACTCGAACTGGATTTTGTCCTCAAGGAATTCCTGAAGAGCGATAAAAAGCGGCTTATGGGGTTCTTTGAGCTCCACAAGGGGATGGGCGCCCTCGTTGAGCTGTCGGATACGTCGTGCCACAACCAGCGAGAGAATATAGGCATTCCCCGCTTTCTTCACCAAGTCATCGATGGAGAACATCACAGGCCTTCACCTCTCTCGAATCCGGCAGCGCTCGGCAATGATGATGGCGCAGAGTCGCCGTACAGCCTCCTCAAAGTCATCATTCACCACGAGGTAATTGTAATCCTTCATGTGCGCCATCTCAAGATTGGCATTGGTCATCCGGAGAAGGATCTCGTCCTCAGGATCCGTATTCCGCTTCCGGAGCCTTTCCTCAAGCGCCCGAAGCGACGGGGGAGCAATGAAAATGAAAATCCCCTCGGGGCAACTCTTCTTCACCTGGAGCGCCCCCTGAACGTCGATTTCCAGGATAACGTCAAACCCTTCCCGCCACCACTCCTCAATAGGACGGCGAGGGGTTCCGTAATAGTTCCCGTGGACCTTCGCCCACTCGATGAACTCCCCCCGTTCTTTCATCTCTTCGAAGACCTCAGGAGTTACAAAGTAATAGTCAACCCCCTCCACCTCTCCTGGACGGGGAGGACGCGTGGTGCAGGAAACGGAGTACTTCAGACCACTGCAGCGGTTCATAACCTCTTTTCGAAGGGTACTCTTCCCCACTCCTGAAGGTCCAGAGATAACGAAAAGGAGACCTGCCATTGCACCTACTCCACGTTGTGGACCTGTTCCCACATGCGCTCAAGAATCGTCTTGACATCCACCACAAGAGAAGAAATCTCCGCACAAGGAGACTTCGAGCCTATGGTGTTGATTTCGCGATGCATTTCTTGGAGAAGGAACTCGAGTTCCCTCCCCAGAGGTCTGTCCTGGTCAAGGAGGTTCTTTGCCCTCTCCATATGGGCTTTCAACCGAACAATCTCCTCATGGATATCACTTCTTGTGACGTAGAAAAGAACTTCCTGAAGCAAAAGCTGCTGGTCCACTTTCTCCTGGGGAACGACCTCCTGAACCCGTCTGAGGAGCTTCTCATAGTAGTAATCCCGAACCGCGTTCGACCTATCCTCAATGGCAAGGACCTTTCTCTCCGCTTCGGCAAGCCGCCGCTCGAGATCTTCGCGGAGCTTCTCGCCCTCCTGTCTCCGGTGTGCCAGAAAAGCCTGCAGAGCCTTTTCAAGGGTGGGGAGGAAGCGATTCCACTCCTCAACCCAAATTTCTGTGTCCTGCCTGAGCTCCACAAGGTCCCCAAGCTCAAGAAACCACTCCACTTTAGGCTCAAAAGGCAGGGCCAGGGTTTCCGAGAGTTTCCGGAGCGCCGCAAAGTAAGCCTGTGCCAGAGGAATGTTGACCTCGACCATCGAAGCCTCATCGCGAGGCTCAAAATCAACCCGGAGCTCGACTTTCCCCCGGGATACATGCTGCCGAACAAAGGTACCGATTTTTTCTTCCCAGAGCGCAAGCTCTTTAGGGAGCCGTAGGGCTACCTCGAGAAACCGGTGGTTCACGCTCTTCACGTACACCCGGTAGACACCCAGAACACCTTCTCCTTCAGCATATCCGAACCCTGTCATGCTGCGCATGGGGAAACTCCTTTACAAAAAGACAACTTGCCACTATATTATGGGAAACCACAATGCTCTGTCAATGAGAACCATGAGGACCTTAGAAGGTCTTGCCCTGCGGAGACTCGTTCAGGAGGTCAAAGCTACCACAATTGGAGGGAAAATCCAGAGGGTAACCTTTCCCAGCGACTGGGAAATCAGCATCGACCTTGCCACATCCTGGGGGTCGCGAGGGCTCCTTGTAAGTGCCCATCCAGAGCTCAGCGTCTTTGCTCTCTGCCCCTCCCCCGAAAAAGGGGAACCCCCAAAGACTGCCTGGCAGAAGCTCCTCCACAAGTACCTCGTGGGAGGAAAAATCCTCTCCTTCGCCCAGGCTGGGTGGGACCGGGTGGTTGAGATACTCGTTTACAACCCCACCCTGTGGGAGAAGGAAACTGAATTCGTCCTTCTCCTCGAGCTCACTGGTCGGAATGCCAACCTCATCCTTACCCGGAACGACCCGGAAAGGACGATCCTCGGAGCCCTCCGGCAGGTGACACCTGAAGAAAGCCGCTGGCGGAGTATTCTCCCCGGAATTCCCTACACTCCTCCTCCAAGACAGAACAGACTCGACCCCCTTGAGTTCGCCAGAAACCCCTCCCCTCCCGAAGTGGATGACATCGCCCACTGGTGCCTGCGCCACCTCGACGGCTTTGGTCCCTTTCTCTCCAGCGTGGTAGCTGAGCTCTCTGAACGCTGCGAAGGCGGATTTCAGGAGGCCTTGAAGCGAGTCCTCAAGCCCCTTGAGGAAGAAACAGAGACTTTTCTGGTCTTCCTCTCCGAAGAGGGTCGACCCCTGGGCGTCTTCTGGGAAAACACCCCTCTCCTTTCCTCCCCTCATGTGTACTCCTTCTCCTCCCTCAACGAGGCTACTGCCTTTCTGCTTTTCACCTTCCGGGAGTATGTTTTAGAGGAGACGGCAAGAAGACAGCGGGAAAAAAAACTCCGGGAGGATCTGGAATTCATCACCAGGGAAGTCCAGAAAATTGACGCTCTCCTCCCCAGAGAAGAGGACATCGAGCTCCTCCGTCTCAAGGGCGAACTCCTCAAGATCCTGCCACACCTTGAGGTCCTTGAGAGAACCAGTGAGGGTATACGAGTTCGAAACCCCTTCGCCCTCTCCCCGGCCGAGGTCTTCATTGCCCTTTCTCCTGCCCTTTCCCCTGGGGAGAACATGCAGGAGTACTTTAAAAGATATCGAAAAATGCGGGAGAGGTTGGCAAAACTTCAGAAGAAACGGAAGGAGCTCGAGGCAAGAAAAGAGAGGATACTCGCTCTCCTTGAAAACCCCCAGGCTCCCGAGGATACCGCGCAACCAAAGGAAGCCCATAGGGTTGCCACCGGTATCATCCGTTTCCGCACACCCTCGGGAAACGAAATATGGGTGGGGAAAAACGCATGGGCAAACCGCCTCCTCGTGCGCATGGCATCGCGGAACGATTACTGGTTCCACGTTCGGGACCTGCCGGGAGCCCATGTCATCCTCAAGGTTTGCCATCCCGAGACGCTCCACGAGGATATCCCCAGGGCAGCTCAGGTGGCTGCACACTTCTCGGCAGGGAAACTCGAGGGAAAGGTTGAGGTGGCCTGCACCCAGGTGAGATACCTTCGGGCCCTTCCAGAAAAGGCTGGGGGGAAAATCCTCTACGAGCGGGAAGAAACCC
This sequence comes from Candidatus Caldatribacterium californiense OP9-cSCG, assembly GCA_000353875.1. Lineage (GTDB taxonomy): Bacteria > Atribacterota > Atribacteria > Atribacterales > Caldatribacteriaceae > Caldatribacterium > Caldatribacterium californiense. The sequence continues at coordinate 55,466 of APKF01000109.1, read as the reverse complement.
TCCTTGTTGCCCCTTCCTGTCCCCAGGAGCTCACAAGACTCTGAGCAACCGGAAATAGGAGCCCAGAAAACCTCTCATATCTTCGGGAAGAGCGGCAGCAAACACCATCCGCCTGCCTGAGACAGGATGTCGGAAAGCAAGAGTAAAGGCGTGAAGTGCAGGGCGAGTGAAAAACTCTCCTGAGCGCTGACTCCCATACAGCACATCCCCAGCGATAGGAGTACCCAGAGCGCTGAGATGTACCCGGATCTGGTGGGTTCTACCGGTTCTGGGCTGTACAAGAAGGAGAGAAAAACCTTCCCCCGAGACCAGGGGGATAACACGGGTTATGGCACTCTTTCCCCCACTCTGCACGGCCATTCGCAGTGGGTTTCGCGTATCCCGCCCGATGGGAAGGTGAACGGTGCATCCCTCTCTGAACTCCCCTTCCACAACGGCGAGGTACGTTTTTTCGACTTCCCGGTTTTTAAAGGCCCGCACAAGCTCCACATAGGCCAGATCCGATTTTGCCACCACCATAACTCCTGAAGTATCCTTATCCAGACGATGCACGATACCTGGGCGCAGTGGAGCACCATATCGAGCAAGAGGCACACGAAGATACACCAGAGCGTTCACCAGGGTTCCTCGCTGGAAAGGGGAGACCGGATGCACGGTTATTCCGGGTCTTTTATTGAGCACGAGAAGATGGTCGTCCTCGTAAAGGAGGTCGAGGGGGAGTTCCTCAGGAAGGACGAGAAGCTCACCCCCTTGGGGCCAGGTGATTTCCAGAAGGTCTCCGGGACGCACCAGGGTGCTGGGCCTTCTCAAGGGGATTCTGTTACAGGAAACGTACCCCTCTTTCACCATGCGGGCAAGAAAGGCCCGGGAGAGGTGGGGAAAGTGCTCTCGAAGCCACACATCAACCCGTTTGAAACCTTCATAAACCAGAATCTTTTCTTTCCTCACGACGGAGAAAACCCCAGACAATCCCTATAACACCAGCGACAATAAAGATGTCAGCCACATTGAACGTCGCCCAGAAAGATGGTTCGATGAAATCCACAACATACCCACGCCACAGACGATCGATGAGGTTCCCCCAAGCCCCCGCAAGGTACAGAGATCCCCCAAGGAAGAACGGCAACGAACGGGAATGTCTCCCGGAAAAAAGGGCAAGGAGCAAGAAAATCGTAACACCCACCGTCACCACAACGTGCTGGGGACGGTCCAAGAACTGCAGCCCAAAGGCACTGGCAAAATTCTTTCGAAGACGCAGCTCAAGGACCCGGGAAACAACTGGAACGATCGCCTCTTGAAGGCGCTCTTCAGCCCACCACTTCGTTATCTGATCGCAGAGTACTCCTAAGAACCAGAGAAGAAAGAACGCTATCTTTCCCACTGTCTTACTTACCGATTCTTCCCTCATCGTGCAAATCCTTTAGGGAGAAACGAACCACCTCAGTCGCTTCGTCTTTTTCCTGAGGCTCTTCCCTCTTTTCCTCCCGGAATTCCTCGCTTAGGCCTTCCTTCTCAATACTCTCGATAAAGGTCTGCAGGAGGGACTTAAAGCGAATCTGGAAAAGACGGTATTTCTCAAAGAGGCCCCGGTATGCGGCTTCGATTTCCCGTTTTCGTTCCAGGGCTTCGTCGACAATCTTTTGCGCCCGGAGCTGAGCCTCCTTGACAATCATCTGCGACTCACGCCTGGCCAGTTCTTTTTCTACCTCAACCTGCTTTTTCCATTCCTCGAGCTGGAGTTGCATTTTCCGCAGGTACTCCTCCTGCTCGGAAAGTTTTCGACGAAGTTCGCGGTTCTCTTGAAGCACCTTTTCCTTCTCTTCGAGAAGAAGAGCAACCTGTGTCGCCACCTCTTCCAGAAACTCCCGGACTTCCTCCTCGTTGTATCCCCGGAAAGATCGGCTGAACTCCACTTCCGTAATATCCTCAGGTCGCAGCGCCAATGCCCTCACCTCACCCCAAGGAAAGCTCTTGAGCCCTCTGATACGCCGCCTTCACGCCCTCCATAAGAATCCCGCGAAAACCTGCCCGTTCAAGAACGGAGAGGCTGGCTATCGTCGTTCCCCCAGGAGACGCCACGAGATTCTTCAAAACCCCGGGGTGGAAACCCTTTTCCTTGAGAAGGAGTGCCGTCCCGAGAACCACCTGCGTGACAAGACGCAGACTCTTTTCCCAGGGAAGACCAGCCTGTACCCCTCCGTCCATCAACCCTTCAACAAAGAGCGCCACAATGCCAGGGCCACTCCCGCTCAAAGCGGTGAGAAGGTCTATCTCTTCTTCGCCTGTTTCAAAAACCCACCCCAGTGAAGCAAAGAGGAAGAGAAGTTCCTCCCGATATGACTCAGGAATCTCGGGAGAAAAGACGACGGGAACAACCCCTTCTCCCACCTCCACACAGAGATTCGGCATGACCCGGACAACGCTCACAGAGGGCGCAAAGTGTCCCCGCAAATCCTTAAGAGGAACTCCAGCAACAACCGACACCAGAACTCCTTCCTGCCATGAGGAGAGAAGTCGGGCTGCCTCAGGAACATCTTTGGGCTTCACCGCAAAGAAAACGAACTTTGGGGGATAGAGGAGAGGGTGTTCCACCCACTCAACACCGCAGGAGGCCGCAAGGTTCTGAGCTCGCTCCATCACACGATCAAAGAGGAGAAAACGGTATTTCGTATGCCACTTGTCTCGAACAAGACCTCGAACAAGAGCACTCCCCATATTGCCACATCCAAGAAAGAGGATGTTCTCCCCCATTCATGCCCTCCTCTCGCCGAAAATTGCCCTTCCCAGACGAACCATCGTTGCTCCTTCGAGAATGGCCAGATGGTAATCGTCACTCATCCCCATGGAGAGTTCCGTCAGGGAGACGCCGGGTATATTCAAGGCGTTCACCATGTCCTTAAGTTCCCGGAGACGTCGGAACACCCGACGGATACCTTCCTCACTCTCTCCCAGGGGTCCGATGGTCATCAGTCCCACGATCCGCAGTTCCGACAAAGCGGCAACTCTCCTCACAAGTTCAGGGAGTTCTTCTTCCCGCACTCCCCCCTGAGTCTCCTTTCCTGTAAGGTTCACCTCAAGAAGCACTGGATATCCACTCTTTCCAGCACTCCTCAGGCGATGACTCATTTCCCTTCCGAAATCCTCCCGGTCCAGCGAATGGACGCAATGGAAGTGCTCGAGAATCTTTTTAATCTTATTCCGCTGAATACGACCAATGAAATGCCACTCCACATCCATCCCTGCAAAAACAGGCATTTTCTTCATTGCCTCCTGGACGCGGTTCTCGCCGAAAACGCGTATCCCGCATGCCAGGGCTTCTGCCATACGCTCTGTATCTACACCTTTAGTTACGGCGATAATTTTCACTTCCTGAGGGTTTCTCCCAACCCTCTCACAGGCGGCAACAATGGTTTCCCGCACCCGTTCGATGTTCCGGCTCACAGAGTCCTTCATGTGACCGTCCCTCGCCATTCCCAAGTGCCCAGAGGCGCACAACGCTCCAGGGCTTCAATCCTTCTTTCCAGGGAAGCCTCGGCCACTCATATTCATCCCGCCCCAGGGCAGAAAGGATTCTCCGCCAAGAGGGAAGGGAAAGGAATCGCTCTCCTTCAAGGAGTTCGGGAAGGTACCTTGCAAGAACTCGATCCCCCCGGGCGAGGATGAGCTCCACCCATGCCCTGCGAGGGCTTTCCCCAGAAAAAGCAATCCGCATTTTTCGGAGCCCGCGTTCGAAAATCTCCTTTTCCTTTTTCCAGCGTCCAAAGGACTCGGCCTTGCAATCCTCCAAAAATGTGTGAGGCTTGGGTACGAGGAAACTGTAGGAAACCCAGAACCGAGAAGGAGAAGGGGCAAGGCGAACGAGACGGGCCAGAAATTCGAGATCGGCCTCAATGGATGCCGCATCAGGCTTCCCAAGCATAAAATAGAGCTTCACCCTGGCAAAGCCTACCCTGAGGCATTCGAGAATCAGTTCCAGCCAATCATCGTTGGAGAGCCCCTTTCCCAGAAAAAGCCGGAATGAAACGTCTCCGGTCTCTGGAGCGAGGGTAATGGTCTCAAGCCCTCCTCTGCGAAGGAGTTCCAGAAGGTCGCTTCGCCCGTAAAGGTCCTTTCCCACAAGGGACGAAAGCGTGAGCTTTTTCCCCGAGCTCCGAAGGAAATGCACCACCTCAGGGAAAGCAGGGTACCCCAGAACATCGGAACCCACGAATCCGACTTTCTCCGGTTGCCACTCCAGGACCTTACGAATCATGCTGAGGACAAGCTCCAAAGACCTCTGACGGAAGGGTGCATAAATGCAGCTCCCGGCACAGAAACGGCAGCGGTACCGGCAACCCCTGTTGAGCTCCACAAGAGCTGTGTTTCGGAAATGCGCGAAGGGGGTGTAGATAAAGGTCCGCGTCTCGAAATCCTCGAGGTTCGCCCACTGGCGGTGTACAGGGAAAGGCACTCCATGGGACGTCTCGAAGGCTCGAAGGACACCCCGCTCATACACAGGGGTGTAGAACTCTGGAACATAAACTCCAGGAATGCGGCTTAAGGCAAGCTTCACTTCCTTTCGAGTTGCTCCCTTTGCTTTCCAAAAAGCCCATACTGTGAGAATCTGAGGAAGAGTGACTTCTGCCTCCCCAACAACTGCGACATCCACAAAGGGAGCTACAATCTCTGGATTCAGCATGACCAGTGGGCCACCGACAAGGACAAGGGGGTCTTCCTCCTGTCGCTTTTCAACAAAGAGGTGAATGCGTGCCTGCTGCAGCATGAGAAGGAAGGGGAAAACGTCAAGCTCAAAGGAAAGGGAAAAAGCAGCAAGATGAAACGCCCTCAGGGGCAAATGCGCAACAAGGGACCGGGAACCGGTGTCACTGAAGAACCGATCCCCCCACCACCCTGAAGCCTCAGAAAGGATACGAAAAAGCGACTGGAAACCAAGGTGTGCCATTCCGAGACTGTAAGCCCCGGGAAAACAAAGGGCAAGACCATACTGCCCGCTTTGTGGAAGGAGAAGGCCCTGCTCATTCACCACAGTAATCTTACGGTCTTCTGGTCTTACGGAGAAAAGCTGGTGCATCAAGGTCCTCAGGAGGAAATGCCTCAGAGAACTCCGGGGCCTGGGTTTCTTCCATCTCCTGGGCATGGTCAAATCCTGTGGCGATAACTGTGATTTCAAGTTCATCCTTGAGGTGGTCATCGATAACCGCGCCAAAGATAATATTTGCCCCTTCCGAAGCAGCGTTGCTTACGACTTCAGCGACCTGGCTCACTTCCCAGAGCGTGAGATTCGCTCCCCCCGTCACATTGAAAAGAACGCCCCTGGCTCCACGGAAGGGAATCTCAAGAAGAGGACTTTCCACGGCCATGCGGGCGGCCTCTTTCGCCTTGTGTTCTCCCGACGCCCTTCCCACTCCCATGAGGGACATCCCAGCGTTTTCGAGAATTGCCCGCACGTCGGCGAAGTCCAGGTTGATGATTCCCGGAACCGTGATGAGGTCAGCAATGCCCTTTACACCCTGAAGCAGAACATTATCCACAATGCGGAACGCCTCCTTAAGGGAGACCGAGCCATCCACAACCTGGAGCAACCGATCATTGGGAACGACAATAAGGGCATCGACGTTCTGCCGCAAGAGAGCAATACCCTCCTCGGCCTGACGCATTCTCTTCGGACCCTCGAAAGAGAAGGGTTTCGTCACCACGGCAACGGTGAGAATGCCCAGTTCTTTGGCGATTCTCGCAACAACCGGCGCACCTCCTGTACCTGTCCCTCCTCCCATGCCTGCGGTGATAAAAACCATGTCGGCCCCTTCGAGAACCTCAAAAATTTTGTCCCGGTCTTCCTCCGCGGCCTTCCGTCCAATCTCAGGATTGGCTCCGGCTCCAAGCCCCCGGGTGAGCTTCGCTCCAATCTGGAGCTTCACATCCGCCAGGGAACGGCGCAGAACCTGAACGTCGGTATTCACAGCCACAAAAGTCACGCCTTTGAGCCCGGCCTCAACCATCCGGTTCACCGCGTTTCCGCCGCCTCCGCCGACACCGATGACCTCTATCCTCACCTCTCCATTGGTCGGTCGACTCCGCCGTGACGCCATTCTCCCCAACCTCCGTCCATTCCTCACTCCATCATAAAGTAGTCCCTGAGGCGTTCCACAAACCAGAATCTCGCACGATGCAAACCTTCAAAAAGATTTGACCGCCTCTTCTGCACGGTCTCAAGAACAGCAAGCTGCAGGAGTCCACAAGCAGTGGAAAACATTGGGCTGGTGATTGTCTGTACCATACCAACGTAGTTCGTGCTTTCGGGATACCCCAACCGAACGGGAACTTTCAAAAAGGACGAAGCGAATTCCGCAATACCATCAAGGAGCGCTGTACCTCCGGTGAGCACTATACCCCCCTGAAGGAATTTCCCCCATCCTGACGAGCGAAGCTCCTGGGCAAGAAGGGCGAAAATCTCCCGGACTCTCGCCTCGATGATTTCACAGGCATACTTCCGGCGCACCGCCTGGAGCGCTGTCCCTCCAAGATCCCGCACTTCCACAACCTCGTCATCGGGAATATGCCGGCTGAAAGCACAGCCATAATGAACCTTCACCCGTTCTGCCTCATCCCGCGACGTGCGCAGACCAACAGCAAGGTCAGAAGTAATGTGTTCTCCCCCAACAGGGAGCACCTTGGAGAAGCGCGGGCTCCCCCCATAGAACACCGTGACGTCCGTCGTTCCACCTCCAATGTCCACCAGGGCAACACCGATTTCTTTCTCGGTGGAGGAGAGCACAGCCAGGGCAGATGCAAGGGGTTGGAAAGCAATCCTCACCACATCAATGCCCGCCTGCTGAAAGCTTTTCATAAAGTTGTGGAAGTGGTTTTCCTGAGCAAGAACTAAGTGGGTACGCACCCGAAGCTGCGTTGCCACCATGCCCACAGGATCAGCAACGCCCTTCTGGTCATCCACGATGAACTCCTGCGGGAGGAGATGCAGGACCTTTTGCGCTTTCAAGTCAACTTTGGCCTTGGTGCTTTCAATGACGTTCTCTGTATCCCTTTCAGTAATTTCCCGTCCTCCTCGCCCCAGGAAGAGCTCTCCTTCGAGATTCAGAGAAACCACACAATCACCGGCTATACCGGCGTAGACAACATCAGGGGGAACCTGGGCAACTTCCAGAGCTGCAAAGAACGAGTCCCGGAGGGCCCGTGCCACTTTCCCGATATCGACAATGCGACCCTTTCGGATTCCCTGAGAGCTGCTCAAACCGACTCCCAGAATCTCAAGAACAGAGCCTCGCCTTCTCCCAATGAGCGTACAGATTTTGCTCGTGCCGACATCCACAGCCCCCACGGTAAGAGAGCTTCCCTGAGTCTTTGACCAAGCCTTCAAAAGCCCTCACCTTCACCCGGCGCAATCACCATGTCCTCCCCTGGACGGAGATCAAACCCCCGGACTTTCAGGGACTTTACCCGCACGTCCCGCAAGTAAGACCGGAGGAGTACGGCTTTTTTCCGGACGTTCGAGGCTCCCTCGCATTTTATAACTATACCATTTTGGAGCCTCAAAATAAACAGCCTCTCATTCACCACCTCAATTTCACGAAGCGCCACATCGAATTCCCTCTGCCACACTTCAACAAGGTCCAGAACCTCAGAGAGCAGCCCTCCCTCCTGGGAACGAAGCACCACCCGTATGAGCTCGTTCTCAGCAACTCCCACACAGGGTACCTTGACCCCTTCCCGATCGAGACAGAAGGGTGTTCCCTTTCCCTCAACCAGGATTTCAGGCCTGCGTTCCTCAATAATCACTCGAAGCGTGTGGGGGAAAACTTTTTCCACTCGAACCCACCGAATCTGGGGGATCCGCTGCAACCGCCGCTCGATTTCCCAGGATCGGACGGCGAAGATGTTCGTCCTCCCTTCTTCAACCTGGAGGAGTTTCCGAACGCTTTCCTCCTTAAGGAACTGACACCCCACAATCTCCACGACGTTCACGCGGAAAAGAGCGCTTCTGAAAAGAAGGGCAAAAACTCCGAAGGAGATGCAGCCCACAAGGAGGTAAAAAAAAAGATTTCGAAGAAGGCAAGGGTTCTTCTGGTCATCGCCAGAGCTCCACCTCGTTCTCAAGCCATATTCCCGTTCGGCGATAGACTTCTCTCCGAACCCACTCCATAAGGTACTCAACCTGCCAGGCTCGAGCTCCCCCAAGATTCACGATGAAATTCGAGTGCTTTGGAGACACCTGGCCTGGCCAAGACGAAGCCCTTTGCAGCCAGCCTGCTCAATGAGACGGGCAGCGTATTCCCCCGGGGGATTGCGGAAAACACTCCCTGCCGAGGGCAACTCAAGAGGCTGGGAGTTCTTCCGCAGAAGGGAGAAATATCGGACCTTTTCCTCGGCCTGTTTTCTCTCCTCCGGGAACAGCTGGAACACCACCTTGACGACGACCACGAACCCCCCTCTGAGATTCGACCCCCTATAGGAAAAGGAAAGCTCGTTTCTCCCCCACCAGCGCATTTCTCCGTTCCTCTCTCGCACGAGCACTCGCTCGACGAGTTCCCCCACCTCTTTTCCAAAACATCCGGCATTGAGGACCACCGCACCCCCAACAGTTCCTGGAATTCCCGCAAGGAACTCACAGCCCCCAAGACCGTGCTCCATGGCAAACTGCACCAAACGGCCCAGAATCACTCCTCCACCCGCCTCCACCTGTCCTCCAGAAAGAAGCGAACACTCGGCAAGGCGGCCTCCAAGGCGGACCACAACCCCTCGAAAACCCCGATCACTCACCAGGATGTTCGATCCTCTCCCCAGAATCCGCCAGGGAATCTCGAGCCGGTCACAGTGATTGAGGACCGTTGTGAGCTCTTCCTCACTTTCGGCCTCAACAAGGGCGAGGGCTTTTCCTCCAATACGCCAGGTCGTTAGCATCCACATCTCGGGGTCTTTCAACCACCGGATTCCAGAAAAAGAACGCAATAGCTCCTCCACTCTCTCTTCTATGCTGTGAGCATTGTTCCAACCTTCCATACGTCTCCCGCACCTATGGTGAGGATTGTGTCACCCTCCTGAGCCATTTGGAGGCACACTGCCGCAGCTTCTTCAAAGGTCGAAGCAAGATGAACGTGAGGGAAACCCGAGTCCACAAGTACTCGAGCGATGAGCTCCGTCGAAACCCCCGGGATGGCCGGTTCTCCCGCAGAGTAAATCGGGAGCAACACCACATAATCCGCAAGCTCCAGGGCCCCGGCCATCTCTCGATACAGCCTCTTCGTCCGGGTATACCGGTGAGGTTGAAAAACCACCACAATCCTCCCCGGGGTTTGTTCCCGGGCCGTTTGGAGAACCGTCCTGATTTCCGTAGGGTGGTGGGCGTAGTCATCCACCACCATGGCACCGTTCACCGTCCCCAGACGCTCGAACCTCCGTTTGACCCCCCGGAAAGTCTCTAAAGACCTGGCAATAACCTTTACCTCAATTCCGAGCTCCATCCCCACGGCAATACAGGCCAGGGCATTACTCACGTTGTGGCTTCCAGGAACACGGAGCGAGAAAACGGCTACACGCCGGTTGTGACGAAAAACCTCAAAAGAGGATCCTTCCTCCCCCCTGGCAATGACGTTCCCCCGATACTGCACTCCAGGGTTTTCCACGCCATAGGTGATCAGGGAAGGGAAGCTCTGTGTCCCAAGAATATCCCGGACACCGGGATGGTCTCCACAGACCACCCGGAACCCGTCCTCCTTCACGTTCCCCAGAAAACGGGCAAAAGCCCTCTTCTCCTCCTCCATGCTCCCGTAGAACTCCACATGGTCATCCTCGATGTTAGTCACCACCGCACAGAAGGGGTGGAGCTTGAGAAAGGAGCCATCGCTTTCATCGGTCTCGGCAACGAAGAACTCTCCCCGTCCTGATTTCGCATTCCCCCCAATGTCCTCAAGCTCTCCCCCCACAAGGACGGTGGGGCTGAAACCTGCAACCTCGAGGAGAAGGGAAATCATAGACGTTGTGGTTGTCTTTCCGTGGGTTCCAGCCACGGCAATACCCTTTTTCGGGTTGAAAAGGAGGGCCAGCACATCCCCCCGGTGGAGCACCAGAAGCCCCTTTTCCCGGGCCGCCACGAGCTCCTCGTTCGAAGGAGGAATGGCTGAAGACACCACCACCGCCTCCACACCCTCAACCTGTTCCGGGCGATGGCCAACGAACACCCGTACCCCTCGAGCTCGGAGGCGACGCACAGCTTCGTTCTCCACAAGGTCTGACCCACTGACGATGTGTCCCCGCTCGTGGGCCAGAAGGGCAAGCCCACTCATGCCTGTTCCCCCAATGCCGATAAAGTGCAGCCGGCGGGGAAGAACGCTCCAGCTTTCAGAAAAAACCTCGCTCAACATCCTTCCTCCCCTGGCAGATCGAGGACCTCCCGAGCAATACAGACAGCACTGTTTCGAAATTGCATACGGTGACTTTCACTTTCTGGAAAACCCGAGGGCCTGTTGAGCAATCGCAAGAACTCCCGCGCCAGAAGGGGTGCCTGGAGTTCTTCTTCGGAAAAGACCACGGCAAGGCCCTGTTTCACGAGCCACTGGGCATTATACCACTGGTGATTTTCTGTCGCTTCTCGGTAAGGCACAAGGATACTGGGGATACCAAAGAAAAAGAGTTCTGTGACAGTGTTGGCCCCGGCCCGGCAAAAAGCAACATCCGCGGCAGCATAGGCCATTCCCATGGAATCCAAAAACGGAAACACACGATAGGGGAAGGGTTGCTTTTTAGCATATTCTGCAATCGGGGCAAAGTCTTCTGCTCCAGTGATATGGACCACCTGGATCATCTCCCTGGGGAGAAAGTCAAGGGCCTCAAGGAATACTCGATTCAGGAAACTCGAACCCCGGCTTCCTCCAGCAACAAGAAGAGTTTTTTTTGACTTGGAAAGACCAAGAAGAGCACAGGCCTCCTCTTTTCTCCCTTCCCAGGCCATGACTTCCTCCCGGAGCGGATTCCCCGTCACCTCGACCCTCCCCCGAGTCCTTAAGTATTCCTTTGTTTCCTCAAAGGAAAGGAAAACCTTCCTTGCCCATCGGGCAACAATACGATTGGCAAGACCAGGATAGACATTCTGCTCGTGAAGGTAAATAGGAACACGAAGAATTTTTGCCCAAAGCCCTCCCAGAAGAGAGAGATAGCTCCCCATGGCAAAGAACGCCTGTGGACGGTACCGGAGAAAATACCAGCCCATGGCACAGAACCCAAGGAAGTTCTCCCCAAGCATCCGGAACATTTGCAACCCAATGCGCCTGTCCCACCCCCGCGCCGAAACGTAGAGAACCGGAAAACCACAGGAAGCAATAACCCTGGCCTCAAGACCCCTCCGGGTACCGAGGAAGAATACCTCGTGGTCTCCAAGCTCCCTGAGCTTTTTCGCCACGCAAAGAGACGGGAAAACATGACCTCCCGTCCCTCCTGCAGCGATGAAAACCCTCACCTACTCCACCTTCCGCTTTCTCCTTCGAGCAACGTTGAAGAGGATCCCAATTTCTCCAAGTGTCACAAAAAGCGAAGAGCTCCCATAACTCACAAGGGGCAAGGTAATGCCCGTCACCGGGAGGAACTTGAGCACTGCTCCCATGTTAATCAGCGCCTGGAAAAGAATGCTCGCCACAATTCCCATGCTGAGAAGCGCTTCGAACTCATCGTCGCTCTGCAGAGCAATACGCCACCCTCGCCAGAGGATAATACCAAAGAGAACCGCCACAAGCGCTGTTCCCACGAAACCAAGCTCTTCTCCAATGATAGCGTAAATAAAGTCGGTGTGCCGGTCGGGTAGAAAGAAAAACTTCTGGCGACTCTCCCCCAATCCTCTCCCCCACAGTCCCCCAGACCCCAGAGCGACAAGGGACTGGAGGATATGGAATCCCTTCCCCCGGGGGTCACTCCAGGGGTTGAAAAAGGCCACAATGCGGTCCATCCAGTAACCCTTCCCAAAGAAGAGGAGGAAAAGCCCCAGGGGAGCAAGCACAGCAGCAACGAGGAGGAGGTGGGCGACGTTCCCCCCACCGAGGAAAATCATAACCAGAGCCAGAAAAAGAAGGAATAAAGCTGTGCCGAGGTCTGGTTCAAGAAGCACGAGAAGACACATCATCCCGACGAGGATGAGGAAAGGCACTACACCCCTCCAGAAGTCCCGTACCCGTTCCCTGTAGGTCACAAGCGCATCTGCCATGTAGAGGATAATGGCAAACTTTGCAAGCTCCGAAGGTTGAAAATTCAGCGGTCCAAGGTCAACCCAGCGATAGGCGCCGCCTCCAGCCCGTCCAATCCCGGGAACAAATACCAGAAAAAGAAGCAGGAGGACGAAAAGGAGGAGTTTTTTGCTCATCTTCCGGAGGCGCTCCAGAGAAAGAAAAGTCGTCCCAAAACACCCCAGCATCCCAAGGCCAAGGGCAAGGAGATGACGCTTGAGAAAGAAAAAGACGTCCCCATAGGCATAGAGCGCAGTGGTCATGCTGGCACTGAACACCATGAGGGATCCAAAAAGAGAAAGGATGAGAACGGCCCAGAAAAGCACCGGATCGACCTCCCACCACCACTGTACTTTCTGGAGCCGCGCCTCATACGCCTCAAGAAGGCTCTGGAAATGGACCTTTCCCCAGAGCACGGACAAGGGCTTTGAAATGTTCCCCTCGAACTTCAAAGTTCTCATAGGCGTCCCAGCTCGTACAGGCCGGAGAAAGCAGCACGGTATCGCCCGGTTTTGCTTCCCGGCAGGCAATCTTCACCGCTTCTTCAAGGGACTCCACAGAAAACGACCGCATCCTGGGTGGCAAGAAGGCCTCGATGGTCTTCCGGGAAGTCCCATACACCACAACACATCTGACCTTTTCCAGAGCAAGGACCCCGGTGAGCTCGCTGAAATCGGCAAGCTTTGCCTTCCCCCCCAGGATAACGATTAAGGGACCCGGAAGCGCTTCAATAGCAACCCGTGTCGAGGAGGGTGTTGTGGACTTTGAGTCATTGTAGTAAGTAACGCCATTCCATTCACCAACCCACTCAAGACGGTGAGGCAAGCCCCGGAAGGACCGCAACACTCCCTCAATGGTTTCCGGCTCCACTCCCAGGATCCTCGCTACCGCCACCGCCATGAGGATGTTCTCCCGATTGTGACGTCCAGGAAGAGAACACCCTTCAAGAGAAAGGATTTTCCGGGGAGGTATCCCACCCTCAAAGACCACATCCTCCAAAGCGTACAGACCCTCAAAGAGACGAACCCCAACCCCAAGCGGGATCACCCGGCCCCTTGCCACGCGACACCACCGCGCCTGCCACAGGGGGCGGGATAACGGAAAAAGCGCCCAGTCTTGAGGACGCTGGTTGAGGAATATACGACCCTTTGCCTGGAAATACGCCTCCATGCTGGGGTGGTAGTCAAGGTGATTTGGATAGAGGTTGAGAATCCCCGCGATGGAGAAGCGAGCAGTGTACACCCGCTCAAGCTGGAAACTGCTGAGCTCTACAACTCCAATCGCCGGGGATTTTGGGAGAAGAACGCTCTCAATGAGAGGGGTTCCGAAATTACCCCCCACAAAGACATCCCACCCGGCTCTTTGAAGGATCTCCCCGATGAGGGAGACAGTAGTGCTCTTGCCACAGGAACCGGTGATCCCCACAAGAGGGAAGGAGATGTATCTGAAAGCAAGCTCAATCTCACTGATGACTGGAATCCCCCACTCCTCAAAGCGACAAACTACAGAGTGATTAGGGTGGACACCAGGACTCACCACGCATTCCTCCACCAGGGGGAGGATTTTTTCGATTTCCTGGAGGGTAACAGGAGTTACCAGAGGGTTTCTGGAAAGCCAGTCAGGAAAATCCTTTTCCTTGAGCCTATCGTCAAACACAAAGACCCTCTCTCCCTGGTTGAGAAGGAAACGAACCACCGCAAGCCCGGTCTTCCCAAGACCAATGACGCAATGCACCGAACTCACCTCCAAAAACCGATGGAGGCGAGAAGAACCCCCAGTGCCTGGACCATCCACAGACGAACGGTAACCCGCACTTCTTTCTCTCCCCGTAGCTCAAAGTGATGATGGAGTGGAGCCATAAGAAAAATCCTTTTCCCAAAAACCCGAAAGCTCAGGACTTGAAGAATGACCGAGAGCGTGTCCATGACAAAAACGATTCCGGAAAAGGCAAGAAGCAGCGAATGTCCGGAAGCCAGCGCCAGAATCCCCATGAGGGCCCCGATGGGCAAAGATCCTGAGTCCCCCAGGAAGATTTCAGCTGGCCAGCAGTTAAACCAGAGAAAGGCAGAAAGTCCACCCGCAAAAGCAAAGGCAAGCGCGGCAAAGGAGGACCGGTGCAAAAGCTCAAGGAGAACCCCCCAAAAAAGAAGTGTGAGAATACCACAACCTGCCGCAAGACCGTCCAGCCCGTCAGCAATGTTAAAGGCGTTACAGGACGCCACAATAAGCAGCACACCGTAGAGGAAAAAAGAGACCGGCGTGAGAGCAATCACCTTACTCGTGAAAGGAACGGCCAAGGCAGGGGGAAAGGAAGCCCTTCCCCACCACACCACCCCACAGGCAAGAAGCACTTCAAGGACGAAGCGATATCGGGCCTTCCAGCCCCAGGGGTGTCCAAGAACGCTCTTCCAGTAATCGTCAAGGAACCCAAGGAGGAAAAAACCAGAGAGCAGAGGAATATAGGGGAAGAAATCCGGTACCGGAGACCAGAGAAAAGCCACAAGGAAGGCCACAAGGACCACAATGACCCCACCCATACTCGGTGTGTTCTCCTTGTGGAGGTGCATTGCCGGCCCCTCTTTTTTAATCTTCTGGCCGAGGGATCTCTGCCGCTGCCAGCGGATGAATAAAGGAAAAAGAACCATCCCCAGAAGCCAGGAGAAAGCGATTCTCAACCCTCCACGCACGACAGGGTCAATCACCAAAACCACTCCTCCACTCATCCGGCATCATCGCCTCAAGCTCCATATCCCGGGAACCTTTGAGGAGAACCACCCATCCCTCCTGGGAAGTCGCCAGAGATTTAAGAAAGGCCCTGCCTTCTTCAAAAGAAGCGAGGATCACGAACCTTCCCCGTTCGACCTCGCGGGCAAATTCCCTCTGGGCAATGTCCACAAAGCGAGGGCCAAAAAGCAGAGCCTGCCTGATCGGTGAGGCCTGAAGGCGCTCAAGAACTTCCCGGTGGGCTTCCCCGGCGAAATCCCCAAGCTCCAGCATATCTCCCAAAACGAGATACGTCGAATACCCCCCCTGAGCAAATCGCGAAAGGAGATTCACCGCCTTCCGCATCGAGAGGGGATTGGCGTTGTAGGTATCATCGATCACCACACCACTCCCCCACCGGAAGAACCCTCCCCTCCCGGGGAGCTCTCGAAAAGCCCTCAAACTTTCCTGAAGTTCCTCAAGGAGCACACCTGCCTCGAGGGCGAAATGAATGGCAGGAAGACTCGTTACAGCCACCTCAAAAGCAAGAATCGGGGCTTCGAAGGAAAGATTTGTTCCCTCCCATGCCACAGTGAACCTCGAGAGCAAGCGGGAAACATCCAGCTCAAAAGAGGTCAGGCGAAGATGAGCTCTCTGACTTGCTCCAAAGGAGAAAACCTCCGCCTGAGGGACAAGGTCTCTCACCCTGCGCTCATCAGGAATCCCCCGGTCCACATTGAGATACACCCTCCGCGTCTTCTCCCCCAGAAGCTTCAGCTTTTCCTCGACAACCTCTAAGACCGATCCTAAACCCTCAAGGTGACCTTCGCCAAAAGCAGTAAAGACCACCACCTCAGGGCAAATGAGCCTGGAGAGAACCTCCATCTCACCCTTCTCGCTTATGCCCGCCTCAACAACAGCAAAGGCTGCATGCTCATCAAAGTTTGCAAAACTTGAAGACACTCCCACCACGGTGTTGAAGCTCTGGGGAGTCAGGGCCACGGAAAACCTCTGACTAAGACAGTGGGCAAAAAGATGCTTGCAGGTGGTTTTCCCCGCTGTCCCGGTGATACCAATCTTCACTCCCCTCAGGCGAGAGGAGGCATGCTCTCCAAGGGCAAAGAGCGCTTCTTTTGTGCTGGGAACCACAAAAACCGTTGTCTCAGCAGTCTCTTCCCACCGCTCCACCAGAACTCCTGAAGCTCCCCGCTTGAGGGCATCACCAATGAAAGCATGGCCATCGACCTTCCTTCCCTGAAGGGCCACAAAGAGCTGTTCTTTTTGACATTTTCGGGAGTCAATCGCCACTCCCTCGAAACTCGTAGCCAGGACTCTAAGAATCTCTGCCTGGGTAACCCCTCTGATTTCCTCAAGGGTGAACCGCATCACGCTCTCCCTCCGGAAAGAGCAGCCGCCAGGCTACCTCGTAATCGTTGTGAGGAATGCTCTCCGTAGCGTACACCTGGAAACGCTCGGGTCCCTTGCCAGCGAGGAACACCACATCTCCTTCCCGGGCAAGGGAAAGGGCAAGACGAATGGCCTCAACTCGATCGAGTATCACAAACCACTCCACAGGCTTTTCCCTGGCTATTTCCTCAATCCCCTGGACCGCGTCTTGTGCAGTCTGCAGGGGATCTTCTCCCCGGGGGTTATCTGTGGTCACTATGCAGATATCGCTTAAAGCCGCTACCACCCTTCCCATCTGAGGACGCTTGCTCCTGTCCCGTTCCCCACCACACCCAAAGACGGTGATGAGACGGTGGGGCTTCAGGGCCTTCGCCGCCCTGAGAGCATGCTCCAGACCATGCCAGTTATGGGCAAAGTCGACGATGACTCTGAAACCCTGGGGAGCCTCGATGACCTCCCACCTCCCCGGAACCCTTCGGGGATGACGAAGACCCTCCTGAACCGCTTCCCGACAGACCCCAAGGGCAAGACCTACAGCAAGTGCCCCAAGAGCGTTATACACATTATGCTTGCCTGGAAGGGGAAGGAAAACCTCAAAATGTCCCCAGGGCGTCAGTGCCTGAAAGGTGGAAGAAGAGTGATCCCACTGTACACGAACTGCCTGGATCTCAAGCCCCTTAAGGAAGCCAAAACGCAAAAAGGGAACCCCTAAAGGACGAACTATGGCAAGAATGTGCTCGTCTTCTCCGTTGGCAACGACAACCCTCGGGAAGGGCTTGGAGAGATTCTCCTCCACCATTTCTGCAAGCCTTTTTTTGCTCTGCCAGTAGTGCTCAAAGGTCCTGTGGAACTCAAGATGCTCCGGAACGATGTTGGTGAAGACAGCGGCATCAAAAAGGATGCCCTCCACTCTCCCCAGCGCAAGGCCATGAGAAGAAACCTCAAGAACCGCGTGGTGAATCCCCAGGGTTTCCATCTTCCGGAGCGACTGGGCAAGAAAAAGGGACTCCATGGTGGTATTAGGAGGTTCCCACTCAAAAGGACCGACAATGTTCCGGGCCGTGGTCAGAAGACCGCAGGGCATCCCGCCTTTTTCGAGAATACTCTGGATCAGGAAACAAGTCGTGGTCTTCCCGTTCGTCCCCGTAACTCCAACGACATGCATTCTCTGAGAAGGGAATCCGAAGAAAGCGTGGGAAGCCAGGGCCAGGGCCTTCCGGCTCTGTTCCACACAGACCCAGGAGATGTCTTCCCCCAGGGTAAGGAAAGGCTCTTCCCTTTCCCCTACAAGGAGTCGAGCCCCTCGACCAACGGCCTCCCGGAGAAAAGCATGCCCATCACAGGAACTTCCCACAAGAGCAAAAAAGGCATATCCCGGACGGACGTCTTTTGAATTCTGCGCTATGCCCACGATTTCCTCTTCCCAATCCCTAACGCGGGCCTTCACGTAAGAGAAGCTCGAGAGGAGCTCCCGAATCCTCAAAACGCCTCGACCTCCGCCCGTTCAGGAATAACCCCTCGATACCGGAGAATGCGCTCCGCCACTTCTTGGAAAACCGGCGCTGCAATATCTCCACCGTAGTACTCTCCCTGGGGTTCATCAAGGACCACGAGTACTCCGAAGCGAGGGTCAGGAAGAGGGAAAAACCCCGCGAAAGAGGAATAGTATGCTCCCGGAACGTACCGCCCACCCTGACCGGCTTTCTGTCCTGTTCCGGTCTTTCCTGCAATGCGGTACCCCACAACCTGCGCCTTTTTTCCCGTCCCCTCAGTCACCACTTTCTCCATCATGGAGAGCACAAGACGTGCCGTTTTCTCTGACACAACCCTTCGAACCGGGGAAGGAGGGAATGCTTCAAGGGTATTGCCCAGCGCATCCGTTACCCTCTGCACAAGGCGCGGTCGCATGAGCATCCCCCCATTGGCAATGCTCGAAAGAGCCACAAGGAGCTGCAGGGGCGTGACCATCATCTCCTGTCCTATAGGTATGGCACCGATGGAAAGCAACGACCATTTCTCTGGCTGACGCAAAAGGCCCTCTTCTTCTCCCGGAAGAGGGACACCCGTTCGTTCTCCCAAACCGAAACCCCTGAGATACCTGTAGAGTTTTTCTTTCCCCAGCCTCTGGGCTACGGAGATAATACCAACGTTACAGGAATTTATCAACACGTCTTCAAGTTTTTCTTGACCATGAGCCTTGATGCACCGTATCCGGTGATTGTGTACACGCGTTGCCCCGGAGCAATAAAAGGTGTCCCCCAGAGTAACTACTTTCTCCTCAAGGGCGGCTGCAAGCACCAGGGGCTTCACTGTCGAACCGGGCTCAATCACCATGTTGACGGCGTGGTTCCTCCAGGTCTCAGGGGGAAA
The DNA here is from genome assembly GCA_000353875.1 of Candidatus Caldatribacterium californiense OP9-cSCG. GTDB lineage: Bacteria > Atribacterota > Atribacteria > Atribacterales > Caldatribacteriaceae > Caldatribacterium > Caldatribacterium californiense. The sequence goes on along the minus strand of APKF01000109.1, from coordinate 36,762 downwards.
TTCCTGGAAACGACGATTGTCAAAGCTCGGACGGGAAGCCAGCGCAAGGATGTCCCCAGTTTTCGGATCGTTCACGATGATGACCCCTCGCTTGGCCTTCGTCCTTTCCATTGCCCGATCGAGTGCCTCTTCGACGAAAAACTGTATTATGGCATCAATGGTGAGATGCAGATTCTTCCCCTTTTCAGGGGGATGCAAGGTAACCGTCGTAGGGATTTCCTGCCCCAGGGCATCGCGCTCAAAAGTCACGTACCCGTCTTTCCCCCGAAGGAGGTTGTCGAACACGTACTCCAGGCCTTCCAGGCCCTTGCGGTCTTTTCCCACAAACCCGAGCACGGCGCTCAAAAGGGGTGCTTTAGGGTAGAAGCGCCGGGTTTCCCGAACCCAGTACACTCCGTCCACCCGAGCCTCTCTCAGTGCGTTCCCTACCGATGACGGGACTCCTGCCCGGAGAACGACGAACGAAGCATGAGCAGATAGCCGCTCGCGCAGTCTTTCTTCGTCTTCCGCAAGGAGGGGTGCCAGCCGGGCTGCAGCTTGAGAGGGGTCGGGAACAGCGCGGGGACAGGCATACACCGTCAGTACCTCAACATCCTTGGCCAGTACCTCCCCGTTCCGGTCAAAAATTTCTCCCCGGAGGGCAAGGAGTTCATCAAGGGTGAAACGGCGAAGGACTTCCTCACGGTACAGGTGGTGGTTGAGAATCTGGAGATAGAAGAGGCGGAAAACCACTCCGCCCAGGAGGAAAAAAAGCAGAGAACTCAAAAACGCAGCCCGCCGGATGAAACTCTGAGAAAGCATCGTCACTCTTTCTCGCGCTTTGACCCCGGATGGTAGGCAACGTGAGTTTCGCCCTCTTCTTTCCCCAAGATTTCCTTCCCCACCACCGCATACACAACGCGTTCCGGAGGCACCATGCCCAGGCGTTGCTCGGCAATGGAACGGATACGTTCAAGGGATGAAAGGGTAGCCACCTCAGACTCAAGGCGTTCCTTCTCTGCGGCAAGGTCTTCAAGCACCACCCTCTTTTGAGCCACAAGGAAACTCTTCTCAAGGACCAGAGCCTGCATGCCAAGATACAACATGGCTACCGAAAAGAAAAACAGCAATGCCCCTCCCCAAAGCCACCGCATCCGCTTCATGCTCTCCCCTCCAGGGAACCTGTCTTCTCCGCAGCACGCAACCTGGCACTCCGGGCCCGGGGATTCCGCTGAACCTCTTCCGGTGAGGGAAACACGGGCTTTCTGGTTACCTCCTGAAGGGAAGAACTCTGCCGAAAGTGGCGCTTCACCAGACGATCCTCAAGGGAGTGGTAACTCAAAACCACCACCCGCCCTCCCTCCTCAAGAAGCTCGGGAAGCTGGGCAAGAGCTCGCTCAAGCTCTCCAAGCTCGTCATTCACCACGATACGAAGGGCCAAAAACACCCGGGTTGCCGGATGAATCCTCCTCCGCGGGGCAACACGAGCAACGAGCTCCGAGAGTTCCGTTGTGGTTGCAATCGGCTTCTTTCTGCGGTAACGGACAATGGCCCGGGCAATACGACGAGCGTATTGTTCTTCCCCAAAACGGAGGAAAAGTTCCGCAAGCTCGTCCTCTGAAAGGGTATGGAGAAGATCAAAGGCCGTTTTCCCCCACGATGTATCCATCCTCATGTCCAGGGGTCCCTCCCTGCGGAAACTGAACCCGCGCTCGCTTCGTTCAAGCTGCCACGAAGAAACCCCCAGGTCAAAGAGGATTCCCCGTACCTTTCGCACCCCAAGAAGGGCGAGAACGTCTCTGAGGCGAGAAAACCGTTCGTGAACGAGGCGTACTCGCGAAGCAAAGGGCGCAAGGGTCTTGCGCGCCACATCCAGAGCTTCTCTGTCGCGATCAATCCCCACAAGCATCGACGAGGGTCCCAGGCGCTCAAGGATGGCTCTGGCATGTCCGCCTCCGCCCACGGTAGCATCCACGTAGACTCCCTCTCCCCGGAGGAGAAAGTGGCACACCTCCTCCACCATGACCGGTTCGTGGAAGAACACCGTCATATTCCTGTGTCCACAATGTGTTCAGAAATCTCAGCAAAACGTTCCTCAACCGTGCTCACGTACTCCCGCCACAGTTCTTCTCCCCAGATCTCAACCCGTGTCCCCACACCGATGAGCATTACCTTGCGTCCGATACGGGCATACTCCCGAAGATACGCTGGTAGCGCTATACGACCCTGAGCATCCAGGGTGGTTATGGCTACCGTGGAGAGGAAGAGGCGGGCAAAATCCCGGGTTTCCTTCCTGGTAAGGGAAAGAGAGGCAATTTTCGCGTAGAGGCTACCCCAGGAGTCTTCAGGATAGAGGAAAATGCACCGCTCGATGCCCCGGGAAAGGTACACCTTTTCCCCAAGCTTTTCCCGGAAAGCACTGGGAATGATGATGCGCCCCTTTTCGTCGACCCCATGGGCGTACTGCCCGACGAACACACCCCTCCCCCTTCCTCCACTTTGCTCCCCTAAAAACCACTCTACTATACACCCCGGGGAGGGGAAATTGAACACCTGTTTTACAAACGATTGTCATCACTGGAGAAAGCAACCCCGCGTCCCTTTTCCCCCGAAAGGGCGAGGAGCAACTCCTCCCACTGGGGAGAGGCCATCTGAAACAGTGTCACTCTCTGGCCAACTTCCGAAAGCCCATGGGCATCGGAGAAAGAGAGGAGAGGATATCCGGAAAGGGCAAAACGTTCCCGAGCTTCCTCCGGAGAAAGCGCGGGAGAGACCTCAAGGGCCTTGACAGGGAGCGCAGGGGGAAGAAAACCAAGCTGGGAAAAGACACTGTACACTTTCCGGTCAACGTGGGCAAGCACTGCCACACCCTGACGGCGTTCTACCTCCTCCACCACATCCTCAAGGGAAAGAGCCACAGGGACTGTAAGGAGAGAGGTCTTTCTGGCAACGATGTTGCCTTCCTCACCGATAACCCACTCCTCTCCCCATACCTCTGCGTCAAGCGGAAAAGTGAGAAGATGCTCCTCCACGAGGTGGTTGAAAGCCAGAAGGTGGTCAAGAGTAGGAAAATAGGCGAGGAGATGTACCTCTTCTCTAGTCTCCACCTCTATACCGGGAATGACCCAGAGCCCAAACCTCTCCCCAAGGGAGAGCGTCACCGCAACGTTGTCGCAGGCATTGTGATCGGTTACCGCGATGCAATCAAGGCCCTTCTCTAAGGCCTCAAGGACAATACAGTGCGGAAGCATGTCTCGCTGGGCACAGGGGGATAGGACAGTGTGGATGTGGAGGTCTGCGGTAAATGCTCTAATGCTCACGGCGCTTTTTCCCCGGTATTCCCAGAGCCGAAAGGCGGGCCACCGCCTCAAAAGCACTCAGAGGAGTCCGGAGCACCGTGATACCCTCTTTCTGAGCACGGTCAAGAGTTTCTTTGTCCACATCGTAGTTGTTGACCACCACCACACAGGGAATGCCGACGAGAATGGCAACGGCGATAACATTTGGGTGGGACTGTACAGTTACCCAGACACTGTCCTCAACCGCGTGGGCAATACAGTCACTGAGGAGGTCCCCACAGTATCCTCCCCTGATCTCTCTTTCCATATCTCCGGCCACAAGTACCGTTGCCTCAAGGGGTTCCACGAGATCTCGAATCTTGACCGCCAATGTCCTCCCTCCTCTTCCCCGCCATGGTTTGTGGTACCCGACTTGCCAGGGCATAGATTTCCCGAGCCAACTCGAGCATGTTGTCGCGAAGGAGAAATGGACAGTCTACTTCTTCGGCTTTCCCCTGAACAACATCCTCTGCCAGAGCCCGACACGTCGGTGAGCCACAGGCACCGCAGTCCAGTCCAGGCAAGAGCTCAAGGAGTTTCTCTATCTGCTGGTACTTCTCCATAGCTCGCTGGAAATTCTGATCGAGCTTCAGAACCTCCTTGGCTTCATAAGCCCGTTCCCGGACGAAAACACCCGCCTTCCGCCACGCTTCCATTTCCTCTTCCTTCCACGGTCGGAACACACTGTACTTCTTCAGGAGATGGTTCACGTTAACTTTGGCGATAAAGGGATTCTGCACTGCCAGGACCCCTCCCACACATCCACCAATACAGGCCTGGGCCTCGCAGTACACCACTCCCCTGAGCTCCCCCATTTCGATTTTCTCAAAGACCGAGATCACATTGTGAATGCCATCAACAGCCATGTATTCCCCTTCGCCGAGAGATTCCTGCTCTCCCCCAGACCGAGCCCATCCGATACCCCGGAACCCGGCAATCTGCAGCTCCGGTCTGTCCTCCACAAGGTGGAGTTCATTCATGAGCCGGGTGTAGATACTGGCCATGGAGATGGCCCCATCGATTCTCCCCAGGCCTTCTCCACTCTGGCGAACTTCCGTTACTTTTGCCGGACAGGGAGTGATGAAGAAGACCCCCACTTCCTCCGGGCGGTACCCCCTCTCGAGAGCCCGGAGACGGGCGATTTTCGCCGCCACGCCAAGAGGCGAGTCAAGGGGAAGGAGATTATCAAGAAGGGAAGGAAACTTGACCTCCACAAGACGAACGACGGCGGGACATGCCGAGGATATCACCGGCAGGACCAGGTTCCTTTTTTCCAGGAACCTCGCGATTTCCGCTGAGAGGATTTCTGCTCCCCGGGCAACCTCAAAGACCTCATGGAATCCCAGGCGCAAAAGGCCGTTGAGAACCTTCCCCAGAGGGATAGTGAACTTGAACTGGGCGTAGAAAGCCGGTGCGGGGAGTGCAACCCGGTAACGGAACCTCTGAATGGCCTCGAGAGGGTCTGCCTGGGCGTACTTGGCATGATTCGGGCAGGTCCGTATGCATTCTCCACAGTCAATGCACCGTTCTTCATCGATGCGGGCTTTCCCACCCTTCACCCGAATTGCCTCTGTGGGGCAGCGCCGGATACAGTGCGTGCACCCCTTGCATTTTTCTTCATCGAGAACTACCGAATGGTAGGCCTCCACGTGTTCCCATCTACCTCAGGAATCAGGATTCAAGAAAAAGTCCATAATCACTTTTGTTCCCTCACCAACACGGGTGTCGATCTCAAGGCGGTCGGAACACTTCTTCATATTCGAGAGGCCGTACCCTGCTCCAAAGCCCATCTCGCGAATATGGGGAGGCGCGGTGGAGTACCCTTCCTGGAAGGCAAGCTCAAGATCAGGGATTCCCGGACCTTCGTCGTCCACTTCGATGTGAATGCGCTGCGGGAAAATCCAGGCTCGAAAAACCCCCCGGAAAGCATGAATCACCACGTTCATCTCCGCCTCATAGGCGGCAATCACCACTCGGCGACTGAAGGCTGCAGGAAAACCAATCTGCTGGAGAATCCTTTTGAGCTCACTGGACACATCCCCAGCACTCTGGAAATCCCCTCCTGTGATCGTACGCTCGATTTCGATAAGGGGTTTCTCATCGGTCATTCCACTTCGCTGCAACCCCGAAGCCCCCGCATGTACAATCTTCCACAGGCCTCATACATGGGGAGCCTCGTAGCCAAGAGGGGAATCCTCTTCATGACCGCAAGCTCAACGGTCGCCGGCTCGGGGCGCTTCCCGCGCACGAACACCACACCAATGAGATCACTCATCTCCGCGGTGCGGATCACCTGAGGGTTCGTGAGACCTGTGAGGAGAAGGGAGTTCTCCTTTGTAAAGGCCAGAACATCGCTCAAAAGGTCGCTCCCACAGGCTGACCTCGGTTCCCGATCGAGAAGGTCCTCGCACGCCAAGACTTCGGCTTCGAGAATCTCTTTGACCTCCCGAAGTGTCATGGTGGCTCTCCTTTCACTTTCCTGCAAAACACTCAATGCCCTGAGACCGGAGTCGAGCTGCTGCTTTCTTGGCCTCCTCAAGGGAAGAAAAGCCGTACACCCTCACTCGGTACATCCCCGAAACACGCTCGATCGTGGCAGTGTACCCAAACCGCCGGAGTGTCTCTACCATTGCCCGGGCGTTTTTCTCCTGGGAAAACGCTCCCGCCTGAAGAAAAGCCTGACCCCCTACAGGAGGAGGAGTTTCCTTGCGGATTTCTCGGGGCGGCTGCGGTCTTTCTTGGACTCCCCCGGATTTTCCACTTTCTTCCCGTGCCGGAGGAATTGGAGAGGAAACTTCTTCCACAATCCCGATGGGGGAGGACTGGGGGAATTCCTGCGCCCACTGCTCAAGAGGCGAAACAGGAACAACCTCCTCTTTCTCCACAACCTCAACAAGGGGAGGAATCTCTTTAGTCACAAGAAGCTCCGCATAACGGTCGAGATCCCCACGGGCCATAAAGAAGGCAAAGACCACCACCAAAACCGCGCCTAGAAGGACAATGAGCGTCTCCACCGGGTCTTTCCGCCGCAAAGGCATCAGCAGTTTCATTGGATACCCCCAAGGAGTCGTTTAAGCCGCTCAGTTTCTTCCCGCACCTCTCTGTACCGTTCCCTTTCCTGCTCCACGACTTCTTGAGGAGCGCGGGTAAGGAAATTCTCGTTCTGGAGCTTCTTCTCCAGCCGCTCCAGATCCCCCTCAAGATCCGTGAGCTTTTTCAGAAGGCGCTGAGTTTCTTTCTCAAGGTCCACAACACCCTCCACAAGGAAGAACACATCGACACCCCGTACCCGACCTAAGGCCACCTGGCCCGGCCGGAAGAGGTGCCTCCCAATCCGTTCTACACGGCATTTCGCAAGTTGCTCGACATATCGCCTTGTAGAAGACAGAAGACGCACGGTATCGTCCTCTTCACAGCTCAGCCATACCACGCCTTCCACTGAAGGAGGAATGTTGAGCTCCGCCCGTAGGTACCGGATTTCACGGATGAGTTCCTGGAGAAAGGCAACGTCGCGCTCTGCGTCCTCGCTGATCCATTGAGTATCCTCCCGCGGCCAGGGAGCAATCATGATGCTCTCTGCCACTTTGTAGGGGGCTGGGAGGTACTGCCAGATCTCCTCAGTGACGAAGGGGATAACAGGGTGGAGGAGGCGCAGAAGGCCGCTCAAAACCGAGAGGAGAACATTTTGTGTAGCTTTTCGCTTACTCTCTCCTCCCCGGTAGAGGTCTTCCTTGCTCCACTCCACATACCAGTCGCAGTATGCACTCCAGACAAAATCATAGAGGAGCTGAACAAAATCTCCAAATTCCAGGGCTTCAAGCTGTTCCGTGGCCGAACGGAGCACCTTCTGAAAGCGGGAGAGAATCCACCGGTCTTTAAGGTCGAGTTCCCCCGCCTCAAGGGGAAGGAAAGAATATCCTTCGAGGTTCATCAGGACAAAACGGGAAGCGTTCCAGAGTTTGTTCACAAAGGTTCGTGCTGCTTCTATCCTCTTCAGGGAAAGGTGAATGTCCCGCCCCTGAACCGTAAGCCAGGCCAGGGCAAAACGCAGGGCATCGCTTCCGTATTTCTCGACAACTTCCAGAGGATCGATGGCATTTCCCAGGGATTTGCTCATCTTCCGCCCTGCCTCATCACGCACAAGAGGCGTGATGTATACCTTGCGGAAGGGGACCTCTCCCATGAACTTGAGGCCCATCATAATCATCCGGGCCACCCAGAAGAAGATAATGTCAAAACCCGTGACCAAAAGTGAGGTTGGGTAGAAGCGGTTAAGGTCCTCGGTCTTTTCAGGCCAGCCCAGTGTTGAGAAGGGCCAGAGGGCAGAACTGAACCAGGTGTCGAGAACATCCTCATCCTGTACAACCGCACCGTTACATCTGGGACAGCTCAAAGGCGTCTCCCGATGGGCAAAAACATACCCACAGGACTGACAGTAAAACACTGGAATCCGGTGACCCCACCAGATTTGCCGGGAAATGCACCAGTCCCTAATGTTTTCCATCCATTCGAAGTAGACCCTGGTCCAGCGCTCCGGAACAAAGACAACCCGTCCCTCCAGAACCGCCTGGATTGCAGGATGGGCGAGCTCCTTCATCCGGACGAACCACTGCCGGGATACGAGAGGCTCAATCACCACTCCGCAACGGTAACAGTGCCCGACAGCGTGGCGATGTTCTTCAACCTTCTCCAGAAGACCCCTTTCCTCAAGGGCTCGAAGCACTTCTTCCCGAGCCGCTTCCCGGGAAAGCCCCGCGAACGGTCCTGCATCCCCGGTCATCACACCCCGGGTGTCAATAACCCGAATAATCGGGAGATTGTGCCGTCGCCCCAGCTCAAAGTCGTGAGGGTCATGACCTGGGGTAACCTTGAGGACACCAGTGCCGAACTCGCGATCCACGTACTCATCGGCAATAACAGGGATTTCCCGGTCCAAAAGCGGGAGGCGAGCTCTCTTCCCGACAACGTGCTGGTACCTCGGGTCCTCAGGATGAACCGCCAGGGCCACGTCCCCAAGAAGGGTCTCAGGGCGTGTGGTGGCCACAACCAGAAAACCCGTTCCATCAACAAGGGGATAGCGAATGTAATAGAGTCTTCCGGGGATTTCCCGATACTCCACCTCGATATCCGCAAGGGCCGTCTCGCAACGGGGACACCAGTTGACGATGTACTCACCCTGGTAAATCAAGCCCTCTTCAAAAAGCCGCACGAAGACTTCTCGTACTGCCCGGGAAAGACCGGCATCCATCGTGAATCGTTCCCGGGTCCAGTCACACGAGGCTCCCATACGCTTGAGCTGTTGTACGATTCTTGCATGGTACGTCTCCTTCCACTCCCAGACCCGCTCCAAGAACTTCTCCCGCCCCAGATCGTGGCGGCTGAGACCCTCTTTGGCAAGTTGTCGCTCAACGACGTTCTGTGTGGCAATCCCCGCATGGTCTGTGCCGGGAAGCCAGAGGGCTGCGTACCCCTGCATGCGCTTTGCCCGGATAACAATATCCTGAAGGGTAAGATTCAAAGCATGGCCCATGTGGAGATGCCCCGTCACATTTGGGGGAGGAATAACAATGGAAAAAGGAGGTTTCTGAGGGTCCGGAGAAGGAATAAAGTAGCCGTTCTTTTCCCAGAATTCGTACCACTTTTCTTCTACCGCCTGGGCCTCAAAGACCGGTGGAAGAGCAACGGACTTCTCCATGGCACCTCACGCGAGCTTCTCTTCCCGAGTTTCCCTGAGAAAGAGGAGATTCTCACCCTTCACAAAGGCCTCATTGACGACAACCTTTTTGATATCCCTCCGTGAGGGGATTTCAAACATGAGGTCAGTCATGAGCCGCTCCATAATCGCCCGAAGCCCACGGGCACCGGTACCTTTGGCCAGGGCCTCACGGGCAATGAGTCGCAAGGCTCCCTCGGTGAAGATGAGCTCCACACCCTCCATTTCGAAAAGTTTCTGATACTGCCGGACGAGGCTATTTCTAGGCTCGGTGAGGATGCGTACCAGGTCATCTTCGGTAAGAGGGTCAAGGGCACAGATAATCGGTACCCTGCCGATGAACTCGGGAATCATGCCGAACTTCAGGAGGTCTTCTGGTTGCACTTCGTGGAGAATATTCCGAGAGAGTTCCTTTTCGGAAAGGCTCTCACGGGCACCAAAACCGATTTTCCGATCCTTCAAACGATTTTCGATAATGCGCTCAAGGCCGACAAAGGCACCACCGCAGATGAAGAGGATATTCTCGGTGTTCACCTGGATGAATTCCTGGTGCGGGTGCTTTCGACCACCCTGGGGAGGAACGTTCGCAATGGTCCCCTCGAGAATCTTCAGAAGCGCCTGCTGTACACCTTCTCCAGAAACATCCCGGGTGATGGAAGGATTTTCCCCCTTGCGGGCAATTTTGTCGATTTCATCGATGTAAACGATGCCCTTTTCCGCCCTTTTGACGTCAAAGTTAGCGTTCTGGAGAAGGCGGAGGAGGATGTTCTCAACATCTTCTCCCACATACCCGGCCTCGGTGAGCGTCGTGGCATCCGCAATGGCGAAGGGGACATTCAGAAAACGCGCCAGGGTCTTGGCAAGGAGCGTCTTCCCCGATCCGGTCGGCCCGAGAAGCAGAATGTTGCTCTTTTCAATCTCCACGTCCTGAGAGTCTCTAGGCTGCATAATCCGTTTGTAGTGATTGTATACGGCAACGGAAAGGATGATTTTTGCCCGTTCCTGACCGATAACGTACTGATCAAGGAAAGCCTTGATCTCGCGGGGTGAGGGGAGCTCTTCAAGAACGAACTCCTTCTTGCTTTTCCGGGAGTCCTCTTTGAGAATCTCGTTGCAGAGTTCCACACACTCGTCACAGATGTATACTCCCGGACCCGCGATGAGCTTTCGCACTTCCTGCTGTGTTTTGCCACAGAAGGAACACCGCAACTTGACCTTCTCCTCCTCAAATTTCGGCATCCTCTCTGGTCTCCTTCTTGCTCTTCTCTTCCGGATACAGAACCCGATCTATGAGCCCGTATTCCCGTGCCTCCTCAGGGGACATGAAAAAGTCTCGCTCTGTGTCTTTACGAATCTTCTCGATGGACTGGCCAGTATGGCGAGCGAGAATTTCGTTGAGCTTCTCCCGGATCTTCACCATTTCCCGGGCGTGGATTTCGATGTCCGTCACCTGTCCCTGCGCACCTCCAAGGGGCTGATGGATCATGATCCGGGAATTAGGGAGTGCCATCCGCTTGCCCTTGGTCCCGGCGGCAAGAATGACCGCCGCTCCACTTGCAGCCTGCCCAATGCAGATGGTTGCAACATCAGGCTTGATGTACTGGATGGTGTCGTAAATGGCCAGTGTTGCCGAAACCGAACCCCCAGGACTGTTGATGTAGAGGTTGATATCTTTTTCTTTGTTCATCGCTTCAAGGAAGAGGAGCTGGGCGATGACAAGGTTGGCGACGGTATCGTCGATTTCCGTTCCCAGAAAGACGATGCGATCCTGCAAGAGACGGGAGTAAATGTCATAGGCTCGCTCACCTCTTGGGGTCTGCTCCACCACAATGGGTACAAGGTAACTCAAACGGGGCTCTTTCATCCCTGAACCATCTCCTCTTCAGGATCTCCCAGAGCTTGCCACTGATCAAAATTCAAGGGTTCTGCGATTTCCTGTATTTTCACCCTCGAGAGGAGGTCTTCGACGAGTTTGCTCGAGAGGAGGCGGTTTGCAGCCTCCACCAGAGCATTGCTCCGGACAAGGCGTTCTGCCACCTTTTCAAGTGGCTTTCCAGTACGTCTTGCAACACTCTCCACAAGGCGATGGAGCTCTTCTTCAGTCACTTCAAGACCGTACTCTCTGGCGTACTTCTCAAGAACGAAGTGTTTCTTCAGTCTCCAGCGAGCAACATTGCGCATTTTCTCGGTAAACGTGGCGAAATCGTACCCCGTAAGCTCAAGGTACCGCTCAAGGGTGGTTCCACTTTCTTGCAACCGCTTTTCAAAAAGCTGGATGACCCTTCGGGTTTCTTCCTCAAGAAGGGGCTCAGGAATGTAGACCTGTGATTCCCGGCAGAGGGCGACCACAGCCTCCTCCTGCAGGCGTTCCTGCACCATCTCCTGGGCTTGCCCCTCAAGGATCTTCCGAATACCTTCTCGAAAGGCCTCCACCGAGGCGTAATCCTCCCCAAAACGCTTGATGAACTCTTCGTTCACTTCGGGGAGTCGCTTTCGGAAAACGGTACGGACCTCCAGTTCTTTCTCTTCGCCCTCGAGAGTAACCATTCGTCGCTCTCCCCGTCGCATGCCAAGAACCTCTTGAGCCAGGGGGTGCTGCTCACCCCCTGCATACATCGTATACTGCTTGTCCCCTACGGCGACAATCACCATATCCCCCGATACCACCGGTCCCTCCTGTTCCTCCCATTGCCCAAAACGCCTGCGGAGTTCCTCAATATACGCGTCGACGTCGCTTTCCCGAACCTCGAGGCGGTACTTTCGCACTTCGAGTCCTTCAGGACGAGCCAGAAGGACTTCGGGACTCTCAATGACCTTCAAACGAAAACGGAGAGGCTCCCCTTCCTCCACGTGGAGGATTTCCACATCGGGTTCCCCCACCACATCAATGCCTTCCCTTTCCAGGACCTCCTTTGCCACCTCCGGAACGAGACGGTGCACCAGCTCATCCAGAAAGGCTTCTTTCCCCAGACGGGCACGAAGAATGGCCCGAGGAACCCGACCCCTGCGGAAGCCCGGCACCGTAACTCGAAAGTTGAAGTCCCGGTAAATGCTCTCGAGAACCTGGTCAACCCGCTCTTTTGCTACCTCTACTTCAAGCTCAAAGACGTGCTTCTCTTTTTCCTCTTTTTTTGTCACCTCTACCATTGAAACAGTGCCACCTTTCTCTTCCAACTTTCCAGCATCGGAAGAATTATATGTTTCCCAAGGGGGTGTGTCAACCTTGGAAGCCATGCCCGTCTCCCCCCTTCCCTCCATACACTCCAGGAAGGGCCAGGCCGAGAATCTGTTTCTGTGTTTCGGTAATCCACCATCGATCACCAGTTTTCTCCACAAGAAGGAGTACCTCCCCCCTTCGCTCCTCGCCGGGAACGCTTGTCACCTCCACCACCTCTCCAAAAACAACGTACCTTCCCTTGTTCTCCCTGATGTATCCCCGGATCTCGATTCTGTCCGGCCATGGACTGGAACCGTACCTCCCCAGAGCCTGCTGGGGGTTCTGGAACCATTGTTTGAGGAGTCCCGAAGCCACATAAGGGGTATAATACTGTCGTAGAAGCTCCCTGTAAACCTCCCGAGGAGCAAGGAGGTTGACATTCTGGAGTTTCCGCCCGAACCCGGCGACGGTCTGAAAAACTTCAACTTCCTCCCCCACACCACAGGCAGGTGCCCGAAAAGCGACGCCCAAAACAAGCAGTCCAACCCAGCACGCACAAAAGAAGAAGCTCCAAAAAAACTTTTCTGTCCTCCGGACCCTCATGCACTGCACCCCTTATTGGTCAAAGCGCAGCTGCTTGATGCCATCAGGTGTCCGTTCTCGCCTCATCGCCACTCCAGCGAGAACCCCAATGGCGACTTCGCAAAGGTAGAGGACCTTGTTACCGCGCTCAAGATGTCCCCCGTAGGCTCCCTGAGGGTTTGAAACCACTGCATGGACGTGGGGTTCTCCACCGACGATAACACCGCTTAGGGAGAGGAGCTCAAAAGGTCCCTCGTACTTCTCGAAACGTTCCACGGGTGGCAGGCCTGTTGTTGTCACCCAGTGGAGATGCACCTCGCTTAGGGTTCCAAAGCCAGAGAGAATGACCCCGTGTTCGATACGTTCTCTACGGACGACCTCCTCAAGGGTTTCAAGAACGTACTCCCCCGGGAAAATGCTCACCACAACAACCCGTTCGAGCTTCCCGACACCATACTCCAAAGAACCTCACCCCCTCAGCGTTCATACTCCTGCACGGTCCTCTTTCGATTTCTCCTCTGCAACTCCCTTTTCACCCAGTCGGCGTACTCCGCTACAGCCTCCTCTATCCGATAGCGAGGCTCAAACCCCAGCTCTTCCTGGGCCAGAGTGATATCGAGCGTTTCCCCGCGAGGAAAAAGCTTGCCAGGACCAAGGATGACCTCCTGGGGGTGGTCGCTGTATTTTTGCGCAAGACGGGCAAGGTCGGGGAAGCTCGTCACCTCAGAAGTAGCGATGTTGAAGATACGGTATCTGGGGTGTTCCTTCTCATAGGCCAGCACCGTCCCCCAAGCTGTGTCTTTCACGTAGGTGAAGCCAAGTCTCTGGTCCCTTCCGCTTTCAAGAACAAGCCCCTCAAGGCCTTCAAGGGATCCGAGAAGAACCCGAAAAACGGGGGTCATCTCCGAAGGCAGAAGACCCGGGCCAAAAAAGAAGTAAGGACGGACGATACGGACGTCAATACCATAGTGGTGGCCGTACTGGAGCGCGAGGTACTCCGCACTGGCCTTACTTGCTCCATAGAGATCCGAGGGATTCACAGGATGGGTGAGTTCTCCGGGATTGTCTCTGGTCTCTCCATAAACAGCACCAGAGCTCACGTAGAGGAACTTTGGAATCCTAAAAAGACGAGCACATTCCAAGAGATTGAGGGTACCAACAACGTTGAGAAAGGTAGCAGCGTAAGGATCGTTCCAGTATCGTGGAGAGGCCATCACCGCAGGGGTATGAACGATGCCTTCAATATCGGGAAAGCTAGAGAAAAGTTGCACCAGATGAGACCATTCCAGAACGCTTCCCCGAAAAAAAACGATGGCGGTCCTCCGATCCTCAAGGTAATCCTGGTTGGCCTCCCGAAGGTCAAAGGACAGCACTCTTTTCCCTCGATCCACAAGATAGTATGTCACCCAGGATCCCAGAAGACCACTGCCGCCGGTAACGAGAACCAGAGCCATAGCATCCACCTCACCGAAGGGTTTTTGCCTCAGCCTTACGTAAACGATCCATGATGGCCCTTCCCAGACCAACTTCGGGCACCGGCTCGGCGAAAATCAGATCAAGGCCAGCCTCCTCCAGGCGGTGGAGACAGGCAAAGAAATTGGCCGCTGCTTCCCGGAGATCCCCGTTTGACGAGAGGATTTCAACTTTCACAAACCACTCCGGATGCCGCACCACCTGAAAGGCCAGCAACCCCACCCGGAACCCCGGAGGGGGAGGTGTTTCCTGAGGGACAATGCGCAGGGGAACACGGGGAGCATAGTGGAAGGGGAGTTGCCCAGGAGCACGAGGACCGTCTTTCAGAGAACCCACCCGAATCTTCCCTATGGCCCTTTCAAGATCCTCAAGGGGAATTCCTCCAGGCCTCAGGAGCACCGGTTCCTCAAGGAGCTCAAGAACCGTTGATTCCACTCCAATGGGACACTGGCCACCATCAAGAACAAGGTCAATCCGGTTCCCGATTTGCTTGACAACGTGAGCAGCCGTCGTCGGGCTCAGGTGCCCGAAGAGATTCGCACTTGGTGCGGCAACGGGAACTCCGGCTTCTCTGATGAGCTCAAGAGCCACAGGATGAGCAGGCATTCGTACTCCCACGGTTGGCAGCCCTGCGGTAACAATGTCAGGAATAACAGGCCTTTTGGGGAGAACAAGGGTGAGCGGTCCAGGCCAGAAACGCTTGGCAAGGAACAAAGCCCGGGGATCCAGAAATTCGCAGACTTCCCTGGCCATCTCAAGCGTAGCCACGTGAACGATCAGCGGGTCAAAGAAGGGGCGCTCTTTCACCTCGAAAATTCGAGCCACAGCCTGAGGGTTCAGCGCACAGGCACCAAGACCGTAAACTGTCTCAGTAGGGAAGGCAACGAGCTTCCCCTCCCGGAGAAAAGACGCTGCCCTCTGAATGGCCTTCTTGTCCGCCTGGAGTACTTCAGCCATGGTCACAGGTACTCTGTTCTGCCGATTTCCCGAAGGTAGGCGAGAAGCCGGCGAATATCCTGGTCTCTGCTTTTTGGCGCAAGGAAAAGCAGGTCTTCTTCCTCCACCAGGACCACATCTTCCATCCCGAAGGTCACCACAGGCTTTCTGGTCCAGAGAATGCACCCCCGGCTCTCGAGGGCAATATGTTCTCCCAGGGCGATGTTACCACCAGCGTCCTTTGGCAGAATCTCTCCCAGGCTCTTCCAAGACCCCACGTCACTCCATCCAAAGGAAGCGGAAACGACCAGAACATTAGAGGCTCGCTCCATGACGGCGTAGTCGATGGAAATCGAAGGAAAAGCAGAAAAGACCTCCACAAGCACCTTTCCCTCCTCCGGGGTTCCCAGGCTTTCTGCAATGTGTTCTAATCCCCGGCCGATCTCCGGAGCCCATGTCTTGAAGGCCGAGAGAATGGCGCCGATAGTCCACACAAATATTCCGCTGTTCCAGAGGTACTTCCCAGAGCGAAGATACTCCTCAGCCTTGCTGAGATCTGGCTTTTCGGTAAAACCTTCTCCCCGGTACACACAGCCTCTAAAGTCTTTCCGGAAGAGCTCCCCACAGCGGATATACCCGTATCCGGTATGAGGATGGGTTGGGGGAATGCCGAAGGTCACCAGCCACTCGCCACTCTGAGCAACCTCTACCGCAAGGCTCACCGCTTCTCGGAACTTCTCCTCTTCAAAGACCATGTGGTCCGCCGGAAGAACGACCATAACCTCGCCAGGGGAGAAAATCCGTGCAAGACGCACTGCCGAGAATCCGATACAGGGAGCGGTGTTTTTGCCCACCGGTTCGAAGATCAAGTGCGAAGGGGGAAGAAAGGGGAGCTCCCGGAGCGTTGCCTCAAGGTGTTCCTTCTGGGTGACCACATAGAGACGGTCAACCCCTACAAGGGGCAGGATGCGCTCCACCGTGTGGCGAAGGAGGGTCTTCCCAAGGAGGCTAATGAATTGTTTCGGTCGATGGCTCCGGCTCGCTGGCCAGAGCCGCTCTCCCTTCCCTCCTGCCATGACTAGCGCAATGGGCACAGCAATCACCCCCTTTCGGGTATTATAGCGAATCTGGTACAATCTCGAAAAAAGGGGTGAACACCGTGGCGTACAACCTTCTTCTTGTGAAGATCGCCCACCGATCCTCCGCTGCTTCAGAGGTCCAGAGAATCCTCACAGAGTCCGGACGAATCATAAGAACACGTCTTGGTCTTCACGAAACTTCCTCTGAAGGATACTGCGCTGAGGACGGTCTTGTCATCCTTGAGCTTCGGGGCGGAGAGGAAGATACCAGAACCCTTGCGGAAACCCTCTCGCGTATCCCTGGAGTTACGGTTCACGCCGTGCACATGTAAAACCTTCAGAGCCTCCACATTCTTCGCTCCAGACGAAGGGGGGAAAGACACACGGAGAAACGGCCCCTTTCCTCTCCTTCTCTGGTCAGGCGAATCGTTCCGGGGACGACGGCCTCAACTTTTCCGGGGACACACTGAACCCCCCAGAGGAGGAACATGCGCTCCTCCCAGAGAACCCGTTCAATAATGCCAAGCCCCAGATCCTTCCCGTCCCTCCCGAAAAGCCCGCAGATGAGCCCCTCCAGGGCATCAACCGGAACGATCCGGGACGCAGAACCCCCCTCAATCCCTCCGACAGGAACAAGAAGAACCTCCTCCCCAGGACCTGCGAAGCGTACTCCGTTTCCTTCTTCCACCATTTCCCAGAGGAAAAAGGAGGGGTACCAGGGAAGAGAAAACCGGAGAAAGGCCAGCGGAAACCTCATCTCTTCTCCCGCAGAGAAATAGAGGGCAAAAAGTTTTTGACGGTGATCGCGACGATGCAGGTAATCCTTCTTTGAGGCTTCAGGGGGCACGGGAAGTGGCAGAAAACGGTCCTGAAGAAAAGCGGCGAAGGGGAGGAACTCCTCCCTTTCTCCCAGAGCGAGCACCATTTCTGGTTCAATGAGTCGTATTTTGAGCATCTTGAGAAGATATCCCACGGGGGAACGGAAAAGCCCACAGGTGTCGAGGACGACTACATCGCCTTGCTGCCTCACCAAACGTACAAGGTCAAAGGTGGCAAGGGCAAAAGCCACGATATCCCGTTCAGGCGTCGTGTCCCCGATAAAGTGGAAAAAGGGGGTGAACAACCGTTCCGACAAACCCACCTCCTGCAAAAGGACGGAGGCCCCGATGGTTGTCGGCGGACCGATCTGTGATTGACCGGGGTCGGCATCCACCCAACCAACCCTTTTCCCCCTTCGAAGGAAAAATCGAACGATAAGGCGCACAAGGGTGGTTTTCCCACGGTCCGGAGGTGCAATCACCATGATGGTCCCCCGGAAGTCACAGAGAACCTCTTCAAGGAAAGCCCATTCCCTGGGCCAGGAAAAGCCCCCTGTCACTCGAGGAGGGAAGAAAGAGGAACACACGTGTATCCTGCCTCCAGAAGGGCGCAGAGAATACGGGGAAGAGCGCGAACGGTACGGGGGAGGGAATGGAAAAGCACAATGGCCCCAGGGTGAACGCCCCGAAGAACACGCTCAACGATTTCATCTTCTGTTTGTGCCCTCCAGTCCTCCGAATCCAGCGACCAGGTGACGAGACTGTACCCTGTCATGCCACAGGCTCTCTCAATCGCTGGAGTCACAAGGCCCTCAGGAGGACGGAAGTACAGGGGAAGTCGCCCAGCGGAATCGACAATGGCCTTCTCGGCGCGTTCTATATCCTCTTTTATGCTCTCTGCCGAACATCCTCTGGTGAACGCGTGAGAGAAGGAATGGTTCCCTATTTCGTGTCCCGCCGCAACGATACGCCGAACAAGGTCTGGATGCTTAAGCACCTGAGCGCCGATGAGGAAGAACGTCGCCTTTACCTGGAAACGGTCAAGAATGGCCAGGATTTCTGCTGTGTGCCCATTGGGAGCATCGTCAAAGGTAAGGGCAACCTTCTTCCCCACCCGGGGTCCGCTCCGGATACGGCGCAAAGCGTCCATGGCGAACACTCTCTCACCATGGAGCTCAATGGCTTCCGCTTCTCCAGCCTCCAGAACCCCCAAAAGCACCCCGAGGAGGATCCCCAGAAATGCAAAAGCTCTACACTTCGCCCAGAATCCTTTTGAGTTTCTCCTCAAGGAGCCGCCTGGGAACATAACCCACGACCCGTTCAATCTCCCTCCCATCCTGGAAGAAAATCAGCGTGGGAATTGCATGGACGCCATACCGCAGGGCCAGAGAAGGAACTTCGTCGGTGTTCACCTTCCCCACCTTGATCCGACCAGAGAAGCTCTTTGCAATGTCCTCCACAACCGGTGCCATCATGCGGCAAGGCATGCACCAGGTTGCCCAGAAATCCACAAGCACCGGTTCCTGAGCACGCAACACCTCTTCCTCAAAATTCGCTTCGTTCAACTCCAGGATGTTCTCCCCCATGTCCTTCACTCCTTCTCTCGCCAATTTTGAGCTCCTGCCCGTGCACAAGCCGGCGAATGTTGTCCTTGTGCCTCAAGAACACCAGGGCTGCTGCGAATATTCCCCACCACACGAACGCCTGGGGGCAGCGGAAGAGAAAAAGGAGGATCGGCATCGCCAGGGCACCGCTTAAGGAACCAAGCGAAGAATACCTGGTGATGGCCACCATCACGACCCAGACCAGAAAACACAGAAGCGCCGCCTGCCATGAAAGGTAAAACAGCACCCCCAGGGTTGTGGCCACCCCCTTTCCCCCCCTGAATCTCAAAAAAAGCGACCAGTCGTGCCCCACAACGACCAGAAAAGTGGCGAGGAAAAAGAGCACAGGAGACGAACCCAGAAAGCGAAGAGCAAGGTACGCACCGAAGAACCCCTTGAGGGCATCCCCTACTCCGGCAAGAAGAGCGGGGAAGAACCCCGCGACCCGGGAAACGTTGGTCGCTCCGATGTTCCCACTCCCGTACTTTCGGAGATCCACACCCCTGAAAAGCCAGGTGACCACAAGCCCACAGGGCAGGGACCCCAAAAGGTAATTCGCCGGAAGCACCCAAACCGCCATAACCCTCACCCCTGATATTTCCCAAACACTAAGGTCCCGTTGTGTCCTCCAAAACCAAAGGAGTTCGAGAGGGCATTGCGAATCTCCAGAGGACAGGCCTTCCAGGGGGTGTAATCGAGGTCGCATTCTGGATCGGGTTCTTCGAGGTTGATGGTTGGATGGACAATCCCGTGGTAAATAGAGAGGACCGTGGCCGCCGCTTCGATGGCCCCTGCTGCTCCGAGGAGGTGCCCCACCATGGACTTCGTGGAACTGATTTTGATTTTGTATGCCCGGTCACCAAAGACCTTCTTAATCGCCAGGGTCTCTGTGCGATCGTTGAGAGGGGTTGAAGTCCCGTGGGCATTGATATAGTCGACTTCCTCCGGGAGAACACCACTATCCTCAAGAGCAAGACGCATCGCCCGGGCCGCGCCCTCGCCCTCCGGGTCCGGGGCCGTGATGTGGTAAGCATCACAGGTTGAGGCGTAACCCTTGAGCTCCGCGTAAATTCGCGCCCCCCTCCTGAGGGCCACCTCCTCCGCCTCAAGAACCAGCGCACAGGCCCCCTCAGCCATCACAAAACCATCGCGATTCCGGTCGAAAGGACGAGAGGCCTTCTGGGGCTCATCGTTACGGGTTGAGAGGGCTTTCATGGCACAGAAGCCTGCTACCGCAAGAGGCGTGATGGAAGCCTCAGCACCAACGGCAATCATAAGGTCAGCTTCTCCCCGCTGGATTATGCGTAACGCCTCACCCAAAGCATGGGTTGATGCTTCGCAGGCTGTTGCAACACAGCTATTCGGCCCCTTCAAGCCAAGTTGAATGGCCACATTGGCCGCCCCCATGTTGACAATCATCATGGGGATGAAGAGGGCGCTGACCTTCTGAGGGCCCCGTTCAAGAAGTACCCGGTACTGCTCTTCAAAGGTGTGAATACCGCCAATGCCTGACCCCAGGATGACTCCTGCCCGTTCCCGGTCCATCCGCTCAAGGTTCACTTTAGCATCTTCCAGAGCCATAAGCGATGCACAAACAGCAAACTGCGAGAAGCGGTCCATTCGCCGGGCTTCCCTTCGGGGAAGGAAATCCTCAGGATTGAAATCCCGGACCTCTCCAGCGATTTTTGTCTCAAAAGGCGATGGGTCAAAGCTCTGAATGATGTCAATGCCGGACCTTCCTTCAAGAAGCGACTGCCAGAATTTCTCCTTGCCAGTTCCCACTGGGCTGATGACACCAATACCGGTGACAACGACTCTTCGTGCCAACTGGTCAACCTCCTTTACCACTGAATGAGCGCAGCCCCCCAGGTGAGGCCCGCACCGAAGCCCACAAGGAGCACAATGTCTCCCTCTCTGATGCGACCAGACCTTGAGGCCTCGTCGAGGGCAATAGGAATGGAGGCTGAAGAGGTGTTCCCGTATTTCTCCACGTTGACGAAAACCTTTTCTTCTGGTATTCCAAGCCGCTTGGCTGCTGACTGGATGATGCGGATGTTGGCCTGGTGAGGTATGAAGAGCTTCACGTCGTCAACAGTTTTCTGAGCCTTTCTCAGAACCTCAAGAGAAGCCTCCTCAACTATGCGCACCGCGAATTTAAACACCTCATTCCCATTCATTTTGATGTAGTGAAGCCGCTTCTCTACGGTTTCAAAAGACGCGGGCATTCGAGAACAGCCAGCAGGAAGCTCCAGAAGATGCGCCCCACCCCCATCAGCCCCAAGATACGTTGCCAGAATTCCTGGTCGGTCCCCCAGGCCCACAACGGCCGCTCCTGCCCCATCACCAAAAAGGACACACGTAGCCCGATCCTGCCAGTCCACAATCTTCGAGAGGGTTTCGGCTCCTACGACCAGGGCCTTTCCCCTTCCCTCGGCAAGGAGGTACTTCTCAGCCACGGCGAGAGCGTAGACGAACCCCGTACACCCTGCCTCGAGGTCAAAAGCAAAGGCCCTTTTTGCCCCCAGAGCATGCTGCAGGAGGCATGCCGTGGAAGGAAAGAGCATATCCGGGGTAACCGTTCCCACGATGATGCAGTCGATTTCCTCAGGGGCAACCTGAGCAGCCTCTAGGGCCTTCCACGCCGCTTCGAGGGCGAGCTTCGAGGTCGTTTCAGAGGGCGCAGCGATTCGCCGCTCCTTAATCCCCGTCCGTGTGGTGATCCACTCATCGCTTGTGTCCACCATGTGTTCCAGGTCGAAGTTGGTGAGTACCTTTTCTGGAACACTGGAACCCGTTCCCAGAACACGAACCCACTGCATCCTCAAGACACTTCCTCCCTTGCCTCTTCCCGTACCAGAGAGAAGCCCAACTCTGCCTCAGCCACAACCTGGTCTTTTACCCTCGCCACCCCTTTGAGCTTCCCCACCCGGCCCTTCATCCTAAGAAGCGTGACCTCCATGACCAGCTGGTCCCCGGGGACAACAGGACGCCGGAAGCGGACGTTATCAAGGGAAGCAAAGTATGGAATGCACCCCCGGAATTCTTCCATGTACATCATCATGGTGGCTCCGACCTGTGCCATGCTCTCAAGAATGAGAACACCAGGCATGATGGGCCTTCCAGGAAAATGCCCCTGGAAGAACCACTCGTTCACCGTAACGTTCTTGATGCCCACAACCCTTCCCTCCTCCAAAGCAACGATTCGATCCACAAGGAGGAAGGGGAAGCGGTGGGGGAGAATTTCCTGGATTTTGCGTATATCCATTTCCATAGCATCACAACCCCCATTGAGCACCTTGGTGTTTCTAATACTCTACCGGAACTCCCCAAAATTGACAAGGATAAGTCGCTGAAGTAGTATTGTAGCAAGAGAAACTCCAAAACGGACGCACGAGGTGGACAAAAGATGATGAGAGCGCTGCGCAAAAACCTGGACATCATTCTTATCATCGTCGTCGTTGCTTTTGCTGTTACCATCTACTACGGCTACGGATCGTACCGCCGCTCTGGCCGTACTGGACAGGCTGTAGCTGCAACGGTAAACCACACAGCTATCAGTTTCTACACCCTCGACCAGGCCTTTCGGAATTTCCTGAGCCAGTATGATTCAAAGACCCTGAGTTCCTGGGACGAAAAGACCTTTGACCTCCTTCGACGTCTGGTCCTTGAAAACCTCATTAACAACGAGCTCCTGTACCAGGAAGCCCAGGCAAGGAGGATACGGGTCTCTTCAAAAGAAATAGAGACCGAGCTTGAGAAAATCCGGGCACAGTTCCCCTCAGAAAGCGAATTTCGTCGGTACCTCGAGTACCAGGGACTCACGCTTTCGGCGCTTCGCGAATCCCTCCGTCGGGAACTCATGATCCAGAAACTCACGGAGAGCCTTGTTGCCGACCTCCCCATCCCTGATGAAGAGGTACAGAAGTACTATGAGGAACACCAGGACCTCTTCACCACTCCGGCCCAGTACCACCTTCTGAGGATGACCTTTCTCTCCAGAGAGGATGCAGAAAAGGCGCTGCGCCGGCTGTACCTTGGAGAGGAGTTTGCCAAAGTTGCCCAAGAAGCCTCCCTCGACGAAGCTGCGAAAAAGGGTGGAGACATAGGCTGGGTTTCGGAAACGGGACTTTCTCAGGAAGTTCGGGAGGCTCTGGAGAAAGTCAGGGATGACCCCCGCAACGTGACTCCTCCCCTTAAGGTGGGAGACACCTACGTCATTTACCGGGTACTGGAGTGGAAACCCCGAGAGGTCAAAGCTTTTGAGGACGTCAAGGAGAACATTCGTCAGTACCTCCTTAAGGAGCAGGAACGGGTCAGGACAGAGCACCTCCTCGCAGAGCTCAGGAAAAAGAGCACCATCACCATTTCCGAAGCGCTCGCAGGAACAACCTCCGTAGAAACTCCGGTTCCCTCGGAAACTCCCCCAGCTGCAAGTTCTGAGGGGGAGGTGAAGTGAGAAAGGGCATCATCCCCGGAGTCGGGGTCTTTGTCCTTTTTTTGATATACCTCCTTGTGGGTAATCGAGGGACAGTCTCCTGCATCCTCAAAGAAGAGAGGGTCACACTGGCAAGGAGAGACATTGTGCCTTTTCTTGAGACCCTTGAAGCCCGCTGGAGGAGAATTCCTCTTCGCCTTGTGGTTGCTGGCAAAGCCTTTGAGGTCTCCAAGGATGCCCTCAGCATTCGCTGGAACATCAAAGCCATGAAAAAGAAAGCCGCTCGGGGTGAACGCGTCCCACTTCTTGTAGAGTGGGATGAGGAGAAGGTCAAAGCCCTTCTTGAGTCGCTTGCGGCAAAAACTTTCCTGCCACCACAAGATGCTTCCTGGGAAGGCAATCGGGTGCAGCAGGCTCAAGCAGGACGAAGGCTGAACGTCGAGAGGGCCCTGCACACCCTGAAACAATCTCTTGAGAACTGGAGTGACACCGTTACCCTCGAGACCTTTGACGCCCTTCCCCCCAGAGTGGATACACTGGAAGTCCTCAAAACAAAGGGGATCACAACACTCCTTGCCTCTTTCACTACGTCCCTCAAAGATCGGGAAGAGGACGTCATCTTCAACATTGAAAAAGCTGCTGCCTCTCTTTCCGGATATTTCCTGAACAAAGGAGAAATCTTCTCCTTTAACGCTGTGGTCGGCCGGGCAGAGAAAGAGGATGGGTACCGGAAAACCCGAATTCTCGCTAATGGCCGTCTTGTTCCGGGATATGGAGGGGGAGTGTGTCAGGTGGCCTCAACGCTCTATAATTCCCTCCTCAGAACCGAAGCGGAAATCCTGGAACGCCATCCTCACTCCGGATACTCCCCGATCACCGCTTACGTTCCTCCTGGCCTCGACGCCGCTGTAAGCTACGGGAGTAAGGACCTTCGTTTTCGCTTCTCCTCCCAGGATGTGGTGATTCTCATGTACCCCAGGGAGCAGGAGCTCGTATGCGAAATCTGGGGAGAACGGGAAAACCCCGTCGCCACAACCATTACACAAAAGCTCCTGAAGCTTGCAAAAGCCAGCGAAACCGAGGGCACACTGATCGTGGAAACAGTGGTGCAGCGCACCGGGTCAAAGGACCTGCACTTCGTCGACACGTATCTCATTCCCTGGGACTTTGCTCCAGAGGTCACCCGCTACTTTTCTGGTTCATGAGTACCTCAAGAAGTGCCGCGATGTTCTCGCAGGGAATGTCTCGAGGAAGCGCATGAGACGGGGCAGCAATGTATCCTCCACCGTCCCCAAGCCTTGCCAGAATCCGACGGGTTTCCCTCCGGACCTCTTCAGGAGTCCCAAAGGGGAGGAGCCTCTGAATGCTTATGCCACCCCAAAAAGCGAGTTTCCCCCGGTACTCCTCCTTAAGAGCAAAAATGTCCATCACCTCGGGCTGGAAGGGATTGAAGACGTGGAGTCCGATCTCCACAAGGTCGGGAAAGATTTCCTGAACCTTCCCGCAGCAATGGAGAAAAGCTTTCTTTCCTTTTTTCCGGACAAGAGCAATCATCTCGGCCATGCGAGGTTTAATGTACTTCCGCCAGAGCTTCGGCCCCATGATGAGCCCACCCTGCCACCCCCAGTCATCCCCAAAGAGAACCCCATCGAGTCCAAGGTCCAGAGCTCGATCGATGACTTCAAGATGGAAAGAGGTGATGGCATCAAGCAAGTCCTCGACAAAGTCCTGGTGCATGACCATATCGCTCAAGAATTCCTCCATCCCCCTGAGACTC
Source organism: Candidatus Caldatribacterium californiense OP9-cSCG (assembly GCA_000353875.1). Lineage (GTDB taxonomy): Bacteria > Atribacterota > Atribacteria > Atribacterales > Caldatribacteriaceae > Caldatribacterium > Caldatribacterium californiense. The sequence goes on along the minus strand of APKF01000109.1, from coordinate 11,871 downwards.
CAGGCCCGTTCAAAAAGCGTATACGTCTCTCGCAGAAGTTTGAAAGTGTCCTGGTGGCGCTCAACAAACCCGGGGATATGGGCATACCGCAGAGGATTGGTGGGATCCGGAAAGCGGTACCCTGAAAGACTCGGGCGCGAGAGCACCGGTGTGGGATTCCCGATATCCGGGTCAATGGTACGATTCCACACCACCCCCCATTCGTCCTGGACAAATCCGGGAGCCACTTCCCGAAGACCCGAAGGGGGAATGGCCTTCACATAGGCAAGATGGTTTCCAAGCTTTTCCAGAAAGCCTGGATCTGTAAGGTACGCTGACATTTTCTCCCGCGCCGGTATGGTGAAGTCAACCTGGTAAGGGACAATGTCCGTGACCGTAAAGGCCAGGGCATGGAGAACCCGTTCTCTCGGCGTCACCGAGAACCTCCTCCCCGGGCGACAACTTCGATATCGATGGTGGGTTTCTCCTGGTACACCTGGCCAAGGTTCAGCTCCTGCTTCCATACCGTATCCTTCTCTAAAGTCCCATCGACGTAACTGAGGATCTCCCCGGGCATATAGGCTTTGAGCGTCAGCACTATGGACCCAAGAAAAGGCTTGACCTTGGAAGCCCCAAGGGCGTTCAGTGCACCCTCGAGGTCTTCTCCTTTGAGATGGGCTTCAAGAATCACCAGGTCCTGGTCCCTGTACAGTCGGGCCGATTTCCCAAGGAATTGCTCGGTGAACTCTCTCGCCTTTTTTTCATCGGGAAAGCGCCACTCCCAGGCCACCACATAGGGGGAGGCATCCTCTCGAGTCTGCAGAATGATGTATTTTTGCTCCTCAGGGGGGAGCTTTCTGTACTCTCCCGAGGCCGCCTGTTTCAGCTGGGTAAAGACCGTGTAATCCTTGACGTACACCGCAATGCGAGCCCGGGGAATAGTCGCGTCCTGAGCCACCTGAACGGCCAGCTCCACCTGAGCGCAACCTCCAAGGATCCCCGCAAGGACGACAAGAATGAGTACCGCAAAAATCCTTTTTGAGCGCATTGCCATGACCTCCCGGAATAATTGCTTCACGCACCATGTTACAGTACCTCAAAGAAATCCTCAAGCGGGGTGAAGCACATGGCCAGAGTAGAACTCACCGCCCAGCGCGGGAAAATCGAAGCCCGTATCGGAGAGGATACCGTCTTCTTCAAAAGTAGCGGTGCTGAAAGCGAAGTTGGCCACTGGCCCACAGAGTACATCCTCGCTGCCCTGGGAAGCTGCTTCTCCGGAACGGTCTTCTCTTATGCCAGAACCAAGGGTCTCCCTTTAGAGAAAGTCATGGTCGCTCTTGAGGGAGAGGTGGCTTCAGGACCCTCGCGAATAGCCTCCATCACCATGGAAGTGGAGTTCCTCGGGAATCTCACCCGAGCCGAAAAAGAACAGCTCCTTGCTGTGGGAGAGCGGGCCTGCACAGTGATGAACACTCTGAAAAGAGGAGTCGAAACCATCACTACCCGTCTCAGGGATTAAAACCCAGGATCCTCTGGAGTTCTCGAGCATTCTGCACGGCGAAACCCTGATAGTCGTTGTCGAAGTAACAGTAGACCTCACCCATTCTGCTAAAGTAGCGGATTTTCTCTGCCCAGGATTCGAGCTCTTCTCTATCGTAACAGTGGGTGTAAAGACTTTGAGAACCATGGAGACGGAGATACACAAAGGAGGCTGTGACCACCTCAGCATAGGGGAAAAAGGGGGTATCGGCAAAGCAGAGGGCGATATTGTGCCTGTGGAGGAGGTCATACACTTCTTCGCAGAAGAAGCTCGGGTGACGGAATTCAAAAACATACCGGAAATGAGAAGCAAGGTGAGCCACAAAGGCTGTAAAAATTTCTCTGTGGAAGGCAAGGCGAGGAGGAAACTGAAAAAGGAGGGGACCACACTTTTCCCTGAGAAGCTCAACCCGCCGAAAGAACTGTATAAGGGGCTCCTCGACGTCCCTGAGCTTCTTCACATGAGTGATGTACCGGCTGGCCTTCACCGCAAAGAGGAATGAGGGTGGGGTCTCCGCATACCACCTTGTGAAGGTTGTTTCCCTGGGGAGGTGGTAAAATGAGGCATTGATTTCCACGGTATCAAAAAGAGTAGCGTAGAAAGCAAGCCATGCCCTTTTGGGGAGATTTTCGGGATACACCACACCTCTCCAGTGGTCGTATATCCATCCCGAGGTCCCAATGCGAACGGTCACCAGCATCGCCCACCTTCCTGAGGGTCAAGACCGGCCCGGAGGAAAAGCGGAGCAAGGTGATTCGTGGGGCCAAATCCTCCCCCAAGGGGCAAGGCATGGGCAATCACGAGTTCCATGTACCGCCTGGCCTCGGCAACGGCCTCTTTCACTGTGTACCCCAGGGCAAGGAGCGCACAGATAGCAGCCGAGTACGTGCACCCTGTACCATGGGTATTGAGAGTCTCAATACGGGGACCTGAAAAGTACGTGAAATCCTTCCCGTCAAAGAGCACATCGGTAACCTCGCTTCCCGGAAGATGCCCTCCCTTAACAAGGACGTACCGCGGACCCTTTTCCCTGATACGCCGGGCGGCATCCTCCATATCCCTGAGGTTCTGTACCGGGAATCCAGCAAGGACTGAAGCTTCTTCGAGATTCGGCGTGACCACATGGGCAAGGGGAAGGAGTTCCTGAACCAGTGTCTGGATGGCTTGCTCTTCAAGGAGCATTACTTTGCTTTTTGCCACCATGACAGGATCAACCACAAGGTATTCGACAGGCCACCTGCGGAGGGCCTGCACCACGGCCCTGATGATGTCTTCACTAAAGAGCATGCCGGTTTTCACCGCATCGACCCCGATATCCTCCATAATGCTCTCAATTTGTCGCGCAACCATCGACGGAGGCAGAGGGAAAATAGCGTCCACTCCTTTCGTGTTCTGAGCCGTCACGGCGGTAATAGCAGTCATCCCGTAGACGCCAAAGGCACAGAAGGTCTTCAAATCGGCCTGAATGCCTGCCCCTCCACCCGAATCGGATCCCGCAATGGTCAGCACTCGTCGCATGTTCCCTTACTCCTTCCTGATAAAATGATTGAAACCCTGGGGAACGAGGGGAACAAGGATATTATCCTTCTTCCTCAAATACACACCTTCCCCCTGAACGACCTCTCCCACCCGGTGGACTGGAAGACCAAACCTCTGGGGAATTTCCTCCTGAATTTCCTCTCCCCGGTGGGGAGGAACGGTGAAAAGGAGCTCGAAGTCCTCTCCCCCTCCGAGGACAAATTCCCGAGGGTCGCAACCCTCTTCCTCACAGAACTGAGCAAGAAGGGGCGACACAGGAAGTGCATCCTCGTAGAGAATGGCCCCCACGTGGCTTTCTTCAAGAATATGCCCAAGATCCTGGAGTAAACCGTCAGAGACATCGATGAGAGCAACCCGTTCCCCAAGCGCTCCAAGAAACCTCCCAACGTCAAGACGAGGCGAAGCGGCAAAAAACCGTTGCCAGAGACCGCGGTATTGCTCCTTGAGCGTCTTTCTCTCTGCAAGGATAAGCCCTGCTTTCGCCTCTCCAGGATACCCGGTGACAAAAATCCAGTCTCCCGGGCGGGCATTGCCCCGCAAAAGGAGCGGTCGATCCCGCTCCACTTCCCCAAGAAGCACAAGGTCAAGCACCGCTGGCCCATCAGTCCGGGCAAGATTCCCTCCGACCACCTCGACCCCATGCCGGGAAGCCTCTTCCTGAACACCCTGAAGGACTTCGTTGAGCCAGACAAAAGAGACATCCTCCCGGAGGGCAAAGGAGAGCAGGGCGTACCGGGGAATACCGCCCATGGCCGCAATATCGCTGAGATTTGCCACAAGGAGACGCCGACCAATAAAAAACGGAGGAATGAGCGACACCCGGAAATGCACATCCTCAACCTGGCTATCCACGGTTGCAAGGAACCAAAACCCCTCCCTCCCTGGAAGGACAGCGCAGTCATCCCCGATACCCAGGGGAACGGTGGAGGAAAAAACGCTACGGATACGGGCAATCAGGCCGAATTCTCCAAGGTCACGAAGTTCCATGGTACCGCCTCCGAAAAGCATCGATTTTCTTTCGGAAAGCAAAGGCGGCATCCCGCACCGAGGGTGCCCCAACAATAGCCGACACCACTGCCACCCCATCAACACCCGTAGCCAGGACCGCTTCAAGGTTCTCCAGAGTAATGCCCCCAATAGCCACCACGGGGATTCTTACGGCTTTCTTGATTTCCCGAAGGCGCTCAAGGCCAATGGGTGTTCCTGCATCCTTCTTTGTCGTCGTGGGAAAGACCGTTCCTACTCCCAGATAATGGGCTCCAAGGCGTTCTGCCCGCTGCGCCTCTTCCACAGTGTCACAGGAGTACCCCAGAATGAGATGAGGAGCAAGACGCCGGGCGTACTCAAGAGGCATGTCGTCCGGCCCAAGGTGTACTCCGTCGGCTTCGCTAGCCAAAGCGATGTCCAGCCGGTCGTTCACGATGAAGAGGACTCCGTGGCGCCGTGTGCAGTCCCGAAGAAGCAGGGCTTCTTCGAGGAACTCTCTTGCGGAAAGCTCTTTCTCCCGAAGCTGTATGACAGAAGCCCCTCCCGCAATGGCCTCCTCAACCACCTCAAGATTCTTGCGCTTTTGAATCCTCCGGTCCGTAATGACGTACAGTGAGAAATCCTTCACTGGAGCACCTCAAAAGATAGACTTCTGGCAAAATCGTCCTCCGAGAGTGAGTACATCACATCGAAAAGCCGCATACGGAAACTCCCGGGACCCTGGGAATCACGAGCTGCCCTCTCTGCGCAGACCCCCAAAAACCCTAAAGCTCCGAGTGAAGCCAAAAGCGCATCACTTTCCACCGCTGCAAATGCCCCACACAGAGAGGTCGCCATACACCCGGTCCCCGTTACCCGGGTCAACAGGGGATGGCCATTGTGGACGGCAACAACCCTCTCCCCATCGCTCACGTAATCCACTGCACCAGTAATCGCTGCAGTGACCCCAAACTTCAGGGCCACTTCCCGGGCTAAAAGTGCCCAATCCTCCACTTCTACTCTGGACTCCACTCCCCGCTCGCGGGAGGGACGACCAAGGAGAGCACATGCCTCGGCAGCGTTTCCCCGCACAATGGTCACACGAACGCGCTCAAGGAGAAGAAGCGAGGCCTCCTTTCGGAAGCGTGTGGCTCCAGCCCCTACCGGGTCGAGGATAACAGGGATACCCAGGGCGTTGGCCCTCTTCCCCGCAAGGAGTGCGCTCTCGATGATGCCTTCTGTAGGAGTCCCGAGGTTCAGTACCAGTGCCTCTGCGCCCGCAACCATTTCCTCGACCTCTTCCCGAGCGCAGGCCATGACCGGTAAAGCTCCAAGGGCAAGCATCGTGTTCGCATTGTCATTGGCCACAACGATATTGGTGATATGGTGCACCAGAGGCCGCCTCTGGCGAATCCGTGCCAGGATTTCCGCACATCTTTCTCCTAACTCCATGCGCCTTTCCTCCTCCGCCAGACCCAGTAGAGCCCTCCTGCAGCAAGAAAGCTCGGAACAGAGGCGCCAAAACCGGGAAAAACTCTCAGGAAGAGGGTGTAAACCCCCACACCCAGAATCCAAGAGACCAGAGCCTCCCGGACAATCGGCGGGCACTTGTCGTAGAGTTCCTCAGGTTGCGCCTTTCGCCTGCGTACCATGAAGTAATCCACAAGGACAACGCCAAAAAGGGGGACAAACACTGCACCAATGAGGAAGAGGAAGCTCTCGTACCGTTCCATGGGGAAGACAAGGGCAAGAAGTGTCCCCAGCGCCCCAAAAAGGGCCACCGCTATTTTCTGCCGAAAGCGCGGGAGTACATTGAGCAGAGACACCGCGGCCGAGTAAATATCCAGAAATGTTGTGGTAAAAGTGGAGAAGAGCACGATCGCAAGCGCTATGGAGCCAAGGCCAAGCACCACCATGGCTGGGAGGGGATCGGTTCGCCCCGTAGTCAGGGCGCTCACGAGCCCCACGGTGTACATCCAGGAACTCGCTACAAAATACCCCCACCAGGTACCCCAGAAAGCCCCCCGGGTGTTGCGGGCAAAACGGGTGTAATCAGCCACAAGCGGAAGCCAGGAAATCGGCATGGCCACCACCAGGTCAAACCCTGCTCCCCAGGGCAAAGACCCTTCTCCCCGGAGTCGCAAGAGTTCACCAAAGGAAACCTGCTGCAACGCCACGAACGTCATAACTCCGGAAAGCCCGGCCAGGGCAATTACGGCCACACGTTCCATCCACTTCCACCAGGGGGTTTCAAGAAAGGCCCAGAACGTGCTCACGAGACCAGCAACAAAGAGCAAAAGCCGGGGGGAGGAAAACCCAAAGAGTGCTCGAAGAATCTCATCTCCCGCCCGGGCACAGATAATCACCATAATGGCAGTCCAGCCAATGAGCTGAAGAATGTTGAGGAAAGACGCCAGATATGATCCCCACCTCCCAAAGGCAAGCCGCACCGAGACCATAGCAGGAACCCCAAGTTCACTCCCCAGGATTCCGCCAAGAGCAAAAGGCGTGTTCCCCACCACATGCCCCAGAAGGATGGCCAGCATCCCACCCACAAAACCCAGAGGGGCGAGAATACCCCCTGCCCAGACTTCCGATATCGCCACTGCCGCCCCAGCCCAAAGGAGGAAGAGGTCAAACCCCAGGAGGTGTCGTTTCTCTCTGGGGATGGGTTGTACATCGTTTAGCATTGTTTTGAAACCTCCTCACAAAAGAGTGCGTCATGGACAGTTCTTCGCAGAACCCGGAGAATCACAACACCCAGGATGCTCCCCGGAATACTGCTTGCAAAGAAAGCAGCCTGGAAAAAGAGAAGAGTCCCCGTCTTTCCCACAAGCGGAGCCACCAAGTACGCGCTGAGGAAAGCGCCAACAATGCCCGTTCCTACGGGCTCGAAAAACCCCGCAACATCTCTGCGCCAGAGGCGATACACGAGACCAACCACAAGGGCCCCGGGAATACCCCCCGGGAGGGCGAAAATCGTCCCCGTTCCAAGGAGTATGCGAATGATCCCGGCTGTTCCCGCTGCCAGTGCCCCGTACCAGGGCCCGATGGCGATTCCTGCCAAGACGTTAATAGCGTGCTGGAAAGGAAAGACTTTTGCAGGACCGACGGGAACGTGGAAGCCTGACGCCACAACAGCCAAAGCGGCAAAGAGCCCCGCGTACAGGAGTTTTCGCAAATGTCCTCCCCGCATGTCCTCCACCTCCAAAAAAAAGCCACTTGCCAGGTCGGCAAGTGGCCCAAAATTCACCAACTCCCTCCGCTGGCATTACCCAGATCAGGTTCAAAGGGTCGAGAGCTTGCGCTCTCCTCTCAGCCCCGCGTTGTGGAGCTCCCCCGGTTCCGTATTCACTTTGAGAGCATTATACCAGAAAAGAGCTGGTGATTTCCACCGGGCTTTTCGAAAACCCCTTGACACTTCGTATTCCTCATAGTATATTCTACCTTGCCTGGTGGGCCGTTAGCTCAATTTGGCAGAGCAACTGACTCTTAATCAGTGGGTTGCAGGTTCAAGTCCTGCACGGCCTACCAGAAACTCCCTGAAATCAGGCCTTCCAGCCACCGCTATTTCGAGGAAAACCACCTTTTGGCAGCAACGTCATCGGAAAACCTCTCTGAAAAAGTCACGGGACTTCTCCGCGCTCATCTTTCGGGTCCAGGGATGAGCTCGCCCTGGGTGTCCGTGGTGATTCTAAAAAGCTGAGCGTTTGTCCCTCCACTGCCCTTGGCAAAACGTAAAGGGGTGATTCCCTGGCCTTCTCACCCGGGTCCTTCAGAGCCAGTTCCCAAACCAGAGAACACAGACCTCGCTCGCGGCAGAAAAGGCCAAAAAATGTAGGCAGAGCGAATGCTTCTCCAGCCCCCAGAACCTGCAGAGAGAAAATTGGAACTCCCTCAAAGTCTGAAGTCACTGTGAAAGCATCTCTTCCAGGCCAAAAATCCGGACCGAGTTGCGGTACATGAGGGATTCCACGAGGAACACAGCACCCTGGCGGGAAATCTGGCCCTCGGCGAGGAGTTTCCCCACCACCCGGCAAATCATCCGGTCAAAGACCTCGAACCTGCTTCCTTCTGAGAGAATCTTTCGCCCATCGGCCACCGGTCCTCCCATGGAGGCAAGAAGCGAGGAATTTGCCACCTCCAGGAGGGCCTGTTCAATAAGGTGAGGAGCATCGTTGAACCACCAGGGGAAACCCGTGTGCACCCCGGGGAAAGCCCGCTCTAAAGCGATGTTCACGTGGAGACACTCGTGGTTCATGGCGTAGAGCACAAGGTGGGACTCGTCCTTGCTTTTCCCGCTGAAAAACCGGGAAAGGAGGGGTCGGAGGTTTTCCACAACCTTGACACCATCAAGCGTCACATCGCCTCCAGTGTCACTCCCCCACCGGGCGCAGAGGTAATCATTGGCGTTCCTGAGTACTCCATAGTGAATCTGAGTCACCATGCGGTGTTCCCGGTTCATTTCGCAGAAGCGGTGCATCATGTAGGAGATGAAGTCCCGCACCTCCGGAGAGCGAGGAGCAAAGCGTTCACCCTTCTCATATGCCCGGATGAAGATTTCCTCCGCCCTCCTTTCCTCCACTTCAAGCCCAAAGGGCTCAAGAAGCCCATGGTCACTTGCTCGGGCCCCCAGAGAGGCAAAATACGCGTGGCGTTTGCGCAGGGCCTCCACAAGACCCCGGAGAGTGGTGTCCTCACCGGTGAGTGCACAGAGTCGCTCAACGTTTTCCCTCCACTTCTCGTCGAAAACGTTGCAGTATGCATCAGGACGAAAAGTGGGAAGAAAGATTATATCGGGAATAATCTCCTTCGCCATCCTGTGGTGCACAAGGTCATCGGCAGGGTCATCGGTGGTGCAAAAGAGCCTACCACCCATTCTCCGGAGGAGTTCCTGTGGAAGCATCTCCTCCCCCTGCAGGGCCTTTTCCGTCACCCTGAAGATATACTCTGCCGTATCCGGACCAAGGCGCTCCTCAAGGCCAAAGACCCTCCTGAGGTCAAGGTGCAACCACTGGTGCACATGGTTCCCCTCAAGATAGGGGAAGACTCTCCCCAGGGCCATCCACTTCTCAAAATCGGAGAGAGAAGGGTCATAGGCCAGATCATGGGAGAAAGGCGGGAACTTCGCTGCAAGCTGCAGCAGGTAGTGGTCACGATTCCCGTAGCGCTCATCCACCACCTCTGCTTTCCAGATGTTCACCAAAGACCGGTTCTCACAAATCTGCCGGAGGTTCAGATGGGTGTGGACATCGACAATGCCACAAGTCTTTCGCAAAGGCAAGGCAACCTCCCGGTAGAGCCATACGGCCTCTTTTGTGGTGAGCAACCACTCCGGTCCCAGGAAATCCCTATCCGTCAAAAGAGCGAGACCTCCTTTCAGGACTTTCTGGAGGACATTCTACCATGACTCTCCTCCAGTCCTCTTCGTAGTTCTGGTCCGTATGCTGGATTGGTCACCTGAGACTTGCCCGGATTCCCTGATTTTGGAAAGAACACGTCGTGGTTCTGCCCTGCAAGCTCTTCAAAGGAAGGGGCAAAGGAGGTATACTCCTTCCGGGTTTCTGGTATTCTCCGTGAAGTTTGTCATTTCAGGGAAAATCACCAAAAATTCCAGGAGGTTGAGAATGTGCTTGTCGCAGGCTTTGTGGGAAGCCCAAGGCGGGGTGGTAACACGGAAATCCTGGTGCGGAAAGTCCTCGAAGGCGCAGCCTCGCAGGGAGCGGAAACGGCAATCTCCTACCTCAACGAGCTCACCATCCACGGGTGCCAGGCCTGCAACTTCTGCAAAGAACACGCAAGGTGCCGCCAGGAGGACGATATGACCCTTCTTTATGAAGTCCTGAAACAAGCCGACGGCTTTGTCCTTGGCTCACCCATCTACATGGATTACTTGACTGCGCAGACCAAGCTCTTCCTGGATCGGCTCTTTGCTTTCTTCGGCCCCAATCTCGAATGTACCCTCCCCCGGGGGAAGAGAGCCGTCCTTGTGTACTCCCAGGGTGGAGGAAACAACCCCGAGGTGATGGAGTCTCTGGCAAGATTCCTCCGGGAGGCTTTGAACGTGGAGGTTCTGGGGATTGTGGGCGGGAGTGGATGCAACGTTCCCGGCGCGGTGAGGGAGCGCAAAGATCTTCTCACGCAGGCTTTCGAGCTTGGAAAAAGCCTCGTGGAGTAGAAACTACGTGAGGATTCTTCGGCACCCAGGGCCCAGGCTACCGTCAACACACCGGAGAATGGCACCCAAGAGGCAACAGGTACCTTCCGCCGGAACTCTACAGGGATCCTCTAAGGCTTTAGCCATCCCCCATCGGGAATACTATACAGAAGCACCGTGCCGTCCTCGGCACCGGAGGCCAGGAATTCCCCGCCGGGGGAGAAGCACACCGCCGTGACCGTCCCGGAATGGTTGGAGAGACTCACCGCCCCTTCCCCCTGAAGTGCCTGCAGCTTTAGCTGGCCATCCCGTGAGCCTGAAGCGAGGGCCGCTCCATCAGGAGAAAAGGCTATTGACGTCACCCAGTCACGGTGGCCTTCAAGAACCCTGCAGGAACCGGCAACTCCAGTTTCCCAGAGCCACAGCGACCCGTCATCAAGCCCTGTTGCAAAATGCTCCCCATCTGGCGAGAAGGCTACCGCCGTTACTCCGGCATCGTTAGAGAAGACACACACTGGGTTCCCTTGCGTCCAGTCCCAGAGCACCACTGTTTTATCGAGGCTGCCGGAAAGGAGAAACTCCCCATCGGGGGTAAAGTCCAGAGCCATCACCCAGTTGCGGTGGCCCTCAAGGGTCCTCACGAGCTTCCCCGTTTCCGCTTCCCAGAGCCGCACTGTGGTATCGTCAGAACCCGAGGCAAGAAATGCTCTGTCGGGAGTAAAGGCCACGGACCGCACCCAGCTTGTGTGTCCCCCAAGCACCCGAAGGAGTTCCCCCGTTGCCACGTTCCAGAGCTCCACGTTCTTCTCCGACCCCAGGGCAAGAAGCACTCCATCAGGAGCAAGGGCCATGCAGTTCACGGAACCGGTCTGTGCCCGGATGGAACGTACCTCCCCGAGGGTGGGAACCTCAAAAAAGCGCACACCGAGCACCACACCCACCGTAAGCTCACCTTCAGAGGTAAAGCCAAGCCCCTTGACGTACCCCACATCGACCTGAGAGACTGGTGCTTTTGCGCTGGCACCAGTTGCAGTCACGAGGAGCAGAAAAAGCAGTAGAACCGTGCCACCCTTTCGGGACACCATACTCTCCCCCCACGATGTACTTGACCCATTCTACCAGAAGCACACCGGGGTGTCATCCCGAATGCGTTGGAGACATTACTCCCGGTGTGAAACAGGGTGCTGCAGCGGATTCGAAACGACGCCCCACCACAGGGTTCTCTGCCGCGGTAAGGCCCTGGTGTTTCTGCAGGGTAATTTTTGCTCTCCGGGGAACCTGATCTTGCGTCCAAAATACCGGCTCGCCACTCTGTTCCTTGCCCCTACGAGGTTGTCGTGTCGCTTCCGAAGCGGTTTCCTTCCCTTCCTGGAAATATGGGACTGGTTTGCTACTTCGTTCCTCGCTTCCTCCTTTGTCACTGCGAGGTCGTCATTTCGTTTCCGAAGCAGTCTCGCTTTTTCGCCTTTTGGGCGGTCACTGCGAGCTCGCTTTTTCGTTTGCGAAGCAATCTCTTCCTCCTTCACCTTGTGGGGATACGAAGTTCTTCACTGTGCCTGCAACGGCAAGGTAACATCGCCGGACTACCCCGGGAACTTTGTCCTCTCGCGCTCCCCAGCTTCTTGCAAGGCCCCGGCGGTGGCAAGAGAAACAGCGAGTGCCATCTTCCCGAGCAATAGAACCTTCCCCC
>APKF01000108.1 GCA_000353875.1 Candidatus Caldatribacterium californiense OP9-cSCG | reverse complement strand
AAGGACCATTTCGATGGCGATGGAGACCACGGTGAAGTACGCCGTCCTCCCCACTGAGCTCCAGAAGTACCCGCTTTTGAGGATATCGATGTAGTTGGCCAGGCCCACAAAGGGTGTTCCCACTCCTCTCCTGGTGAGGTCAACCTGGAAAAGGCTGAGGTACAGCGAAAGCCCCATGGGGTAGAAAATGATAACGCCGATGAAAACGAAGGAGGGGAAGATGAGTGCCCAGGCAAAGGCGGTTTCTCTTTTTCGGAGAAGACCCCCTCCGGGGTAAATCCCGGAGGGGGTCGGTGTAACCTTACTGTGCATACCGCCCCATGACCTCTTTCGTTCGGGACACAGCATCGTCCATCGCCTGTTTAGGGGTTTTGGCTTTAGTGAGCGCTGCCTGGAGTTCCTCACTCAGAATGAGGGAGAGCTGGGAGTACCAGGGGACCTGGGGCCGGTCGAAGACGTAGTGGATTTGCTCCTTGGCGACTTTAATGAGCTCCGGCTGCTGGGCGATGAGTTCCGGATCGTCGTAGAGGGACTTCCAGATGGGGAGGGCATTCTGGCTGTACTTTTTCTGGACTTCTTTGCTTGCAAGGTACTGGATGTAGTCCCAGGCTTCGTCGGGGTGCTGGCTTGAGGTGAGAATACTCAGCCCCATGCCACCGTTGCAGGTGGCGCTCCGCCGGCCATCAGGGAAGCCAGGAATCACGGCGATAACAGCGTCTCCGGCAATCTGGGATTCGGCGGGGTCATTGGCGAGGTTGTACATGTACGTCCAGTTGAGACCGAACGCCGCCTGTCCGGCGGAGAACACCCGCCGCACTTCTTCATAAAAGGATTCGATACAGGCCGGGTTGAAAAGGCCCTCGTCCATGTGCTGCACCATGAATTCCAGGGCTTCAAGGGGTTTTCCCTGGTTCATCACGGGATTTCCAGCTTCGTCAAAGAGTGTTCCTCCCATGGCGTAGACGTACTGGAGCCACTGGATGACCACGGCCTCGCCCTGTCCCCAGGCGTCGATGATGGGGTACTCGACGACATTCTGGGCTTTCAGTTTCCTCGCAATGTCGATGACCTCGGTCCAGTAGGTCGGGGGCTCGGCACCGACGGCTTCGAGCATCTTTTTGTTGTAGAAGAAGTACTCCCAGTCGTTGAGCCAGGGCATTCCGTAGAGCCGGCCCTTGTAGGTCACGGCAGAGAGCACCTCGGGGAAAATGTCGGCCCGGTCTTCTTCGGGGAGCCGATCGGTGACATCAAGGAGCCACCCTGCTTCGGCGAACTCTGCTGGCCAGATGCAGTCAAGGAGGATGACGTCATAGGTTCCGGCTCCACTTGCTGCGGCCACGACGATTTTGTCGTGGAGTTCTTCGTAGGCGACGAAAGAGAGCTTCACGTCAATATCGGGCCGCATCTTCAGGAACTCCTCGGTCATGGCCCGGATATCGCTTTCCTGGTACCCCGCCTGCTTCATGAAAAGCCCGCTGATTTCCACCTTCCCCAGGGCACAGGCCCCGAAAAGCACCACACCCACAAGGCAAAGCGTGCCGATGAGCCGTTTCATCTACTTTCTCCCTCCTTATACCGCTACGGCGCGCTTTTCAGCTGCCGAGCGGTAGATTGCCGCAAGGACCCTCATGTTCCTGAGACCCACTTCCGCACCGATTCTCGGCTTTTCCCCGCCGAGAATCCATTCACTCATGGCGTCCACTTCTCGGGCATAGAGAGGTTTTGGCTCAAGCTCAAGTTTCTGCCACGGAGAAGATACCCGCTTCTGGAGGGCATCGTAGCCCTTCTCTTCTTCGAGGAAGAGGTACCATACCTCTCCCCCAGGATCCTGGCCAATAGTGTGCTGGGCGACGATGGCCCCCTTCGTGCCGTAGACTTCAAGGACGTTCCGTGCTGCTTCGTCGGGGACGTTGAAGAAGTTGTCCACAAACCCCTGCGCCCCATTTGTGAATTTGAGGAGGACGGTGCTTGTGTCCTCCACCTCGTAAGCATGGGTGATAGTGTCGAGGAACCCGAAGACTTCCCGGGTTTCCCCAAAGAACCACTCGAGGAGATCCACGCAGTGGCACCCCATGTCGGTCAGAGCACCACCGCCTCCGGTGGCTTTCTTCTGCCGCCAGGCTCCTGAGGCGGGAGGGTAGAAACAGGTGAGCTGGGCCCGGGCAAAGACGGGTTGTCCCAGCTTCCCCTCGTCGATGAACTCCTTGATGCGCTCGTGGTAGACGTTGTACCGCATCATGAAGGCAACGCCGAACTTGAGGTTGTTCTTTTCCGCAAGCTCCAGGAGCTCTTCCGCTTCCTCAACCCGGAGGGCAAGGGGCTTTTCGCAGAGGACGTGCTTACCCGCCTCAAGAGCTTGCTTTGTCTGAGTGTAATGGAAAGCCACGGGAGAGGCGATGTACACGGCATCGATGTCCTCGCGAAGGAGCTCCTCCACTGTGAGGTGTGCCCGGGAAATCCCAAAGGCCGCTGCTACAGCAGCGAGGGCTTCTCTGTCCACGTCCATAAGGGCAGTGATTTCACTTTTTTCGGCAAAGCGCAGGACCTCGGGAATGGTCCGCCGCCGGGCGATACCTCCTGCACCGATAACCCCCCATCGGACTTTCATGGCCCCCTCCTATCGCTTGAAGTACTGGTAGACCTTGTCAAAGGCGGCGATCATAAGGTCCACGTGACGGTCCTCGTACACCGGGTGGCAGGGGAAACAGAACGTCCGCTCTTCGAGCCAGGCGGCATTGGGGCAGTGAACCTTGTCGTACTCGACGCTTCTTGGGTCGGTGTACTCCGTAGAACGGAAGGGGAACTTCACCCGCCCGAAGCCGTTGTGCTTCAGGAAAGCCTCTTCCCGGTACATCTGGGGCCAGAGTACCGGAGCAACGGGCACCCCCTCGGCTTCAATGGCCTGCCAGAATTCCTTGATGGAGCAGCGGATTCTCTCGGTGTCGAGGACGATAGGAAAGAGCCAGAAGGAGATGTACTTCCCCTCCTTTTTGTGCGGGGGAAGGTGGAGCACGGCTTCATGTCCTTCGAAATAAGAAAGGAGCTTCTCTCCTATGGCAATCCGGCGGGGTTTGTTCCAGGTCTCGAAGCGCTCGAGCTCACAAAGACCAATGATGGACTGGATTTCCGTCATCCGGTAATTGAACCCCACCCGTTCGTGGATATAGAAGAGTTTGCGCTCAAGTTCTAAAAGCCTCAGCCGCTCTTTCACGTTGAACCCGTGATCCCGGAAGGACTTCGCCCGCCAGAAGATGTCCTCGTCGTTTGTCACGACACATCCGCCCTCACCGCCTGTGGTGAAGTGCTTTGACTGACAGAAGCTGAAGGCCCCGGCATGGCCGATGCTCCCCACCTTTTTCCCCTTGTACTCGCTCCCGTGGGCCTGGGCACAGTCCTCGATGACGAAGAGGTCGTGGGCTTTTGCGATGGCCATGAGTTCATCCATGTCGCAGGGGATGCCATAGAGGTGCACCGGGAGGATGGCCCGGGTTCTTGAGGTGATTTTCCGGGCTACGTCTTCCGGGTCGAGGGTATGGGTGTCTTTGCGGACGTCGGCAAAAACGGGAATGGCTCCTGCCTGGAGGACACAGAACGCCGAGGCGATGAAGGAATAGGAAGGGACGATCACCTCGTCTCCCGGGCCGATTTCACACGCTGCCAGGGCGGTATGGAGGGCCGAGGTGCCGTTTGTGGTGGAGACCCCAAACTTACACCCGCAGTATGCCGCCCACCGCTCCTCAAACTCCACGCCTTTTGTCCCCGTCCAGTAGTTCACAAGCCCCGTTTCCAGAGGTTTCAGGGCTTCCTGCTTTGTTTTCTCCGAAAACGAAGGCCACATGGGGAAGGGCTCCGTGTTGAGGGGCTTCCCCCCAAAAAGCGCAAGCTCTGCCATACGTTCCCCTCCTCAAGCCATGTGAATTTCCACATTCTCCGCTACACCTCCAAGGAGCGTGTAGTCTCCGGGAAGCGTCTGGAGAATGGATGCCGGAACCAGAGGGGTCACCGGGCCGTGGGCGGCAAGCCGGGCGATAAAGCGCTGCCAGCTCACGCCTCCCCCGATGTACCCATCAAGCCAGAAACTCCGCCACTTCGCCTGGACAACCTGGGCTGGGCCGATGGTGGCGGCTTTCGGGGGAACCCAGGACCAGTCACCGCTAAAGGAGTGCAGGGCGTTCTGCATGATGGTCATGGGGTGGAGTTCCACAATCCGGGGACCGGCCTGCTTGAAGGCCTCAAGGTCGTCTCCGAATTCAAAACCAAGGTGGGCCTCAAAGAAAGCGATGTGCCCGCACCAGCCCACACCTCCATAGCAGCAGTCGGCTCCCCCAAGGTCTTCAATCATTCTGGCGTAGTCGGGGAGGACGTCTTTCGTGGGGAAGTGGATGTTCTTCTCCGGGGGGCGGAGTTTCGGGTCGATGCGCCCGAAGAAATTCTCCCACATGGCCCTCTGGAAGGACCCCGGCCAGTCGAAGGGAGCGGTATTTCCTTCTTCATCGGCGTACTCATCCATGTTGAAGGTGTACACGTGGTCCATGGGGATCCGGAGCCTGTTAATCATCTCTGCGGCCAGGGGGTACTGGGGCACAGGACCCACGGGGAGGATGAGGACGAGTTTCTCTCCCTTCTCCCGGGCTTCCACAATCCGGGTGACGATGTCGAGGGCGAACTGGAAGTAGAAGTCGTTTTTCTCCTCGATGATGCGGATATGGAAGTCGGGATTGGGGTGTTTCGTGATCTCTTCTTTGGTGATTTTCCGTACCCGCTCACACGCCTCCCGGTCCTGAAAGGGGATGAACCTGGCCAGAGAATAGGTGAAACTCATAAACATCCCTCCTTTTTATCCCTTCACGGCACCGCCAGCCAGCCCGTGCACAAGTTCCCGCTCGATGAAGAAGAAGAGGATCACCACCGGGAGCAGGGCAAGGAGCGCTGCCGCCATGAGGTACTGCCACTGGACGGTCCAGCGGCCGATGAAGTTGTACAGTCCCAGGGTAAGGGGTCGCTTGTCCATGGACTGGATGAAGGTCAGGGCGAACATGAATTCGTTCCAGGCGGTGATGAAGGTGTAGATGATGGTGGTGACCACCCCGGGCATGGCAACAGGCAGAAGCACCCGGACGATGGCCTGGAGCCTCGTGCATCCGTCGATGAGCGCAGCTTCTTCGATTTCTTTCGGGACGTTGCGGAAGTACCCGCCAAGGAGCCATATGGAGAAGGTGAGGGTGAAGACGCTGTTTGTGAGGATGAGGGAGAGGAGGGTGTTTAAAAGCCCGAGGCGCGCGATGATTTTAAAAAGCGATATGACCACAATGATGGGGGAGAACATTTGCACGACAAGAATCAGGTACATGATGAAGCTTTTCGAGCGGAAGCGGAGCCGTGCCACCGCATATGCCGCAGGGATGCAGAAGGCCATGTTCACGAGGGTGGCTCCCAGGGCCACGATGAAGCTGTTTTTGAAGTACGCCCCCATGGGGTACTTTGCCCAGATGTCGCCGAAGTTTGCCCAGCGGATAGTTCGGGGAATCCAGTGGGGAGGTGTAGCGTAGACTTCCTCAAGGGGCTTTAAGGCTGTTGAGACCATGACGAAGAAAGGGAAAAGGAGAACGAGGAGAATGAAGACGATGAGGGGATACACAAAGTAGAGGTTGCGCCTTCGCATTTCAGTACACTCCCCCTCCCTTGAAGTAGCTCCGGGCATAGAGGATGCTCACGGTGAGGAGAATCACGAAAGTAATGACTGCCATGGCAGCGGCCGGTCCAAAGCGCAGGTACTGGAAGGCGTACTTGTAGATGTACGTGATGAGGATATCGGTGGATGTTCCCGGCCCACCGCCGGTGAGAACGTAGATGACGTTGAAGTCGTTGAAGGTCCAGAGAATCGAAAGGAGCGTGGCCACTGTGAGGACGTTGCTCAAAAGGGGCAGGGTCACGAAGCGGAATTTGGCAAAGGGCGTGGCGCCATCGACTTCAGCAGCCTCATAGAGTTCTTGGGGAATGGCCTGGAGTCCTGCAAGGAAAACGAGCGCCATGAAGGGAATACCGCACCAGATGTCCACCCAGAGGTTGGCGAAAAACGCCGAACGGGGTTCGGCAAGCCAGATGGGCGGTTCACCAAAAATCCGCAGAGTCCTCAGGGTGTGGTTCAGAAGCCCAAAGTCATTATTGTAGGTCCACTGCCAGATCATGGCGCTTATTGGAACAGAGCTTGCCCAGGGGATAATCACAAGGCCCCGGGCAACTTTCCTTCCCCGGAAGTCCACGTTGAGAAGCAGGGCAATCACAAGGCCTATCCCCGTTTTCACCGCTACAGCCAGAGCAGTCCACACGCAGGATCGGACGATGATTTGCCAGAACTCGGGCCGGTCGAACATGAAGCGGAAATTCCCGAATCCAAAGAAACCTACAAGGTCCCCGAGCTTGTTCACCTTGAAAAAGGACATGAGGATGACGTACACGATGGGATAGAACATGAAAAGCAAAAGGAAGACGCAAGCAGGGAGGAGGAAGAAAAACGCCAGGCCCGATTCTGTCTTCCAGAACTTTCCTCGTCGCAACCTCGCCTTCCCTCCTTTACGAAAGAAGAAAACCGGGAGGGCAGGTGCCCTCCCGGTTTTCTTTCACATGCCCCTCAGGGCGTCGATTTCCCGGGCAGCGTCGTCCATGGCGGTCTTCGGGTCTTTCTCGCCGAGGAAGGTGGCGACAATATTGTCCCAGATGATGTCGTTGCACTCGGGCCACTCAGGGATAAGCGGCCAGCCCTTGGCGTTCGGAATCTGCTCAATCATAACCTTGTAGACCGGCTTCTGGAAGAAGGGGTCATTGGCCAGGGATTTGGTGACCGGCGGGAAGCCCACCATCTTGTCGAACTGAATCCTCCAGGGGTCGGAGTAGAAGAAATCGAGAAATTTTCCAGCCTCTTCCTTGGCGTCAGAATCCTTGAAAAGCACAATCGAATCGGTGATGATGATGGTACTCTGGGGTTTCCCCTCAAAGTGCGGCATAGGAGCAACATCCCACTTGAAGGTCACACCCCGCTGCTCAAGAAGTGCGGCCGTGAATCCACCGCTCAGGAAAATGCCGAGGTTTCCGGCGATGAAGAGATCCTGGAGTTCGTCTCTCCGGTAGGCAGTGACTCCTGGCTGGGTGACCTTGTACTTATTTACCAGGTCGTTCATAAAGGCAAGGGCTCCTACTCCTGCCTCGTCATTCACCGTGCATTTTCCGTAACTCCCATCAGGAAGTATCTCAAAGAAGTAGCCGCCGTTACCGAAGAGATAATAGGCATACTCGGTGAGTTCCACATACTTCTTCCCACTCATGCCCACAGCGTAGAACTTCTCTTCGGGTTTGTGGATTTTCAAGGCAATCTGGAGCATTTCTTCAAAGGTCTCGGGAGCCTTATCGATGATGT
Source organism: Candidatus Caldatribacterium californiense OP9-cSCG (assembly GCA_000353875.1). GTDB lineage: Bacteria > Atribacterota > Atribacteria > Atribacterales > Caldatribacteriaceae > Caldatribacterium > Caldatribacterium californiense. The sequence continues at coordinate 8,487 of APKF01000108.1, read as the reverse complement.
CCGAACGGTAGTACATGAGGCGCGTTCCGGCAGCAACCGGAAGCCCGTAGAGCACGCCCTTCACCTTTCCTTCCATGAGGGCTGGATCGATGTTGTTGAGGAGGTCCTTGCTCACCCATTTCTCGATGGGTTCCACAACGTCCATGTCGAGGAGCTCAAGGAGCCACCGGGTTCCGATGACTGCAAGGTCTGGAGGTTCTTTCCCGGCAAGAAGGGAAATGAGCCGGTCGTGCCCCAGATCCCAGGGAGTGGAAATGATTTCAAGGTCAACACCAGGATTCGCTTCCTCAAAGGCCTTTTCGAGGTTCAGAGCATAATCCGGGGTGAGTCCGTCGTACTCCATCCAGAGGATGCTCACTTTCTTCTGGGCTCCCGCGAAAGCCGAAAGCAACAGCATCATCACCACAACCACCACACAGCCGACGATCCACCGCCTCATGGTCCTCCCTCCTTCTTAAGGATTTTTTGAGCTTCTGAAGCACCTGAATGTCCTTTTTTCTACCCCTTCGCATCACCTCCCTGGATGAGGTTGATCAAAACATCAAGGTTGTGGGAGAGGTTGGCAAGGAGAGCCTCACTGCTGTGGCGATAGGGGGGAATGAATTCAGCGATGAGGTAGTCATTGTAGGGGATGTTCCGGAGCGCCTCCATAACTTTAGGCCAGTTCACGTCGCCTTCAAGGGGAAGGCAGAATCCCTGGAGCGTACCAACCTCTTTTTTGAAATCCTTCACGTGGACTGTGGCGATGCGCTTCCCGAGAATCGCAATCCAGTGCTCCGGATACCCGAAAAGCACCACATTCCCGGTATCGAAATGGGCCCGCACGAAGGGGCTATTGAAAGAGTCGATGAAAGCGGCAAACTCAAGAGGGGAGAGGAAACACTCGTTCCAGACGTTTTCTAAGGCTAAGACGACACCGGCACTCTGGGCGTAGGGAAGAACCTCGTGCAGGGACTCCCGGGCGCGTTCTATGACCTCTCCGTAGGGGACGAGTTCGGATGTGGGGTCCCAGGGGACGTGGACGTATCCGGGGATGACGAGAACCGAAGGGACGGAAAGCTCATAGGCAAGATCAAGCAGGGCTTTGATGACGTCCTGTGCTTTCTTTCTCCGGGATGCTTCAGGCGAAGCCAGGTTGTACTTCCAGAAAAGCCCCGTGGCCAGGCTTCGAACTTCGACCTTCGTTTCCTGTGAAAGACTGCGGATTTCCTGGAGGACCTCCCTGCCCGGCTTTAAGGGGAACATCCCTTCTTCATCTGGGCAGAGTTCAACGCCTGCAAAGCCGTACTTTGCGGCGAGGGTGAAGATATCGCGAAAGGTGGCGTTACCAGGAAATGCCCACTGGTTGATACCTTTTTTCATGGTTTCCCTCCTTTCAGAGGATTGGTACCCGCTCACCAAAAACCCGCTCGACCGTCAGGGCTGCAGCCCCTACGAGTTCTGAGTCCCCACCGAAGAAAGCCTTCCGAACGGCAACGGGCCTCCGGTGGAGCAGAAGCGACTGTGCTTTTACGGTTGTGGCAAGGCTCTCGAAGAACACCGGATGGGCAAGAGAGAGTCCTCCGCCGATGACGACGAGTTCCGGGTCGAAGAGGTTGACGAGGTTGCCAATCGCCCGGCCAAGGAGTGTCCCCGTTTCTTCAAGGACCTGGAGGGCGAAGGAGTCTCCAAGATACGCTGCTTCGCTCACAAGTTCCGCGGTGAGATTTCTGCCCTCCTCAAGGAGGTTGCGGATGAGCGTCTTTTCCCCCTGCCGCAGTGCCTCCTCGACTTTCTGGACCAGAGCCCGGGCCGAAGCGTAGAGCTCAAGGCACCCCCGATTGCCGCAGGGGCAGAGGGGACCGGAAAAGTCGATGCTTGTGTGTCCGAACTCCCCGGCGACATGTTGCTGTCCCGTGTACAGCTCGCCGTGGAGGATGATTCCTGACCCAATCCCGTTCCCCACCACGACGTAAACGAGGTTTTCCACATCCTGGCCGCTGCCAAACCATTTCTCCCCCAGAGCACCGGCGTCGGCCCCGTCTTCCACGAAGACAGGCCAGGGAGAGTGCTCGGCAAGAAGACTTTTTAGAGGGACGTTCTCCCATCCCAGGTTCACTGCCTTTAGCACCTCTCCCGTTTCCCGATCAATGACCCCCGGGCAGCACACGCCCATGCCGAGGATTCGAGGGTGAGGCAGTTCTTCAAGGAGCATGGAAACCATGCGAGTGATCTGGCACACCACATCTTTGGGATTCCGGGAAGCAAGAGGCTCGACCCTTTTGCCCTTGAGTTCTCCCTTGAGATTGGCCAGGCCCACCCGGACTCTGGTTACCCCGACTTTGGCAGCCACGACCCAGGCCCATTCGGCGTTGAAGCGGAGGATGGCCGGCTTTCTCCCTCCCCGGGATTTCCCCAGTCCATCTTCCTGGACAAGACCGCATTCCTCGAGTTCAGCCACAAGACTTGCCACCGTGGCGGGGCTCAGGTGGAGTTCCTGGGTAATAGCCGGGCGGCTCGTACTCCCCATGCGGTGGATGAAGCGGAGTACCTTCCTGAGGTTATCTTCTCGTACCCTCTTCTGGTACAGTGTGGTCATGGGTACCACTTTATTCTTTTACTGAAAAAACAAACTTCACCTCTCTTATACCGTAAATCCCGGATGATGTCAACCCTTCGCGCATCTCCTCTCCCTTTTCAGGGAGAACCCTTACAGGTATAATTCCGGAAAAAGGGCTTTTTCGAGGGGATTGTTCCTGTGCTAACTATCTCCACCATTGGCCATTCCAATCACCCTCTCGAGAGGTTTCTGGAGCTTCTTAAAAAGCACGGGATTGAGCTCGTCGTTGACGTGCGTTCCAGGCCCTATTCCCGTTACGTCCCGCATTTCAACCGCAGGGTCCTTGAGAATGCGCTCAAAAAGGAGGGCATCGAGTACCGCTTTCTGGGAGATAAGTTGGGTGGGCAACCAGAGGATGAGGCCTTTCGCCGGAAGGACGGCACTGTGGATTACGGACGTCTCTTGCGTTCTCCTCGTCTTTGGGAAGGCATTGAGGAGGTTATTGCCCTTGCTGCGAAATTCCGGCTTGTGCTCCTCTGCGGGGAGGAAGACCCCGGGAAATGCCACAGGAAGCGCCTTCTTGCGCCTCTTTTCAGGGAGCGGGGGGTGGAGGTGCGCCACATTCGAGGGGACGGGACAATTGACGGAACCGACGAGATGTTCCCGACACTCCCCCTCAAGGGGTGAAGGGCCGTACGCGTGTACAGTATCGGTCACAGCGGGAAGACCGCCCGAGAGTTTTTTTGGGAAACTGGAAGAAGCCGGTATCAAAAGGGTCATCGATGTCCGGTTGCGCAATGCCTCGCAGCTTACTGGATTCGCAAAGCGCGAAGATCTCCGGTTCTTTCTGGAGCGCATTCTCTGTGCTGAATACCGCCATGAACCCCTTTTTGCCCCTACCAGGGAGATGCTGAGGAAATACCGTGCAGGACAGTACTCCTGGGAAGATTACGAGAGAGAATTCCTGGCGCTTTTGCGGGAACGGGTCGTAGAACGGCGATTTTCCCCGGACCTTTTTGCCCTGCCCACGGTGCTTCTCTGTAGCGAAGCCTCCCCTACGCATTGCCACAGGAGGCTGGTTCTTGAGTATCTCCGGGGACACTGGGGTGGACTGGAAATCGTCCACCTTTGAGGGGGGAGAAAAGATGCCAGTTTTTGAGATTCTTTGTCTAGCGAACTCCGTTAAGTACCGGGGACGGTGCATCGCCGGAGTGTGTCTTGACGATGGAAAATGGATACGGCCGGTATCGGATAATGCCGAAGCCCGGGGCGCACTTTTTGGGCTTCAGTACTGCTACGACGATGGTCGGGAAGTTTTGCCCCTTGAGGTGGCAAAAAGGGAATTCCTGAAGCCCTGTCCGAAGGATCATCAGTCCTTCACTGCTTCTTGTGGAACCGGAAGAGTTGAAGCTTCGGCTGGTGAGGCGTAGAGAGGGGTTCCAGACCAGAGCGCGTTTCTTGTTCGGTGGCGAGCGTTATGACCTCGTGGTGACCGACCCCATCTACAGGGAGCACATGGAGAGATTTCCTCCGGAAGAAGAATACCCTTTCGCTCAGGTTGTGCCCCTTGCTCCTGGTGCCAGGGTCTTTCTCACCGTCAGTCTGGGAGAAGAGTTCAAAGGCGCCTTTTACAAGCTCGTTGCGGCCATTATCGTCTTTCCTTTTCAGGCGGTGCAATGGCGGGGTGGTTGCTGAAATGGCCCCGCAGAACCAGTAGCCTCGGGGTTCCTTGCCCCTCTCTTCGGGTTCCGTGAACAGCCGGGAGGACCGGTTGCGGTCTTTCCTGGGTATTTCCGGCGTGCTTGACGGAAGTTCCGGAATAAAGTATACTAAACAGATAGGAATTATTGATTTAGTGGTAACTGGAATAGGACGACCTGAGGGTTCTGTGTTCCCCCGGAGGTGAGGGAGATGAAAAAGCGTGTGCAGGTCAGGATAGAGGGCATGCATTGTCCAAGCTGTGCCAGGGTGATTCAGGAGGAGCTCCGGGGTCTTCCCGGTGTTCATGAGGCTCGGGTTGATTTTGCGGGAAAGCGAGGGACGATAACTTTCGACCCTCAGATGGTGCCACTACAAAGGCTCCTTGATACCGTGGGAGAGCTGGGGTACAGTGCCTCTGTGGAGGAAGAAGAGGAAGAGGGAGAAGGAGGAGAAGAACACTCCTCAGGAGAAAGCGGAGGTTTCCAGAAGGGCGACGGTGCTTCGTCACGGCAGGTCATCCTTTCCATTTCCGGGATGCACTGTACTGCCTGTGCAGCGCTCATCGAAAGGGTGCTGAAGAGGAGTCCCGGGGTCCGGGAAGCTCGGGTCAACTTTGCGGCTGAAAGGGCTCAGGTGGTCTTTGATCCCCAGCTGACCAGCGTGGAACGGCTTCTTGAAGTCATCCGCAGGGCAGGGTATGGTGCGTCACCCGAAAAAGACCTCGTAGAAGAATCCCGAAAGCAGGAAAAAACCGTCCGGTCTTTCCAGAGGCGTTTCCTCTGGAGCCTGCTTTTGAGTCTGCCCCTGGCCTATTTCATGGTGCTCGATTTCTTCCCCTATCTTCCCGGAGGCTCTGTCCTCCATCCCTGGATGGGCCTGATTTCTTTGGGCTTCGCCACACCGGTGCAGTTCGTCTTCGGAATGTCCTTTTACCGGGGGATGTGGTCGAGTCTACGCCTGCGTTCCTTCAGCATGGATAGCCTCATCGCCATCGGCACTTCGGTCGCTTATGGTTACAGCCTTGGAAACTACCTTGCCCATGTGTTCCGCCACGGCTCTCTGCTTGGGGCGGAAGGGACAGAGACCCCTCATCTCTACTTTGAAGTTTCAGCCTTTTTGATCACCTTTGTGCTTTTGGGGAAGTGGCTTGAAGGGAAAACCAAAAGCAAAACGTCTGAGGCGGTGCGAAAGCTTTTGGACCTGCAGGCCAGAACTGCCCGGGTGAAGAGAGGGGATACGTTTGAGGATGTGCCTTTAGAAGAGGTTCGGGAAGGAGACGTGATTCTCGTCCGTCCTGGGGAGAAGATTCCGGTAGATGGGCGGGTGGTGCGGGGCTACTCGGCGGTTGACGAATCACTCCTCACCGGAGAGAGCCTTCCAGTGGAGAAAAAACCCGGGGACCTGGTGATCGGTGCAACCATCAACAGAACCGGGAGTTTTGAGTTTGTGGCCACACGGGTTGGAAAAGACACAGTCCTTGCCCGTATCGCCCAGCTTGTCGCCGAGGCGCAGAACTCAAAGGCCCCCATTCAGGATTTGGCGGACCGGATTGCTGCGGTGTTTGTTCCGGTGGTACTCTCGGTGGCACTGGTGACGTTTCTTGTCTGGTATTTCCTTTTGGGAGCCTCGCTCTCCTTCTCACTCCTTGCCATGGTTTCGGTGATCGTGATTGCCTGCCCCTGCGCTTTAGGCCTTGCGACCCCCACAGCCCTCATGGTAGGGACCGGAAAGGGAGCCGAGTACGGCATCCTCATCAAAGGTGGAGAGGTTCTGGAAAAGGTCGGGGATATCGACCTTGTGGTGTTTGACAAAACCGGGACCCTCACTCAAGGGAAACCCCGGGTGACCGAATTGGTGGGGTTGAGAAGGTCGGAAAAGGAGGTGCTCCGTATCGCTGCTACTCTGGAGCAGTCCTCGGAACACCCTCTGGCGGAGGCGATTCTGGAAAAGGCCAGAGAAGAGGGCGTTGTTCTCGGAGAAACTGAGGATTTCCGGGCTTTCCCTGGGAAGGGGATTGTGGGGAAAATCGACCGGGAGGAGTACTATCTGGGGAATGCCTCCTTTGTTGCCGAAAACACGAAGGAGCAACCCCAGGAGGAAGTAGTGCGGAGGTTCGAGGAAGAAGGGAAAACCGTGGTGCTCCTGTCCACCGCGCGGGAGGTCCTGGGTCTTCTGGCCGTTGCCGATACCCTCAAGGCCGGTGCCAGGGAAGCAGTCCAGAAGCTGAAGAACCTTGGGCTTTTGGTGTACATGGTAACCGGCGATAACCCGAGAGTTGCCCGGGCCATTGCCCAGGAAGTGGGTATTGAGGAGGACCATGTGATTGCCGGGGTCCTTCCTGAAGACAAGGCCCGTGAGGTGCAGAGGCTTAAGGAAAATGGCCATAAGGTGGCTTTTGTGGGAGATGGGGTGAACGATGCACCGGCTCTGGCGGTGGCGGACCTTGGCATTGCCGTAGGACAGGGAGCCGATGTGGCCCTGGAAACCGGTGAGATTGTCCTTGTTAAAGGTGACCCGCAGGATGTGGTGACGGCCCTTGAGCTCTCCCGAAAGACCATGGGGAAGATCCGGCAGAACCTCTTTTTCGCCCTCTTTTACAACCTCCTGGGCATCCCCATTGCGGCCCAGGTATTTTCGGGTCTTGGGCTTTCCCTGAGGCCAGAGCTTGCGGGTCTGGCCATGGCTTTGAGCTCTGTGTCGGTGGTGACCAATTCCCTGCTGCTTCGGGGTTTTCGTCCTGGAAAACGGGACGTTTTCTCTCAGCTTGCCCCGGTCCTGATGGCGGCTTTCTTCGTCTTCCTCTTCTTGAGCTTTGCCAGGTTGAGCGTCACGATGTAAAGTATGTCGGGGATTTTTGGTTCTGTGTCCCGGGAAAGTCTGGAAGGACGTTCTCCAAGAGAGCTGGATCCTCCGGATGTCTTTGTGCAATGTAAACCTGCCTACTTTGTTGACACCCTCTTTAAGTGTTCGATATGATATAATTGAACATGCTTCACTGCTGGGGTGTGGCCAAGCGGTAAGGCAAGGGACTTTGGATCCCTCATTCGGAGGTTCGAATCCTCCCACCCCAGCCATTGTCCTTTCCTGGAGCGTGGGTCTTGGTGCGCACTTGGGCTTTGGTGGTGCTGGCGGCAGGGCTGGGGAAGAGAATGCGCTCTCCTGTCCCCAAGATTTTTTCCCGTTCTCTGGGGAAACCGGACTTGTGGGGTAGTCTTATCGATGAGGCGAGTGCCCTGGAGTTTGGAGCGCGTTTCCTCGTTGTGGCTCCCGCTTTCTTGGAAAAGGCTCGGGAGCTCTTTGGAGACAGGGTGACAATTGTCCCTCAGGTGCAGCCTCTTGGAACGGGAGACGCGGCAAAAGCAATCCTCCCGTACTTGCGGGAGGATACAGCCTTTCTCCTTATCGTCTATGCCGATATGCCGCTCCTTTCCCGAGGAACCCTCGAGGGGCTCTGCGGTTTTCTCGAGCAGGGCGCATACGACCTTGTTTTCGCCACCTCTTGCGCTCCCGACCCTGGGGTTTGGTCGGGTGGTCCGGGAAGGAGGGGCGTTCGAATCGTCGAGGAAAAGGACTGTTCTCCAGAAGAGTGCAGGCTCTGCGAAGTCAACGTGGGGTTTTTGCCCTTCGCCGGGAGGCGGCGCTCGCGCTCCTTCCTCTCCTGAACAACGAGAATGCCCAGAAAGAGTTCTACCTCACTGACCTTGTGGCGCTGGCGCAAAGACGTGGTTTCCGGGTGGCTCCCTGCGTGCTTCCCTGGAGTGAAGAGTTCACCAATGTGAACACACCCCGGGACTTCGCCCGGGTGCTTGGTGTCCTCAGGGAAAGGAAGCTCGAGGACCTCTTTTCCCGGGGAGTGAAAATCCTCGATCCCCAGACGACCTATATCGATTGGGACGTTGAGGTCGGGGAGGACGTGTGGATTTACCCTGGAGTACTCATCGAAGGGAAAAGCGTCATCGCTTCCTGTGCGCGTATCGGTCCCTATGCCCGGATTGTGGAAAGCGTGATTGGTGAGCGAAGCCGGGTGGAGTACAGCGTGGTGGAGCACTCCCGGCTGGCTGAAGATGTTACCGTTGGCCCCTTTGCCCATCTCCGTCCGGGAACAGAACTGGCCCGGGGAGTGCGCATCGGGAATTTCGTGGAGGTGAAGAACTCCTTCCTTGGGGAAGGAACCAGGGCCCTGCACCTGTCGTACCTTGGCGATGCGACCATTGGGAAAACGGTGAATATTGGTGCGGGGACCATTA
>APKF01000107.1 GCA_000353875.1 Candidatus Caldatribacterium californiense OP9-cSCG | reverse complement strand
CCTTTTTGTCCCATCATGGCTGCGCCTTGAAGAGCTCATCGTCGTTCACGACGAGCTCGATTTCCCCCCGGGGGTCGGTGCGCATCAAGGTTGGTGGAGGTGCGGCAGGGCACCGGGGTCTGCAGTCCATCGTGGAAGCCCTGGGACGGGAGGATTTTGTCCGGGTGCGAGTGGGCATTGGTAAGCCCGAGCGCCGGGAACTCGTGGTGGACCATGTGCTTGGGGTTCCCGAAAAAGAAGAAAGCACCATCCTTGAGGCAGCAGAGAAGAAGGCAGCTGAGGCAGTGCTCTGTATCGTGGAGTGGGGGTGCAGCGGGCGATGAACGTCTTCAACGCCCGGGAGGAAAATGGACAGAAAGAGGCTTGCTGAGCTTCTGTCTCTTGTTTTGCAGCCTCAGGCTGTGGCCATCCTCCTTTATGCCCTGGTGTCGGCGAAGTACCTCCGAGGGATGAGAGCTCTGGGGTTTTTTCTCCTATCGGTGCTTTTTGTGAGCGTTCTTCCCACCGTCTTTGTCCTGTGGCTGGCCAGAAGGGGGAAGGTTTCGGACCGGACCTTCCAAGGAGAGAGGAGCGGTTCTTCCCATACCTTGGGATTGTAGGGATATATGGGGTGCTCCTTGCCGTGCTTGTACTCTTTGATGCTCCGCCTCCGCTTCTTGCCATCACCCTGTGCTACATTGCTGTAACCCTTGCGGGGGCGGTGATTTCGCTTTTTTGGAAAATCAGTCTGCACCTTGCTGGTATTGCAGGGCCGGTGACGGCTCTTTTGCTTCTCGTGCATCCGCTCTTTGCCCTGCTTTATGGGCTCCTTGTACCGCTTGGGTGGGCACGGGTGGTGCTCCGCAAGCACAACG
>APKF01000106.1 GCA_000353875.1 Candidatus Caldatribacterium californiense OP9-cSCG | reverse complement strand
TCGCCCTGCCTTTTTCGGGCGTGACGCTCCAGAAAGACCTCCGGGAATCCCCCCGGGGGGTTCTGGTGGTAGCCGTGGGTGACCTGCGTCAGGACGTTGAGGAGCTCGAGTACTTCCTCTCGCACTCCTTCTTCTTAGAGAAGGGCGCCCGCGTTGACCGGGAGAAACTCCTCGACCTTCTCTTCTTCCTGGGGTATGAGCGGGTGGAGACCGTTCGGGAACGGGGCCAGGTTGCCCCGCGTGGTGAGGTACTGGACCTCTTCCCACCTCACCTTGAGGAGCCGGTTCGCACCTACTGGTGGGGAAACGTTTTGGAGAGGATGCGGCTCTTTGACCCCGAGACCCAGAGGACCCGAACCGACATCGACAGTCTCTTCCTCCCTCCCAGGAGCGGAGAGTTTCGGAAAATCGAACTCCGGAAGGTTCTCGGGTGCTGGGCAAAAGTGGTGTTCTGGGAAGGCGTGCTGCTTGAGGGAGTCCTTTTCCCGGTCCCCTACATGGTGTTCCTTGGCCTTGGTGAGGGGAAGAGTGTCCCCCTTTCCGTGGAGCGTGCCCCTGCCTTTTTGGGGGACCTTGCGGCGCTTTTTCGCTTTGTGCAGGATCAGGATCTCACACAGGCGGTGTTCTTCCTCCCCGAAGGGAAGCGGGTACTCCTTGAGGAAATGCTGCGGAGCGAGGGGATAGAACAGCGAGTGATGCTCGTTGAGGGATTCCTCCGGAAGGGGGTTCCTCTTTGGTCGCCTGCGGCAGGTCTTTCTGGGGGAAGAAGATATCTTTGGGTATGAATTCGTGCGGGGGAAGGAACGTCGCCGGGCTTCCCCTCAGGAGCTCCTCCAGACGCTCTCTCCCGGAGACTACGTGGTCCACGAGGAAGAAGGCATCGGCATCTTCCAAGGGCTACGGGAGATGGTGGTGAAAGGCGTTCGCCGGGTATACCTCGAGATCGCCTATGCTGGAGGGGACAGGCTCTACGTCCCTGTGGAGAATGCGCATCTTGTGGAGAAGTACGTGGGTCTTGGGGAGGCGAAGCCCGAGGTCCATCGGTTAGGGAGGGATGACTGGAGGAGGACCAAGGAGCGGGTCCGTCGGGCGGTGGAGAAGGTTGCCCGGGATCTCCTCGAGCTCTATGCTCGGAGGCACATTGAGCGGGGGCACGCCTTCTCCCCCGACACTTCCTGGCAGCGGGAGCTCGAGCTCTCTTTCCCCTTCCTTGAGACTCCCGATCAAAAACGGGCCATTGAAGAGGTCAAGAGAGACATGGAAAGTCCCCGTCCCATGGATCGGCTGGTCTGTGGGGATGTGGGCTACGGGAAAACGGAGGTTGCCGTTCGGGCAGCGTTCAAGGCGGTGATGGATGGAAAGCAGGTCGCCCTTCTTGCTCCCACCACCCTTCTTTCCGAACAGCACTACCTCACCTTCTGTGAACGCATGAAGCATTTCCCGGTGCGGATTGCCGTCCTCAACCGTTTCCGTACTCCTCAGGAACAACGGGAGATTATCGAGAAAACCGCCCGGGGAGAGATTGACATCCTCATCGGCACGCACCGGATCCTCCAGAAAGACGTGCAGTTCAAGGACCTGGGACTTCTCATCATCGATGAGGAACAGCGTTTCGGGGTCATGCACAAGGAGCACCTGAAGAAGCTCCGCGCAAACGTCGACGTCCTCACGCTTACGGCCACGCCCATTCCCCGAACGCTCTACCTTTCCCTTCTGGGCATCCGGGACATCAGCATCATCGAAACCCCCCCTGAGGGGCGAAAACCGGTGTACACCATTGTACTTCCTCGAGACCTCAAGACCATTGAGGAGGCCATTCGCCGGGAACTCGCCCGGGGTGGTCAGGTCTTCTACGTTTGTCCCCGCATCCGGGACCTCTTCCGGGTGGAACAGGAACTCCGGGCGCTTTTTCCTGATCT
>APKF01000105.1 GCA_000353875.1 Candidatus Caldatribacterium californiense OP9-cSCG | reverse complement strand
CTCTATCCCCGTCACCTCACGAATGAGGCCCGGGAACGCCTTGAGGCGCTTCTCGAATTCGGCGGGACGGGCTCGGGGTTGAAGCTCGCTCTGCGGGACCTGGAAATCCGGGGAGCAGGGAATATCCTTGGCACAGAGCAGCATGGATTCATCCAGGAGGTGGGATTTTCCCTTTACATGAAGCTCCTCGAGGAGGAGATTGCCCGCCAGCGGGGGGAAGAGGTGCCGTCTGGTCCGGAACCCGTGATACGCCTGCGGGAGGAAGCGTTCATCCCCTCATCTTACATCGAGAACGAGAGCGAGCGTCTCCGCTTTTACCAGCGGCTCTTCACCGCACGAACCGAGAGGGAGAGGCGGGAGCTTCAGGAGGAGCTTGAGGACCGCTTTGGCAAGATGCCGGAGGAGGTTCGTCGCCTCTTTGAGATTACACGGATTCGCTCTTGTGCTAAAATAACTCAGGTTACGACTCTGGAGGAGCGAGGTGACGGTGTGTACCTCGCCGCTCCTCTTGAGACGCTCGTAAGGTTCCAGGAGGAAGGAAAGGCTCTGGGCATAGAGGGGAAGCTTG
>APKF01000104.1 GCA_000353875.1 Candidatus Caldatribacterium californiense OP9-cSCG | reverse complement strand
ATCGAAGACATCCTCACCTACATCATCGCCAAAATGAAAAAGACGCCATCCCCATGTCTTTGGGGAAGCAAGAGTCAAGGATGTTGAAGAGGTGCTCCTCAACTGGGAGAAAATCAAGGAGACGGAGCGCAAAACGAAGGCATGCTCGCCTCTCTCCCCAGGTCTTTGCCAGCTCTTCTGCGGGCATTCTCTATGCAGGCCCGGGTGGCCAGAGTGGGTTTCGACTGGAAAGACCCCTGTGACGTGGAGAAGAAAGTTGAGGAGGAATGGCAGGAGTTCAAGGAGGCCTGGAAAAATGCCGACCAGAAGCGGATGGAGGAGGAGCTAGGGTGACCTGCTTTTTGCCCTGGTGAACCTCGCCAGGCATCTGGGAATCCAGCCAGAGGACGCGCTGCAGAAGGCCTGTAACCGTTTTGCGGAGCGATTTGCCTTTGTGGAGGAAAATCTGAGGGCCCTGGGGAAAGATGTTTCGGAAGCTTCCCTGGAGGAGATGGATGCCCTATGGGAAAAGGCCAAAAGAGAACCTTTGAGGCGCTCTTAGAACGGGTTCGGCTGCTTTTACCCCTTGTTCGGGGATGGAACCCGGATTGCATCT
>APKF01000103.1 GCA_000353875.1 Candidatus Caldatribacterium californiense OP9-cSCG | reverse complement strand
CTGGAGCGGAAGGAGGAGGAATGGTAGGGCAAGGGCGTCTGTTCCAGGTGCAGAGTCCCATGGGTGAGCGAGTGCAGATTGTGGGGTATGTGCCCTCCCCCGAAACGATGGTCTTTGACCTCTGCGAGTTCTTCCGGGAGTGGGATTTGCTCTTTGCGACCACCTATGGGGTTGGCGAACTCCTCCTTGAAGCGGTGGTGCGGGGAGGAAAGCACATTGTGCTTATGCTTCCTGGGAAGCACCCCCTGGACGGTGGTATGGGCCTTCTGGAAGCCCTGGGATTGCGTTTCTTCGACGCCGCGGGTCGGGAGCTTACCGGAGTGGGAGATAACTTAAAGAGGGTGGCGTCGCTTGACCTGAGCGGGGTTCTGAAGAAACCCCAGAATGTGCGCGTGACTCTTGCTCTGGGAGAAGAGCAGGACGAAGAAGCCTTGAGGCTGCTTTGTGGGGATCTTTGCCACTTTGCCCGCCTCCTTTTCCGTTTCACGGGAGAGCGACCTCCGGATGGTTCGGGAGGTGGGAGGAGTTGGAAGTGGGGCCTTGGGGGTCGTCGTGGGGAAGTAGAT
>APKF01000102.1 GCA_000353875.1 Candidatus Caldatribacterium californiense OP9-cSCG | reverse complement strand
ATCCCGGTGAAGAGCACCATCACCCATCCCCGAGAAGTGGTCGATCTGGGGGATGTGGCCTACTGGCCGGATGGGGCGTGTCTCTGTCTCTTCTTTGGTCCGACACCGGCGAGCCGGACTCCCGGAGAGATCCGCCCGGCAAGCCCGGTGGAGGTGGTGGGGAAAATGGTGGGGGATATCGCGAGTCTGGAGCGAGTTCCCTCAGGAAGTGTCATTCGAATCACGAGAGAAGAAAGGAGTGGAGCCCAGTGAGTACCATTTTCGATGTCCACGCCCGGGAGATCCTCGATTCTCGGGGGAACCCGACGATTGAGGTGGAGGTGACCCTGGCTTCGGGAGCCTCTGGCAGGGCTGCCGTTCCCTCTGGTGCCTCAACGGGAACCTTTGAGGCGGTGGAACTTCGCGATGGGGACAAGAGCCGTTACGGAGGAAAGGGTGTCCGCAAGGCCGTAGAGAACGTGAACGAAATCATCGCTCCGGAAATCATCGGGCTTGATGCCCTGGATCAGGCACTTATCGATAAGACCCTCATCGAGCTTGACGGAACGCCAAATAAAAGCAAACTCGGTGCCAACGCCATCCTCGGGGTGTCCCTGGCCTGTGCGAAGGCGGCGGCAATGTACACGGAACTCCCCCTCTACCGCTACCTCGGTGGGGTCAACGCCCGGGAGCTCCCCGTTCCTTTCATGAACATCCTGAACGGAGGCAAGCACGCCGACAGCGGCGTTGATATCCAGGAGTTCATGATCGTCCCCTGCGGAGCGTCCTCTTTTGCGGAAGCCCTCCGGATGGGTGCCGAGGTTTTCCATACCCTGGCAAAGGTGCTGAAAAAGCGGGGGTACTCTACCGGTGTGGGGGATGAAGGAGGATTTGCGCCGAATCTGCGATCTTCCATTGAGGCCATCGAGGTGATTCTCGAGGCCATCCAGATGAGCGGGTACGAACCGGGGAAGGACATCTACCTTGCCCTGGACACGGCCGCTTCAGAACTCTACAAGGACGGCATTTACGTTTTCGAGCGCGAAGGTGTGCGCCGGAACATTGATGAGATGGTGGAGTTCTACACAGAGCTTGTGGAGAAGTACCCGATTATTTCCATCGAGGACGGTCTTGCCGAAGAGGACTGGGAAGGCTGGAAGAAGCTCACCTTTGCCCTGGGGCATCGGGTGCAGCTTGTGGGGGACGACCTCTTTGTGACCAACAAGGAACGGCTTGAGCGGGGTATTCGAGAGCGCGTGTGCAACTCCATCCTCATCAAGCTCAACCAGATTGGTACCCTCACTGAGACCATGGAGACCATCGAGCTTGCGAAAAAAGCCGGGTACACGGCCATCATTTCCCATCGCTCGGGAGAGACCGAGGACACCACCATCGCTGACCTGGCGGTGGCCTGCAACACCGGGCAGATTAAAACAGGCTCTGTGTGCCGTTCCGAACGCATCGCTAAGTACAATCAGCTTCTGCGGATAGAGGAAGAGCTGGGGAGTGCGGCCATATTCCGGGGTAGGGCGGTTTTCCGATTCGCTGCCTCCTGAGCCCAGGTGGCAGAAGTTTCTGTTTGTGGTGCTCTTCACCTTTGCGCTCTTTTTCTTTGCCCCTCGCTTCAGCGCAAAGGTGGCGGAGTACGTTCGCTTTTCTCGGGAACTTGAAGAGCTTGCAAAAAGGGAAGCGGAACTCCGGACGCAGATTGCGTATCTTGCCAAGGAGCGGCAGTACCTTGAAGAGGACTGGTACATTGAGAAACTTGCCCGGGAAAAGCTTCACCTCGTCAAACCCGGTGAGATTCTCGTGCGGGTTGTCCGACCCGGGGAGTGAACCCCCGGGTTTTGGTTCTTTTCGCCGGTGCCCCCTTGTGGGTACTGAAAAAGATGGTATAATATGGGTGCGTTCTGGGGCTGTGGCGCAGTTGGGAGCGCGCCTCCTTGGCGTGGAGGAGGTCACGGGTTCAAATCCCGTCAGCTCCACCAGAAATTCCAGGCTCGTCCGAAAGGGCGGGCTTTTTCTCTATCGGGGGGTTTTCCGTGGCGCAGGGGTACGATTTTGCTTCGATTGAGGAGAAGTGGCAAAAGCGCTGGGAAGAGGGAAAGGTTTTCCAGGTCGAGCGGGATGAGACGAAGAAGAAGTACTACGTCCTCGAGATGTTCCCTTACCCTTCAGGCGACCCGCACATGGGCCATGTGAAAAACTACGTGATCGGTGACGTGGTGGCCCGGTATTTCATCCGCCAGGGGTACAATGTCCTTCATCCCATGGGCTTTGACGCCTTTGGACTTCCGGCCGAAAACGCTGCCATTCAGCACGGGATTCACCCAGCCATCTGGACCCACGAGAAAATTGAGCGCATGCGGGAAGTCCTGAAGCGCTTGGGAATAAGTTATGACTGGCGGAGGGAAGTGATCACCTGCGAGCCCGAGTACTACCGCTTCACCCAGTGGTTTTTCCTGCAGTTCTACAAGGCGGGCCTCGCTTACAAGAAGGAAGGCCCGGTGAACTGGTGTCCTTCCTGTGCTACGGTTTTGGCCAACGAACAGGTGGTGGATGGCGCCTGTGAGCGCTGCGGAACCCCGGTGGTGCGGCGCAAGCTCAGCCAGTGGTATTTCCGCATCACGAAGTACGCCGAGGACCTGCTTAAGGACATGGAGCTTCTGGGAAGCTGGCCCGAGCGCGTCCTCACCATGCAGCGGAACTGGATCGGGAGAAGCGAAGGGGCCTATATCGATTTCCTGCTCCCGGACCTTGGGAAAACTATCACGGTGTTCACCACCCGCCCTGATACCGTCTTTGGGGTGACCTTTTTCCTCCTTGCTCCGGAACACCCCCTGGTGGACGAACTCGTTCGGGGAACCCCGTATGAGGCGCGGGTGCAGGAGTTCCGGGAGCGAATCGCCCGAAAGAGCGAAATCGAGCGGGTTTCAGACCTTTCGGAAAAAGAGGGGATGTTCATCGGCAAGGAAGTGGTGAACCCCCTCAATGGCGAACGGGTTCCCATCTGGATTGCCGATTACGTCCTCCTTGAGTACGGGACTGGGGCGGTTATGGCCGTTCCGGCCCACGATGAACGGGACTGGCAGTTTGCAAAAAAGTACGGCCTTCCCATCCGGCAGGTCATCGCACCTCCTGAGGGGACTCCTGAGGAGTGCTACACCGGCCCGGGCATCATGGTGAACTCCGGTCCTTTCAGCGGTCTGCCTTCTGAGGAAGGGAAAGAGAAGATCATCGCCTTTCTTGAAGAAAAGGGCCTGGGGAAGCGGGCGGTATCGTACCGTCTTCGGGACTGGCTCATCTCCCGTCAACGCTACTGGGGTGCTCCCATCCCTATCGTCTATTGCGACCGCTGTGGTGAGGTTCCGGTGCCGGAGGAGGATCTACCGGTGCTCCTTCCACCCAATGTGGATTTTCTTCCCACTGGTCCTTCACCCCTTGCCCGGTGTGAGGAGTTCGTGCGAACGACCTGTCCTCGCTGCAAGGGTCCGGCCAGGCGTGAGACCGATACCATGGATACCTTCGTGTGCTCGTCCTGGTACTACCTCCGGTACTGCTCTCCCTGGGCAAAAGACAAACCCTTTGAACCGGAGGACATCGACTATTGGATGCCCGTTGACCAGTACATCGGCGGGGTAGAGCACGCCATTCTGCATCTCCTGTACGCCCGTTTCTTCACCAAGGTCCTCCACGACCTGGGCCTTGTGAAGTTCCGGGAACCTTTCGTGAACCTCTTTGCCCAGGGGATGGTCACCAAGGACGGGGCCAAGATGTCGAAGTCCAAGGGGAACACGGTGAGTCCTCGGGACATCATCGAGAAATTCGGGGCTGACACGGTGCGGGTTTTCATCCTCTTTGCCGGTCCTCCGGAACTCGATATGGAGTGGTCCGATCGGGGTGTGGAGGGGGCCTTCCGTTTCCTGAACCGGGTGTGGCGCACAGCTCAGGAAATCCTAGAGCTCTCTCCCAAAGACGGTGTCCCCTTTGGGGAAGAGGAATACCGGAAGGTGGAGCGCCGGATTCACCAGACGATTTTCCGGGTCAATACCGACATCACCGAGAAGTTCCACTTCAACACGGCGATAAGCGCCATGATGGAGCTCCTCAACGATTTCACCGACTACCTCCGCTTCTTAGGGGAAAAA
>APKF01000101.1 GCA_000353875.1 Candidatus Caldatribacterium californiense OP9-cSCG | reverse complement strand
TTTTGGAATGCGGACGCTCGTTTCCCTGCTGAACCCCATTGCTCCTCACATCACCGAGGAACTCTGGGAACTTTTGGGGGAGAAAGGGTATCTCTCCGTAGCTCCCTGGCCCACTTACGACCCAGAGAAACTCCAGGAGAGCGTGGTAGAGATTGTCGTTCAGGTCAACGGCAAGGTTCGGGGTAAAGTCGTGGTGCCCCGGGGGATGCGAGAGGAAGAGGTACTCCGGAAGGCCCTGGAGGACGAGCGCATTCGCCAGTGGCTCAACGGAAAACCGGTGAAAAAGCACATTTACGTTCCGGATAAACTTGTCAACCTCGTGGTGTGATGTTCCTCACCCGAAGGGAACGGATCTTTGCCGTTCTGGCCCTGGGTTTTGCCCTGCTTTTCGTAGGGGTGGTCTGGTGGGTAAACCGTCCACAGGAGAAAGCCCCTGTGGTGCTTGTCGTCCAGATTGAAGGTGGTGTTCACCGTCCGGGGGTGTATCAGGTTCCCGAGGGGACGCGGGTGTACGAGCTCATTGAGCGTGCTGGAGGAGTGAAGGAGGGAGCGGATCTCTCCGGGCTCAACCTCGCCGCGCCGCTTTACGACGGACAGAAAATTGCCATCCCCTTTGCTCCTCCTTCATCCTCTGGAGAAGTTCCTGAGGAAGTCTCTTCTCAAGTAGCAGCACGGAGCTCCGTTGCATCGTCTTCACTGATCAACGTGAACACGGCTTCCCCAAAAGAACTCGAATCCCTTCCCGGGATTGGCGAGGTGCTGGCGCAGCGAATTGTCGAATACCGGGAAACCCACGGACCCTTTCGGAGCCCTGAAGACCTCCTTAAGGTCAAGGGCATCGGTCCCAGGAAACTCGAGAATATCCGGGACAGAATCACCTTTTAGCCCTGGGGAGTTTCTTCTTTTGGCTCCTCCCTGTAGGAGACGTCACGGATGTTGACGTCGACTTTGGTGACCGTCATGCCGGTTTTCGTCTCCACAACGTTTTTGACCTCCCGCTGGATCCGCCGGGCAACATCGATAAGCACGGAATCGATGTCGGCCACGATGGCAATCTCAAGGTGGACCGTTTTGTCCTTGACCTCCACCTTGACACCTTTGTTGAGTTCCCGCTTCCCGATGAGGGCACTCAGGGAAGCCGTCGGTACCCCGGCCATTCCCGTGACCCCGGGAACTTTCATGGTGGTGATGGCGGCTAACGTCGCAATGATATCCGGAGCGATGGTGATTTCCCCCAGGACCTCCGGAGGCTCTTTCGTTTCCTCAGGGTGAGTCCCTTCTCGATATTCCTCGTTCATGCTTCCGCCTCCTTTTTTCTCTATTGTACAC
>APKF01000100.1 GCA_000353875.1 Candidatus Caldatribacterium californiense OP9-cSCG | reverse complement strand
CCATGATCTCCCACCACACCGCGCTCATCGGCTTCCAAATCGCCGTTCCACGTACATGGCAAAGAGCGGGTCAAGGAGCTCGTACTTCCCGGGATGGAGTTTTTCCACAATGCCGTAGTCGATGAGCTTTGCCAGGGTCTTCTGGAGGAGCGCCGGGCTCGAGATGCCCCATCTCGTCAGGACCTGGGGATTGAAGATCTCCTTTTCTTTTGAGGCGAGAAGCGAAAGGACTTTTTTGAGGTGCTTGTACCCCAGGGCCTCGATGAGGACATCATAGTTGTAAGACTCGTGGCACAGAAGCATCTCGCAGGCGGCATCGACCGTGTCCTTTGTGATCCACTGTCCACCAAGGTTCCAGACCTCGTAGGAGAGAAACTGGACGTAGTAAGGGTGTCCCCTGGTGAGGTCAAGAAGATACAGCAGGGCCTTTTCCTGGATGTTTTTGCCGCTTTTTCGAAACCGCTCTTCGAGGTAACACAGGGTGGCCTCTCTGGGAAGGAAGTTGCTCATGTCAACACGTTTGGCTGAAAAGTAGAGGGGGCCGCCTGTGGTGAAGAAGAGCCGCTCTAGAAGATGGCGCCGGGAACCGGAGAAGATGTAGCTTGCTCCTCCTTTGCGCTGGAAGACGCTCCGGATGAGTCCGGGAAGCTTTGGGGAGAGGCGCTCGTATTCCTGGAACTCGTCAAGGATAACCGCAACCTGGGTCTTCAGGGCTTCGTGGAGCACATGGGGCAGTCTCAGGGCCTCCTGGAGACACTCCTCTTCAGGAAGCGTGGGATGCAGGGAGAAGGAAACCCCCCGGGTGGTTATGCTGAAGGACACATACTGGGCGATGTCTTTCAAAAAGCGCGTGACAAAAGCGACCGGGTTTTCTTCTCTGAGGAGGCGGTAGGCCTCCTGCGCCATCTGCGTGGCGAAATCCCTTACAGAGAGAATACCAAAAAGGTCGATGTAAAGCGTGGGGAAGCCGCTTTCCCGGGCAAACTTCTGCAAAAGCCAGGTCTTCCCAAAACGCCGGGGAGCGATGAGTACGAGATTCACTCCGTTCTGGACCCCGGAGAGAATTTCGCTGTACTCCCTTTCCCGGTCGATGAAACACTCTGGAACGTATTCTTTCCCAAAACGGAAGGGGTTCACAGGGAATCCTCCGTACACCTTTTTGGTGTATTATATCAGATACTTTTTGGTTAGTCACCAGTGTAAGGGTAACAGGCTTTCCTTATGAGGAAAGAAATCGGTTGCAACAAGATATGACCTTTGCGACTTCATCCAGTGGATTTCTGTTTGACAAGGGCCCAGTTTCGCGCTACAATGGAACTAAATCGATTTCGGGAGGTGAGAACGATCTGAAAGCGGGGCAAGGGGATGGAATGCATTTTCTCCCTATGGCAGGCGCAGAAAAAGGAGGGTTGTTTTCCATGCGGAAAACTGTTCTGGCGATTGTGGTTCTCTGCGGTGTGTTCCTTCTTGCTAGCTCGGTGGCCTGGGGTGAGGGGAAAACCATTAAGGTTCTGGCCATGACCGGTCCCTGGGTGAGTGGCCCGGTGAAGGTTCATGGCGAAGAGTGGGGAAAGATGACGGGGAACCGGGTTGAAGTAATCGAAGCTGATTTTGCCGATCTCTTTCCCAAGATGCAACAGGCTGCAGCCACCCGAAGCAAAGCCTTCGATATTCTCCTTGCCGGCAATATCTGGATGGCAGATCTCGTGGGATGGGGCTATGTCATCCCCCTCGATGACTACCTGAAAGATCCTGAAGTGCAGTACGAGACCGATGTACCCGATGGCATCAAGCTCAAGAACATGTTCGGTGGCAAGACTTATGGACTAATCTGCGACAACGACAACATGTACCTCTTCTACCGGAAAGACGTTCTTGGAAATCCGGACTACCGGGCGAAGTTCAAGGAGAAGTATGGCTATGAGTACAACGTTCCTCCGAAGACTATCGATGAACTCATCGACGTGGCCGAGTTTTTCAACGGCTGGGACTGGGACAATGACGGGGAGATTGAGTACGGGTTTGTGCGGAGCACCAAGCGTGGTGCCCAGACGTACTTCTACTCTCTCCCCTGGGTAGCCCCCTATGTGGTTGTGCCCCGGGATAAAGCCCCGGCTCAGGGCATCCTCTACTTCCAGCCAGATATGACGCCCCTTGTGAACAGCCCCGGCTGGGTCAAGGGAATCGAGAAGTTTATTGAAATGGGGAAACGGGGCTGTGGTCCAGGTCTTGACTGGGTTCGGGGTGACGTCATCAACGAAATGATTCTCGGGCATGCCGCCATGGCCATTGACTGGGGTGATATCGGTCCGAATTCCCATGACGTCCAGTCGAAAGTTAAAGGGCTCATTGGCTATGCTCTGCCTCCTGGAGCGAAGGAGTACTGGGACTGGCAGAAGGGCGAATGGGTGAAGACAGAAGAAGTCCACTACGCCCCAGTGCACTGCTTCAACGGCTGGTCCTTCTACATCACCTCCACCACGGATTACCCAGACCTCTGCTGGGACTTTGTAAAGTACATGATTAGCCCGGAAGTTAGCGCAAAGGACGTGGCTAACCCCTTCTCCGGATACCAGCCCTGGCGCAAGTCCCACATGCAAAACCTCGAGGCCTGGGTGCAGGCTGGCTGGACTGAGGAAGAGGCCAGGGAGTACATCGCGAACACTCTGGCGGTGACCGACCATCCCAACGCGGTTATTGACATTCGAATTCCTGGCTCTGCCGAGTACATGGACGTGTACGAGCTCCACCTGACCGTTGCGCTCTCCGGAGAAAAATCGGTTCAGGATGCGATGAACGACTGTGCCGCAGAATGGAATGCTATCACCGAGCGCCTGGGCAAGGACGCTCAAACCAAGTTCTACCGGCAGCACCTGGGGCTTGAGTGAAACCTTCCCCCACCCCCGGAGGGGTGGGGGATTTTTCTTTCTGGGGTGAGACTATGGCGCTTCAGGCAGAACGGCGCATGAAATACGCAATGATACTTCCCGTCCTTATCTTCATCCTTTCCCTGGCCATCTTCCCTCTGGTTTTCTCCATCCTCATCTCCCTGAGTCAATGGACGCCGGGGACGGGGGGATTGCGCTTCGTTGGGCTCAAGAATTTCATCGACATGGTCAGAGACCCTCGCTTTACCCACGCCTTTGGCCTCTCGTTCCTCTATGTTGGTTCTGTGGTGGGAATTGAGCTTGGTCTTGGGATTCTCCTGGCCATGATTCTTCAGAAAGACGTGGTGGGGAAGAATTTTTTCCGTGTCACCTACATGCTCCCCATGCTCCTTTCCCCTGTGGCGATTTCCTATGTCTGGAAAATGATCCTTGATTACAACCGGGGACCGCTGAACTACTTCTTGGGCTGGTTTGGCATTGCGCCAGTGGAGTGGCTGGGCAAGGGGGGAACCGCCCTGCTTTCCCTAATTCTCGTTGACGTCTGGCAGTGGACGCCCTTCATGATTTTCACTATTCTTGCCGCTTTCGAATCGATTTCCGAGGAACTGTATGAAGCAGCTCTTGTGGATGGGGCATCCCATGCCCACGTCTTCTTCCACATCACGCTTCCTGTGGCCTTTCCAGTGATTATCACCGTAGTGCTTCTTCGGGTTATCGATGCTTTCAAGGTTTTCGATACTGTGTATGTCCTCACGGGGGGAGGGCCAGGTACTGCCACAGAAACTCTGAACTTCTACATCTACCTTAAAGGCTTCCGGGCTTTCAACCTCGGATACGGGACGGCCATGTCCTGGGTACAGCTTGTCATCATCAGTATCATGTTCACGTATCTCACCCGATTCCTGCATCGGATAGGAGCGTTGAGGTAAATGCCGGGAACGTATTTTAAGGTCCGGAGCGGCTGGCGAAAAGCTGGTATCTACGTGGTGTTGCTTTTCTGGCTCGTCTTCACCCTTTTCCCCATCTACTACAACGTGGTGACCTCCTTCAAGGAACACGGGACCGTGTATGCCCCGCGACCGAAGTTTTTCCCCTTTATTGATTTCAAACCCAGTCTCCTTGGGTGGATTCATCTCTTCGGACGAACAGCCCCAGGAGAAGCAGAGTACCAGGTGATGAAAATTCTCGGTAACCGTGGTGTGTACCTTCGCAATAGTGTTGTTGTAGCCTTCATGAGTTCTCTCGTCACTGTTGTCCTTGGGGTGATGGCAGGGTATGCCCTCACCCGTTTTGTCTACCGTCGTTGGAGAAACGAGAATATCGCCTTTTTCATTCTGTCGCAGCGGATGTTTCCACCGGTTGCTCTGGCCATGCCTTTCTTCGTCCTCTTCAACACCCTGGGGCTTCTGGACAACGTTGCAAGCCTCGTCATTGTTTACAGCGTCATGAACCTGCCCCTCGTGACCTGGATTGTGAAGGAGTTCTTTTCTGACCTTCCCAAGGAACTCGAGGAAGCGGCAATGGTTGACGGGTGTTCCCGCTGGAGGGCGCTCTTTTCGGTGGTCATCCCCCTTGCTGTTCCGGGTATTGCGGTGTCCTTCCTTTTCTCCTTCATTTTCGCCTGGAACGAGTTCCTTGTGGCGCTGACCCTGACGTTTGAAAATGCCAAGACCCTTCCCCTCCAGATGGCTGGGCTCACCACGCTTCGGGGCCCCCAGTACTGGGACATTGCAGCGAGCTCCCTGGTCATCATCATCCCCCCTCTTCTTGTGACTATCTTTGCCAACCGGTACATTATCCGCGGGCTGTCCCTTGGTGCAGTAAAGGAGTGAGTGCGATGGAAAGAGCGGAACAGAAAATTCAGCGGGTTCGAACTGCCCTGAAAGAGCGGAGGGAACCGGACCGGGTCCCCCTCACGGACTTCTACTGGAGCGGATTTCTCAAGCGGTGGCGAGAGGCTTTCAATCTCCCAGAGGATACAGATATCTACGAGTACTACGACCTCGATGTGAAGGTCATTTCGCCGAACATGGATCCGAAGATTGAAAGCTGTGTCATCCTTGAACGGACGGAAGACTATGTAGTCTTTCGGAGCGGCTTCGGGTGCACGGTGAAGAAAGTCTTTTCGGCCCCCATGCCGATGTTCCTTGATTTTTCGGTCAAGAGCGCTGATGATTTCGCCTCGTTCACCTTCGACGACCCCCGGGACGATCGGCGGTACTTTGAGAAACGCTGCGACATCATCAACTGTGGGGATAGTTTCGGGGAGTTACCGAGTTTCGTCGAGGACATTGAACGTAACAGGGATAAATTCTGCCTTTTCGGTTCCATCTGCGAACCCTATGAGACGATGTGGCGCATTCGAGGAACAGAAGGACTCCTCATGGACCTTGTGCTTGAGAAAGACAAGGTGAAGGCCTTTGCCGAACGGGTTACGGATTTCATGCTTGGGATTGCGGAGCGAGAAATCGAGCTTGCTCCTCTTACCGGGATGGTCATCTGGGGAGATGTGGCGTATGATAAGGGGATGTTTTTCTCCCCCAGCCTCTGGAGGGAGATCTTCTTCCCCTGCGTGAAAAGACTCTGCGACTTCCTCCATCGCCATGGGCTCATCGTCGTATACCATGGTTGCGGGCGGAGCCTTGATATCTTCCCCGATCTCATTGAGGCGGGAATTGACGTGTACAATCCTCTGGAGGCCAAGGCAGGAATGGACCCCGTGGAGCTGAAGAAGCAGTATGGAGACCGGGTGTCGTTCTTCGGCGGTCTTGACAGCCGAATTCTCGGATACGGGACCTGGGAAGATATAGAAAAGGAGGCACTCTACAAGCTCCGGGCGGCGGTGGGGGGAGGGTACATGCCCGCCTCAGACCATTCGGTGGCGAGTAACGTCGACCCCCTGTTCTACGACCGGCTCATTCGCCTCTTGAAGGAACGGGGTACCTATCCTCTGCGGCTTTCGTGAAAGTGCGATGACAACCATTTACGACGTTGCGAAGAGAGCCGGAGTTTCTCCTGCTACAGTTTCCCGGGCTTTAAGTGGTGCCAGGGGTGTAAGCGAGGCCACGCGACAGAGAGTCCTGGCCGTTGCTCAGGAACTCCAGTACTCGCCGAATTACATCGCCCGGAGCCTCAAGAAGCGGCAGACGAACACCATTGCCCTCATCATTTCCGACATCACCAACCCTTTCTTCACCACTCTGGCCCGAGGGGTTGAGGATAAGGCCTCGGAGCATGGGTTCAACACGATTTTCTGTAACACCGATGAGGACCCCAGAGTTGAGGCCGCCTATGTAGAGCTCATGCTCCGGCGCCAGGTTGACGGGCTTTTAATCTCAAGCTGCAGCGACGGGCGTTCCCTTTCGCTCCTTTCCAGAAGGGATGTCCCTGTGGTCCTGGTGGATCGAAAGGTCAAGAGTTCCTCCTGGGACTGTGTCGTTGGCGACAGCGAGTACGGGGCATATGTCTTAACGAAGCACCTTATTGAAGTTCACGGAAAGCGAAAGATTGCCATCATCTCTGGTCCTCTGGTGCTTTCAACAAGTCGGGAACGAGTTGAGGGATACACAAGGGCGCTGAAAGAGGCCGGAGTGACTCCCCGGGAAGAGTGGATTTTCATCGGGACCTATAAGGAGGATTTTGGTTACCAGGCCACCCGGAGGCTTCTTGAATATGGCCCTTCTGTTGAGGCGATTTTCGCCGGGAATAACGTCATTGCCGTGGGGGCCATCCGGGCAGCCCGCGAACTCGGGGTTCGGGTTCCTGAAGACCTGGCGCTTGTGACGTTCGACGACTTTGACCTTGTCTCCACGCTCTTCCCCTTTCTGACGGCTGCGAAGCAGCCTGCGTATACCATGGGGACGCTTGCGGTTGAAATGCTCCTTGAACGCATTCGAGGGGAGAAGATTCGAGAACGCCGGGAAGTGGTGTTGCGCCCGGAAATTATCATCCGGAGGTCCTGTGGATGCCACGCTGATTCCTGAAGGGAGGGTGTTCTGTGCGTCGCTTCGGAATGATTATCAGGCTCAAGCCGGATAAAGTTGAGGAGTACAAAGAACTCCACCGGAATGTCTGGCCGGAAGTGCTGAAAACGATTAAAGAGTGCCACATCCAGAACTACACCATTTTCTACAAGGACGGGTACCTCTTCAGCTACTACGAGTACACCGGGGAGAACTACGAGGAAGACATGAAGAAAATGGCCGAAGACCCCATCACACAGAAGTGGTGGGCTCTCTGCAAACCCTGCCAGGAACCCCTGAAGACCCGAAAAGAGGGGGAATGGTGGGCGGAGATGGAAGAGGTTTTCCACCTGGATTGAGGTTTCTTTCTCTCCAGTGTCCTCTGGGTGTTATGGTGCGCGCCGGTAAGGATTCCCCTGCCTGAGCCTGTGGCAATTCTCTGATTGCCTCAAGGTTCAGGTCTTCCACGAGGTTAGCGGGTTTCCGCTGTCTTTCTCGGGTGCTTGGGGGTAGATGAAACGCATCTGAGAATTTTTTAATTTTATTATTTCCCAGGCGCAGTACTGTGGTATAATAGTACCGTGAACGTTAACGGCCATGACGCCTAGGAAACGTCCAACCATTAAGGATATTGCCCTGGCTTCGGGGTTTTCTATCGGGACGGTGGATCGGGCCCTGCACGGGCGGAAGGGTATCAGCGCCAGGACACGGGAGAAAATCCTGGCCACCGCCCGGAGCATGGGGTATGAGCCTAACAGGGTGGCAAGTGCGCTCACCCGAAAGAAACCCATTGTCCTTGCTGCGCTTTTCCCCCGGGAGCTCCACTACTTCTATGATGACATTCGCCGGGGTTTCTACGATGCCGTGGCCCAGCTTCGGGATTTCAAGGTATTGCCTCTTGTTCGGGAAGTCGAAACCCTGGGGAAGGGTGAGGAAGAAGCGCTGGAAAACCTTTTGAGGGAACGGATTGATGGTCTTGTCCTTGTTCCGGGACACCGGAGCCGGCTCAACGCCTTCATTAATCGTTTTGTGGAGAAAAATGTCCCCGTGGTCACGGTCTCAACCGATGCCCCAGGAAGTAGGCGCCTGAGTGCCGTATACGTGGATCCCTGGAAAAACGGGGAGCTTGCGGGGGAACTCATGGCGCATTTCCTTGGGGGAAAAGGTCCTGTGGTCATCATGGTTGGGTCACTGGACATTGAGGACCACTTCCAGAAGGTCCAGGGATTCCTCTCCTCGTGGGTTCGCTTTGCCCGGGGACCAGAGCCAGAAATCTTCGAAAATGAAGAGGATGAGCGACGAGCCTATGAGACCACTGCTTGTATCCTTGGGAAACATCCCGACCTTCAGGGGATTTATGTGGCGACAGCAAACTCTCCTGCGGTCTGCCGTGCGCTTGAGGACAGTGGCTTTGCAGGGCGGGTGAAGGTCATCACCACTGACCTTTTTGGAGAGATGCGACCATACCTTGAGAAGGGGGTGATCCATGCCACCATTTTTCAGAATCCGTACCGTCAGGGGTTTGAGGCGGTCATTGCGCTCTTTCGGTTTCTGGTGGAGGGAGTTGTGCCACCACCGTGCCGGTACCTTGAGCCTGTGGTGGTAATGCGGAGCAACATGGAATTCTACATCCCCTCAAAGGAGGAGGAGAAAAGATGAGAAGGGGAATAGTGGCTGGTCTTGCGGTTGTTCTGGTGTTCCTTTTTGTCTCGGTCGCCTGTGCTGTGAACCTCGTCGTCTGGTCCTCTCCGGATAACGCTGATGCGCTCCATGAGCTTGCCCAGAACTTCATGCAGAAGAATCCCGACGTCCAGATTGAAATCACCCCGCTCTCCTGGGAGGTGCTCTACCCGAGGATTCTGCAAGACCTCACGAGCGGTGCAGGGTCTTTTGACGTCACCACCTGGGACCTCATGACGGCTGGAGCCATTGCCCCCGGGATGCTTGACCTTGAGGCTTTCGCAAAAGAGCATCCAGAGCTTGTGGATCCGAACTTTGATGACGAGGACTTCATCCCTACGGCGAAGTACGTCTACGGCTACTGGAAGGACAAGCGCATCGGATACCCGTTCTACGGTGCCGCAATGTTCTTCTTCTACCGAAAGGATCTCTTCAGCGACCCTGCGCTTCAGGCGAAGTTCAAGGCAGAGTACGGCAGAGATCTCGCCGTCCCGAAGACCTGGGAAGAGGCCAAAGAAGTGGCGAAGTTCTTCACGAAGAAATTCAACCCCGATTCCCCCACGGAATACGGTATTGCCCTGATGCTCCCCCGTACGCACACCCTCTTCTACATGTACCTCAACTTCTTCGGACCGTACCGGAGGAGTCCTGAGGGCATTGCAAAGTTCGGGAAAGTTGACCTCGACTGGGGTGACTACTTCACTGCTGATGGACTTCCGGCCTTCAACTCCGAAGAAGGTGTTCGAGCACTCCAGGACATGATCGACCTCATGCAGTACGCTCCAGACCCCCTCGGTTCTGACTACGGAGAGACCTTGGAGGCTTTCGGTAAGGGTATGGTGGCCATGGTGCCCCAGTGGACGGCGTGTCTTGCAAGCTGGAAGGAATCCCCACTATTACAGCCTTTTGAGGAAAAGGTCGGTGTTGCGGTCATGCCCGGTGGAGCACCGGTGAGCGGTGGATGGGGCCTTGGGATTAATGCGGCTTCAAAGAACAAAGAAGCGGCTTTCCGCTTCATCCAGTATGCGACGAGCAAAGAGGGTGACAAAATCCAGTGGCTCAAGTACCGCATTGGTCCGACCCGGAAATCCGTGGTGGAAGACCCGGAGGTCCTTGCCGACTCTCCGTGGCTCAAAGAGGCCTACATTGCGTCTCTTGATGGTGCTTCCCACCGTCCCCGGATTCCTGAAGAGCCTCGCCTTGAAGATATCCTCGTTGGGATGCTCTCTGAAATCCTCCTCGGACAGCAACCGAACTCCATCGAAACGCTGAACCTCGTGGCTGATGAGTGGAAAAAAATTCTCGGGAAATGAGCGAGGGCGAGGGGCGCTCGAGCGCCCCTCGTTTTTCGGGTGATTTTCCATGCTTGCACGAAGACGAATGCAGCGTGTGGGTTTTCTCATGATTCTCCCTCTCCTTGGAGTTCTCCTTGGTCTTACGATGTACCCCTTTGGGTACATGGTGTATATGTCCTTTTTCCGCTACTCTCTTGCGTCCTGGGAGAAACCCCAATTCATCGGCTTCTCCAATTATCGGGACATTCTGCGGGATCGAACGGCGATTTCCAGCATTGATTTCACCGTCCTGCTTCTTGCCGTTGCCGTTCCTCTGGAGATCCTCCTGGGAATGGCCATCGCCTTTCTCCTTCGGGATACCTTTGGGGAACGGGTGTTCCGAAGTGCCCTCCTCATCCCCATGATGGTTCCTGCGGTGGTGGCGGGAATCGCCTGGAAGATGCTCTACAACTTCGAATTCGGTCCGGTGAACTACTTTCTCTCCCTTTTGGGGATTCCCAAAATTTCCTGGCTTGGGACGCAATTCTTTTCACGCCTTGGAGTTATTCTGATTGACGTGTGGCAGTGGACTCCCTTTGTCTTCCTCGTCCTCTATGCGGGACTGCAATCTCTTCCCCGGGATATTGTGGAAGCGAGCTTCGTCGACGGGGCGAGCGGCTTTTCGGCCTTCCGGTACATCGAATTCCCCCTTCTGCGCCCCCTCCTTTTTGTGGTGCTCATCATCAGAGTCATCGATGCCCTGAAGATTTTCGACATCGTTTACATGGTGACCTTTGGAGGCCCCGGCTCGAGCACGCATTCCTACAGTTTCTACATCTACAAGGTCGGCGTATCCTTCGGCTGGGATATTGGGTACGCTTCGGCTCTGAGCGTTCTTTTACTTCTTGCCGTATCACTCCTTGTGAATCTCCTCATCCGGATGCTCCGGTTGCGGGAGACACTGGAGCTATAGGAGGAAGGACCATGCGGTGGGTGAAAGGGATCGTGAAGGGAGTGCTTGTGGCCCTGGTACTCTTTTTCTTCCTCTTCCCGGTGTACTGGCTGGTGACGACTGCCTTCAAGAAAAGCGAGGAGTGGTTCACCTGGCCTCCAACGTTCTGGCCTTCCTCGTGGACGCTGGGGAACTTCATGGGCGTGGAAGGGGGGTTTTTTGGAAGCGCTACCACGGCCATCGCTACCATTACCCCGTACCTGCGGAATAGCATCGTGGTGGCCCTTTTTGTGGCCCTGCTTTCAACGGTCATTTCTGCCCTTGCGGCGTATGCGGTGTCACGCTTCAAAATCGGGGGGATGCGTTTTGTCTCCTGGATCATTTCCATCCGCATGCTCCCGCCCATTGCCTCGGCACTGCCGCTATATGTGATTTTTTCCCGCCTTCGGCTCATCAACACCTGGTGGGCGCTCATCCTGGCCCATCTCGTCATCACCACACCTTTCAGTACCTGGATTCTCATCACGTTCTTCAACGAAATCCCCAGGGAACTCGATGAGGCTGCGTTTGTGGATGGGGCAGGAGTGGGGCAGAGCTTCTTTTCGGTAATTCTCCCCCTTGCCGCTCCCGGCCTTGCAGCGGTGGCGACGCTCTCCTTCATCCAGAGTTGGGGTGAGTTCCTCCTGAGCCTCGTCCTCACGACGGGTAAGGAGGCCCAGACCCTGCCCCTTTACCTCGGGCGGTTCATCACCGGCTGGCGTATTGCCTGGGGACCGCTTGCGGCAGCAGGAATTGTCACCATGCTGCCCGTTGTGGTCTTCTCCCTTCTTGCTCAGCGGTATCTTGTGCGTGGTCTCACCTTTGGGGCGGTAAAGGGATGAAAGGAGGAGATACTGTGACCTCTCGGGAACGGGTACTGAAAACCCTTTCGCATGAGGAGCCGGATAAGCTTCCCCTTGACCTTGGGGCGACTCTGGTGACCGGAATCCACGTCTCAAGCCTCCACAAACTCAAGGTGGCCCTGGGGCTCATTCGTCCTGAGGACCCGGTGAAGGTCATCGATCCTTTCCAGATGCTTGGGGAAGTGGACGATGACCTCCGGAAGGTCCTTGGTATCGATACGGTTCCTTTGATGTCCCGGGAGAACTTTTTCGGTTTCCGGAACGAGAACTGGAAGCCCTGGAAGTTCTTCGACGGGACGCCCCTTCTTGTGCCGGAGAAGTTCAACACTGTGCCGGATGCCGAAGGGAACATCTACCAGTACCCCAAGGGAGACACATCCTGTGCGCCGTGCGCAAAGATGCCCAAGGGGGGATTTTACCACGATGCCCTCATTCGTCAGAAACCCATTGATGAGAAGAATCTTCGGGTTGAAGACCAGATTGAGGAATACACCCTTCTTGCCGACGAGGACCTCCGTTACTACGAGGAAGAAGCGCAGAGGCTCTATGAGGAAACCGATTACGCCATCGTCTTTTCCGGGGTTCCGGGGACGAACCTCGGGGATATTGCCTTCGTTCCCGGTCTTGCCCTCAAGGACCCCAAAGGCATCCGGGACGTGGAGGAGTGGTACGTGTCTTTGGTGACCCGCCAGTCCTTCCTTCAGGAGGTTTTTGCCCGGATGACCGAGATAGGCCTCAAGAACCTCGAGATGCTCCACCAGGCAGTAGGAGAGCGTATCCAGGTCATTGTGATTTCCGGAACCGACTTTGGATCGCAGCACGGTCCATTCATTGCTCCGGAACTCTACCGGAAACTCTTCAAACCCTTCCACACGAAGGTGAACGCCTGGGTTCATGAGCACACGACCTGGAAGACTTTCATCCACACCTGTGGCTCGGTGTACGAGCTTCTTCCGGACCTCAGAGAAGCAGGCTTTGACATTCTCAACCCGGTGCAGATTTCTGCGGCTTCTATGGACCCGGAGACCCTCAAGCGGGAATTCGGTGACCATTTCACCTTCTGGGGAGGGGGGGTGAACACGCAGCGCACTCTCCCCTTTGGGACTCCTGAGGAGGTCCGGGAGGAAGTCCGGAAGCTCATCGAGATCTTCCGAAAGGGCGGGGGGTTCGTCTTTGCTACCGTGCACAACATTCAGGCGAATATCCCCGTGGAGAATCTCCTGGCACTCTTTGAGACCGTCAACGAGTACCGGTAGGGCTACCCTCTGGGGATTTGAGGGAGAGCCTGGTGGCCTTTTCTTTCAGTTCCTCAGGGGGGATATCGAGGACGGCGGCAGCCTTCTCAAGATCGAAGGCGAAGGCTTCAAGGACCTGGGCGATGTACTCTTCCTCAACCTCTTTGAGGGTTTTCCACCGCTCGGTTTTTGGGGCCTCGAAAATCTGCAGGTCGTCAATCCCGATGACGTCATCCTGAGTGAGGATGATGGCCCGCTCCAGGACGTTGTCGAGTTCCCGGATGTTCCCCGGCCAGTGATATTTCCGGAGCACCCGCATGGCCTGTGGGGAAATACCCCGGATTTTCTTGTGGAGTTTCCGGCAGTGCCGGGCAATGAGAAAATCACAGAGGAGGGGTAAATCCTCTTTCCGTTCCCGGAGGGGTGGGAGGTAAATGGGGATGACGTTGAGTCGGTAGTAGAGGTCTTCCCGGAAAGTTCCCTCCCGGACGGCCTTTTTCAGGTCGCGATTCGTAGCAGCAATGATGCGGACGTCAACGGTGATGGATGTGGTGCCTCCGACCCGCTCGAAGGTCTTCTCCTGCAGAACCCGCAGGAGTTTCACCTGCATGGCAGGACTCATTTCCCCAATTTCATCGAGGAAAATCGTCCCTCCATCGGCAAGCTCGAATTTCCCCGGTTTTCTCGTGTAAGCGCCGGTGAAGGCCCCTTTCTCGTGACCGAAAAGCTCGCTTTCAAGGAGTGTCTCGGTGATGGCGCCACAGTTGACCACCACGAAAGGCTTATCCCTGCGGTTGCTCTGGTAGTGAATAGAGCGGGCGAGGAGTTCCTTCCCTGTACCGCTTTCTCCGCAGATAAGGACCGTGGCATCAGTTTTGGCCACAAGCTGCGCTACCCTCATGACTTCCTTCATCTTGGGGGATTCTCCGATTACCCCTTCGAAGTGGAATTCTTCCTGGATTTCGGAGAGGAGGTACTCCTTCTCTCGCCGGAGCTGTTCGACCTCTAAAGCCCGGGCAATGGCGTTCCGGAGTTCCTCGAGTTTAAAGGGCTTGGTGATGAAATCATAGGCCCCGACCTTCAGAGCCTCCACGGCGTTGTCCACGCTCCCGTAGGCAGTGATGACGATGACGGGAATCGTGGGGTCTTCTTTTTTCATCTCTTGGAGGACGTCGAGGCCGTTCATTTCGGGCATGCGCAGGTCGAGGAGGACAAGATCAAAGTCCAGAGAGCGGAATTTCTCAAGGGCCTCTTTTCCAGTATAGGCCTTTTCGACAAGCATTCCATCGGCCTTGAGCATCTCTTCGAGCATTTCCGCCATCAGACGTTCGTCGTCGGCCACAAGAACCCGGAACACTGGCATGGCACATCCCCCTGTGTTCTATATAACCACCCCTGCGGGAGGAATGCAAGAGGGGTGGTTCTTGCCGTGTGAGGTGGCGGGAATTGTCAGAAGCCGGACTTAGAGGCGAAAAAAAACTCGTCTGCGGGCCTTGACGGGAAGGGGAAAAGGGTGTACAATGGTCCAAGAAAATTAACTATTTTATGAAACTCTGAGGTGGTTTTCATGCGGCGAATATCGGGCAAGTTCTCCCTGAAAGAACTTGCTTTAACCTTATGGAATGAGGGAAGAAGACCGATCGTTCCCCTCATGGGTTACCCGGGATTGCAGCTGACGAAAACGAGTATCAAACAAAACCAATTTAATCATCTGGTGCAGTTCCAGACCTTAAGCAGGCTCTACGACCGCTTCCATCCTGACGCCATGTTCTTCCTCATGGACCTTTCGGTCGAGGCCAGTGCCCTGGGGCTTCCCGTTCGCTTTCCTCTCGATGATACGCCATCCGTTGAGGCCCACCCGGTGAGGACCCTTGGGGATCTTGAGCCTTTCCGGAAGATTGACATCCTGGGGGATGGGAGGGTCATGGTGTACCTTGAGACCTTGAGGCACATGCGGGCAGCCTTTCCCTGCCCTGTGGGGGCGTACGTCATCGGGCCCCTCACGCTTGCCGGATTGCTTGCTGGAGCGAATGAGCTTGCCATGCAGAGTATCCTTGATGAGTCGTTCTTCCAGGGGATTCTCGAGTTTTCTTACGGAGTGGTCCTCCGTTACGCTCAGGCTCTGCAGGAGGCGGGAGCCGACACCATTATGGTCCTCGAGCCCACAGCGGTCATCTTTGGTCCGGAGGCGTTCCGGAAGCATCTGGCCCCGCTATATAGAGAACTCGTGGGGATTCTCGACGACGTTGAAGTCATCCTCCATGTGTGCGGCAACACTCACCATCTCGTCCCCGAGATGCGGCGCTGTGGCGTGGTCGGCCTGAGTCTTGATAGCGTCGTGGACCTCCCCAGGGTGGCCCGGGATGGGGAGGGACTGCTCCTTCTTGGGAACGTGAGCCCCGTGGCCATGCTTTCTGAGGCACCGGAGCACATCTACCGGATAACGTATGAACTCCTTGAGGGAATGAAAGATTACCCGTATTTTATCCTGAGCACAGGCTGCGACCTTCCCCAGGACGTTCCCCTGGAGAACATTGAGGCCTTTTTCCAGGCAGGTCGGGACTGGAGGGTGGAGAGACAACGGAAGGAGGCCGAGGTTTTCGCGAGATAGAGGTCCGAAGAGCTTCGAGAACGGCAGAGGACCAGGCAGCGTTCCTTCACCTCCTTGAGCTTTCGGGAGGGAGGGTTTTCGAGCGGCTTTTTGGTCCCCGGTGGCGCAGGGTTTTCAAGCGGTGCTTTGAGGACGAGCGGAGCCTCTTCAGCGCTCCCCACGTCCTGGTTCTTGGAAAGGATGAAATCCTGGGGATGGCGCTTGGGTGGAGCAGCGGCACAAGGAGGACAAAGGGACTCCACACCGTTTTGCAGCTTGCTCCTTTTGTTCTCCCTCGCCTCCTCTCGCCTTTCCTCTTTGAACTCTTCCGCATGAAGATTCCCCAGAACGCCTACTACCTGAGTAACATCGCCATTTTCCCTCCCCATCAGGGGAGGGGTCTTGGGAGTTTCCTGCTCCAGGTGGTGGAAAAGGAGGCCCAGAACTCGGGGAATTCCTGGCTTGTTCTCGATGTCGAGCGGGAGAACGTCAGGGCACTGGCCTTCTATCTCCGGAACGGTTATGAAGTGCTCCGGGAGTTCCCCTCCTTTGTGCGGTTGAGGAAAGCCTGGGGGAACCCCCGTTTGTCTTTCAGGGAATAAGTGTGAGAATCTGCTTGGCCTGCTTGGGGTACCTGGCGATGAAACGGAGCTCGTCCTCCACAAGGGGCTTCTGCTTTTCGACATTGGCAAAACGCACAAGCTC
>APKF01000099.1 GCA_000353875.1 Candidatus Caldatribacterium californiense OP9-cSCG | reverse complement strand
CTCCGGGAGGAATTCCGCAATCTCCTCAACCTGAAAGAGGAGGAGTTCAACGAGGCCAAAACCTACACGAGGGGGCTCTTTCTCCACAGTTTCGAGACCGTGGCTTCTCTCGCCTCGCTCTTTGCCTTTTACGAGCGGGTTGGGCTGGGGTGGGAGTTCCCCTTCCAGTATGAAGCGTACCTCCGGGAACTCTCTCTGGAGGAGGCCAGGGCCATCTACCGGAAGTTCGTTGGTCAGGGAGAGTCGCTGGGGGCCATCATGCCAGTGGCATGAGGACGTTCCCCAGGATGCTCCAGACGAAATGAATCCCTTCCCCTCAAGAGCTGCTGTTGCCGAATCTGGGTCTTCTGAGTTTTCGGTGTTTCCTCGTAGAATTCCCCGGTGACCTTCTCACTTTGGGAAAGCAGGGGTACTGCGTAGTTTTCCCTGGTTTCAAAATCCATGGGACTTGCGCTCTGGCGCAGATTGTACCAGGCTACTCGTGAGTATTCCCTGTCTTGACAGTTTCCCAAGAATCAGTTGGTGGGGGCGAGGAAGCCAGGAGCCCATATCCTGGATCAAGTATGTTTGCAAGCCCAAAGCAGGAAGGCTCTGCATCCCACACGAAGAGTAGCATATAAGGAAGAAGTTCCACAAACTTCTTTAAAAATT
>APKF01000098.1 GCA_000353875.1 Candidatus Caldatribacterium californiense OP9-cSCG | reverse complement strand
GCCACCGGTGCGGACGCATTGCTTTTCCCCCAGATTCTGGGTGAGGCCTACAGAGCTGCAGGCGCATTGAAGAACATGCGCCTTCCCGTGCTCATCGTAACCTCCCCTTTTGGGACGATGAACATGTGGGACTGGGAGATTGTCACCTACCTCAAGGCCCAGGGGCTTTCAGTCTTTGCTCCTTATTCTCTTGAGCTTACCAAAACCATCGTCCGTGCTCTGGCACTCAAGAGATACGCCCGGGGGGCGAAGTTTTTGGTGTTCCAGGATAACCCCGGGGAGGGAATGCAGGCAGAGATTTTCAAGCGCTTTTTCTGGTGGGAGGAAGAGTGCCGGAAGAACATTGCCGAGACGTTTGGGATAGAGGTTGTGGTGAAGAGTTTTCGGGAGCTTGCGCAAAAAGCTCAGAGCATTCCCGATGACGTGGCCAGCACCGAATGGCAGCAATGGGACATCCCGGTTGCAGGGGTTCCAGAGCACTCCCTGCGGAGCGCAGTGAAGATGTACCTTGCCCTCCGCGAGGAACTGGAAAAGCACGAGAACGTCCTCGGCATGGGCATCAACTGCCTCAACGAATCCTTTTTCTCGGACACCACACCCTGTCTTGCCTGGGATATGCTCTTTGAGCGGTACGGTATCCTCTGGGCCTGTGAGGCCGATATTCTGTCGCTTCTCACTGAGTGCCTAATGTACTTCCCTTTCCGAGCCCCGGTGATGATGACCAACATCTATCCTTTCCTCATGGGTGAGGCAGCGCTGAGGCATGAGCGCATCGAGCGGTTTCCTGACGTCCCGGAACCTGAGCATCACGCGCTTCTTGCCCACTGCGGGTACTTTGGGATTGTCCCCCGACCTTTCGCTCAGTCCTTTTGCGTTCGGCGAAAAGTCCTCCGCATCGTTGACGAGAACGCCATTGCCCTCGATGCCCGGCTTCCTGAGGGACCGGTAACACTTGTGAAGCTCCATCCCTCCTGTAAGAAAATGGTGGCTGCCTGGGGAAACCTTGAGGGATACGTCCAGTACCCGGGTTCAGACTGTGAGAACGGAGCGCTCCTTCGGGTTCGGGATGGATATAGGCTTGTTGAGGGGCTCTACTCGCACCATGTGTGCCTTCTTGGCGGTGCAAGGATTCCCGAGCTTCGTTCTGTTGCCCGGGTGTTTGGTCTTGAGCTTGAAGAACTCTGAGAAACCCCAGGGCCTTTAAGGCCCTGGGGAGAGTGTTTCAAGCGTTATTCCAGGAAATCTCCACGTCCTGCTTTTTGAGCTCTCCCTCGCCTGTGATTTTCAGCCGCCGCACTTTTCCGGGGAAAAGGTCGAAGTAGTTGTCCTCGGGAGTGAACGAAGAGGGGAGTTCCACGTTCACGAACCAGGCAAAAACTGGCGAAACGAGTTCTATAAAGGTTTCGCCTTTTTCAAAGACAACGTCCCAGTCAACC
Organism: Candidatus Caldatribacterium californiense OP9-cSCG; assembly: GCA_000353875.1. Lineage (GTDB taxonomy): Bacteria > Atribacterota > Atribacteria > Atribacterales > Caldatribacteriaceae > Caldatribacterium > Caldatribacterium californiense. The sequence continues at coordinate 21,202 of APKF01000098.1, read as the reverse complement.
CGGGCTTTTTCGAGTTTGAGGTCCTTGAAACGCACGAAGAAGCACCGTTCCCAGTCGAGCACCCGGTCTCCGTCAAGGAGCCTGGCCCAGAAGAAGACCTCAGAGGGCCTTGCTGTTGCAACTCCGCAGGGGACCACGCCGACTTTCCGGGAGCTATTCGGAGGGATGTGACAGGAGAGGTTCCCAGAGGTGATTTCCCGTCCGTCGAAGAATGACAGACCGTATTCCACGGCAAGGACAAGGGCTTCCGGCGTGTCGTTCACCACAAAAAGCTCCACAGCGTACTCTCCCCGGCGCAGCGAAAGGTCCACGGGCTGGAAGGCTCGCCGAACGAAGTAGTAGCTCGGTTTCTTCCGGAGGTAGTAGTCAATGACCGTCCAGCCGATAGCACCCCAGCAGTCGCTGTACATCCAAAAGAGCGCCCCGGCGGTGAGGAATTTCCGTCTTCGCCAGTGCTCAAGGGCAAACTTCAGGGCTTCACCCTGGAGGAGCTGAGCAAAACGGAGGTACTCTGGGAAGGAAAGGCGTTCCGGGTCTTTGACGAACTCCCGGAGCATTCCCCGGATGTTCTCCCGCTCGAAGACGTTGTTGTGGAACTGCCAAGAAGGGGAGTCAAGGAAGAGCTCCTCTTCGGGGATGAACTCCCGGAGGGACTCAAGGACCGGAGGCGCCAGAACGCCGAATTCGGAGATGAACTTCCCCCGGTCTCTAGCGTAGTTCTCGTAGTTCACCCGTTCCTTCAGGTCCTCAATGAGGATGCTCACATCCCAGAAGTGTCGGTCGCCCTCGTTCTCCGAGTTCGGGTCGCTCCCTCCGTAAGGGCTTGAGGGCCAGAAAGGTCTTGTGGGGTCGAGGTCTTTGAGGAGGCGGGGCATGAGGATGTGGTAGATGTCGTAATCGGGGAATTCCAGGTCCTTCTTCCCGGTGATTTCCTTGTTCCGCTCGTGCAGCCACTGGAGCTCGTTGTTGCCGCACCACAGGACGATAGCGGTTTCGTTCCGAAGTTGCTTCACGACCGCCTGAATTTCCCGCTCGACTTCCTGTAAGAATTCGGGGCTTTTGGGGTAATAGGCGCAGGCGAACATGAAATCCTGCCAGACCATGATGCCACAGCGGGCGCAGTGTTCGTAGAAGAAGGGGTCTTCGTAGATTCCCCCACCCCAGACCCGGAACATGTTGAAGTGGGCTTTCTGGGCCTCTTCGATGAGCCTTTGGTATTTTTCCCTTGTGACTCGGGGGATAAGGGAATCCGCCGGAACCCAGTCTGCCCCCTTGCAGAAGATGGGTTCACCGTTAACGGTGAGGATGAAGGATTCCCCTTCGTCGCTTGAGAGGGGTTCTTGCCGGAGGGCAACCTCCCGAAGGCCCCAGGCCTTTTCGAAGCGGTCGAGTTCCCGGCCCTCCTCATCAAGGAGGAGGAGAAGAACTCTGTAAAGGTGGGGCTCACCGAAGCCGTTTGGCCACCAGAGGCGAGGCGGAGAAACCTCAAGGGTCAGGGTGAAGTTCGTAAGACCAGGATAGGCCCGGAACGACTCGTCCTTTGAGACCACAAGTTTCCTTCCTTCTTCCTCAAAAAGGAGTGCCCGAAGCCGGAGTTTTGGCTCACAGGCGAAATTCTTGGAGAAGTTCTCCACCGCGCCAGAAAGAGTGACTGTAGCGGATTTCCGGTCACAGGAGATACTCCCTCTCACAAAAACATCCCGGAGGGCAAACCCCTCAAAAAAGCGCAGGGAAACACTCCTCCAGATACCCACGTTCACCAGGCGAGGCGCCCAGTCCCAGGCGAAGGTGAACTGGGCTTTTCTCGCCCAGACTCGCCGGTAGTCCTGCTCGGGGCTTCCTGCAGGATACGGCACGAAGGGTTTGTTCTGAATTCGCATGACACCGGAATCAACCCGGACGACGAGGAGGTTTTCGCTCTGGAGCTTCCCAGAAACATCAATGACCAGGGGGACAAACATGTTCTCGTGATGGGCGAGGTGCTCCCCGTTGAGGTATACGTCACAGTCGGTGTCGATGCCCTCGAACACGAGTTCAGCATGGAGCGTGAGCCACTCTCCGGGAACGGAGAACTTCCGGCGGTACCACCACTCTTTTTCCTCAACCCACTGGCAGAGTTTGGCGTTCTCGCCAAAGAGGGGTTCAGGGATTCTTCCTGCCCGAAGTAGATCAAGGTGCACCTCCCCGGGAACCAGGGCTTCCAGGGGGTCCGAGGGGGTGTAATCCGGGCGGTACGCTTTTTTCTCTACCCCTTCACCGTACGGTAAGCCTTCGAGAATCCACGATCCGTCAAGGGAGAGCCTGTGCATATGCTGACCTCCTTCACGTTTTAAGGCTTCCAGCAAGAATACCCTGAATGATGAATTTCTGGAAAAAGGCAAAGAGCAGAAGAGGTGGCAAAATGCAGAGCACCGTTCCTGCAAGGAGTCCACCCCACTCCACCGTTGCTGCCCCGATGAAGCTGAAAAGCCCAACACTTGCCGTGCGTACCTCGTTGGCATGGCAGAGGACCAGGGCAATGACCAGGTCGTTCCACATCCACACGAAGGAGTAGATGAGAATGGCCACAATCATGGGAGCGGCAAGGGGGAAGATGATGCGGAAGAGAATGGTTCCAACTCCTGCGCCATCAAGCAGGGCGCTTTCCTCGATTTCCTGAGGGATGTTCGCGATGTAGGCTTCGCTGATGAGGGTGCTAAAAGGAGCCACCATGCCCGGGTAGACGAGGATGAGGGCCAGGAGATTGTTCACAAGACCCAGCCGCTTCATGAAAAGATATATGGGAATGAAAAACAGCACGGCCGGCATCATCTGGGTGAGGATTACCGCCGTCCGGAGGGTGCCCTTTCCCGGAAAGAACGACCTTGCGAGAGCGTATCCCGCAAGAACACTGATGACAAGGACGATGCAGCTTGCTATGCCACAGGCGAGGAAGGAATTTCGAAGGTACAGGAGCATATCGATGGTGACGGTTTTCGGGTAGGTGACAATCAGGTCGTAGTAGTTCTTCAGGGTGAAGGTTCTGGGGAAAAGATGTGGTGGAAAGGCGAACATCTCGTCTGGGGGAAGGAAGGAGGGCATGATGAGCCAGTAAATGGGGACGAGAATGCAGAGAAGGAGGAGAACAATGAGGAGGTAATACAGCGCTGCGGAAAGCACCCTGGTTTTCATGATTCCACCCTCCTTGAGATGGTGAGGATGGCCAGGCTCAGGGCGAAGTTGATGAGGAACATGAAGACCCCGAGGGTGGCGGCATGGTCAAAGCGGAGCTTGAGGAAGACGGTTTTGTATGCGAGGGTTGCCAGGATTTCCGTGGCGTGCCCTGGGCCGCCCTGGGTCATGGAGTAGATGAGGTCAAAGTAGTTGAAGGTCCATACCGTGGCAAAGAGTGCCATGACGAAAAGAAGTGGCCGGATGAGGGGGAGGGTGATGTACCGGAAAATGGCAAAGGACGTTGCCCCGTCAATGCGTGCGGCTTCATGGATTTCCTGGGGGATGGACTGGAGCCCAGCGAGAATGAAGAGGGCGTAGAAAGGAAAGGCCTTCCAGATGTTGACCCAGCTCACCGAATACAGCGCAAGATTCCTCCCAAGGAAATTCACCGGTTCACCCCCAAAGAGGATCACGAGGTAGTTGATGAGCCCATAGAGAGGATTGTACAGCCACTTCCAGGTGACCGCGATGGCCACAGGAGGGAGCACGAAGGGAATCAGGCTGAGATTCCGGAAGACCCGATATCCCCGGCGTGGGATATTGAGGAGCAGTGCGGCGAAAAGCCCAAGAATAATCTGGAAGGCAACCGAGAGGGCCGTCCATAAGAGGGCATTCCTGAGCGCCACGAAAAAGAGGGGGTCCTGGATCACGATGGCGTAATTCCGGAGGCCAACGAAGAACGGTTCGGCGGTGTACAGGGTGTGCTCTTCGAAACTCAGAAGGAACTGATAGAGCATGGGGTAGAAGAAGGTCAGGGCAAGGAAAGCAAAAAGGGGCATCAAGAGTATCCACGAAGTCCTTTTTCGGAGCACCATGGCTATCCTCCGTGACCCTCCTGGCCCTGGGCCAGGAGGGTCCTCGTTTCATTTCCCAAGCTCAGCAAGAATTTTCTCCATTTCCTGGGCGCCGGTTTTGAGCGTTGCCTCGATGTCTGCGCCACCCTCAACGATATCCCAGAACACCCTCCGGAACGTATCGGCGATAAGCGGATTGAAGACCGTGGCCACGTCACCGGTGAAGATTGCCTGGGCTCTGGTGAGCTCGAATTTAAAGGCATCGAACCGTGGATCGTCGAAGAAGGGGTTGGCAAAAGTAGACGTTCTCACTGAGGTATGCCAGAGCTTTTCGCACCACTCCAGGTGGTTCTCTTTGCTCACAAGCCAGGTGATGACCCTTGCCGCTTCGTCGGGGTACTTCGTCCCTTTCATCACCATGTAGAAGCATACGCCGTGTCCAGGGACAACGGGTTCGGTGCCCATGGGACCGACGAGGTTGTATGGAGCAATGCCGTAGTTGAGGTTCGGCGCGAGTTCACGGTAATTGCCGATGCTCCAGGAGCCGTTCCCGAGCTGAATCCCAACCTTCCCGAGGTAAAAGGCCTTGTCCCAATCATCGTATCCGAAGGTCGAAAGACCAGGAGGGGTGTACTGGAAGAGTTCCGTCAGAAAGGCAAAGGTCCTGGCGTTGTTCTCGCTGGCGAAGACGACTTTTCCGTCCTCAACGAAATTGCCTCCGTTGGAGAGAAAGAGTGCCCCCGTGGACCAGTAGGGACCGTCTCCCCAGCTCATCCACTCAATGCCGAACTTCCCCTCTCTGGGCTTATGGAGTTTTCTGGCTGCTTCAAGAAGCCCATCCCAGGTAGTAGGGAATTCCCCTATTCCTGCTTCCTGGAACAGGTCTTTGTTGTAGTAGATGACCGGAACGAAGAAATCTTCGGGGACGGCAATGATACTTCCCTTGTAGGTGCACATGTCCCAGACATTCTTTGGGACATCCGTGAGCATGTCTGGATCGTTCTTTTTGATGTGCTCGTCAAGCGGTAAGGCGGCGTCAAGCCGGGCGATTTCAAACTGCATGGGCATATCGCCACGGTAAAGGTCCGGAGGCGTGCCACCTTTAATGGCGTTGATGATCATTGTGGCTCGCTGCTCGAAGGGGATGTTCGTGAGCTGAATCTGCACGTTGGGGTTTTCCTGCATGTACCGTTCGACCTGCTCGGTGAGCACTTTGATCTCCGCTAAGCTATAGGTGTGCCAGAACTGGAGGGTGATTTTCTCCTGAGCCACGACACTCCACACAAGAAAGAGCACAAACACCGCAATGAGCAACACGCGCTTCACGGTTCCTCAACCTCCTTTTCGCTGGAAGTGTTGCACAGGGAAACGAAACAGGGTTGACCTGATGTTCCTCGTCCTCTCACCTCCCTCCCCCAACGAGGCTTCTCACCGAGTTTCGAAGGATGAACTGGCAGGGAAGGATTTTCCGTTCTAACTCTGAGTTGCCATTGCGTTTTAGCATCTGACGGATGATGATTTCTGCCGCTGTTCGACCCATGCGCTCAATCGGCTGGCGGATAGAGGTGATACCCGGGACGATCTCCTCAAGGTCGTCAAAGCACACGAGGGACACGTCTTCAGGGACCCTCTTCCCCATGGCCCCAAGGCCGCGCAGGACCCCGAGAAGGCAGTTGCCGCTTGCCACAAAGATTGCCGTTGGCGGGGAGGGGAGGTTCAAGAGCTTTACGGCGCCTTCGAAACCTCCCTGACCGGAGACAAAAGCCATGATGTCGCTGGTGATGGCAATGTACTCTTCCCGGAAGAACCCTCGCTCTTTCAGGAAAGTCTGGTATGCCTCGAAACGCTCGGCATGGTCAACCTGGGTGAGATCACCACCAATGAAACCAATTCTCCGGTGGCCGAGGTCAAACAGGTACTGCAGGGCCACCCTGGTGGACTGGATGTTCTCGCAATCCACGAAGTGGACATTTTCTTCGACTCTGGACCCCAGAACGACCACGTCTTTCCCCAGGGCAAGAAGCGGCCGGATTTTTGGGTCGTCTCTGGGAGGTGTAACCAGGATAACGCCTCCGACGTGGTGCTGGTGGAGAAAGGTTCTCCACTCTTGGGGGGAGGCAAAGTGGTCTCTGGTGAAAAAGAGCATGTTGTAGTTGAATTTCTGGAGCTCTGCGGATATGCCGTTGAGAAGCCGGGAAAAGTAGTAGTTGAGGAAGATACCCTCGCGCCATTCATAGACAATGCCCACGGTGTCGTTTTTCCTCGGCAAGACACTGGGGATGAACTCGTATTCTTCCATGGCCTGGAAGATTTTTGCCCGTGTTTCCGGGGACACCTGTTCGGGATGGTTCAGGACTCTCGAAACCGTTGCCGGAGAAACGCCGGCCTTCCTGGCAATGGTGTAGATGCTCACTCTTGGCATGGCGGTTCGTCCTTTTTGAAATTTTTCTGAAACAGTTTCGATAAACATTATAGCAAAAGTTTCTCCCTGCGCAAGTGGGTTTGCAAAAATCTCCCACCTAAGGTATGCTTGTACCATCCTGGCAGGGAGGGTAAACCATGGAAAAGCGACTGTATCGTTCCCGAAAAGACCGGATTCTTGGGGGCGTATGCGGGGGTATTGCAGAGTACTTTGGGCTTGACCCTTCTCTGGTGCGAATTGTGGCCGTGCTCCTCATTCTTGTGGGGGGAGGAGCGATTCTGGCGTACATCATCGCCTGGATTCTCATTCCCGAAGAGCCCAAAGGAGAAGACGAAAGGGTAACCCTCGAGGGTTCTTCGCCTTCACCAGGGGAAAGCCGTAAAGAACCCAGTCGCCATATGCTTGCCTGGTTTCTCGTCATCATCGGCGCGCTGTGGCTTTCCCAGTATGTTGTTCCCCTCTGGGGTCCCTGGACTCCCTGGGTCCGTCAGGCATTCCTGCCCGTTCTCCTCATCGTCGGCGGCGTTTTGCTCCTTGTGCGGCGGTAGTCCGGATTGCTACAATAGCAGCGGACAGGTGACGTGGATTGTTTGTGAAAATCCTTGATCGCTATGTGACGAGAGAGACCGCCCTCGGGATGTTCACCTGGGTCGGGGCGGTGACGATTGTGATGCTTGTGCAGACCCTCTTTGAACTTATGGACTTTTTCGTGAACCAGAAAGTCCCCTTCCTCATCACCCTTGAAATCCTTCTCCTCTACATCCCGGCACAGATGGTCATGACGTTTCCCATTTCAGGGCTCCTGGCGGCCGAGCTCAATATGGGTCGGCTGTGCCGGGACAGCGAACTTGTGGCCATTGAGGCAAGTGGCGTGAGCATCCGGCGGTTCCTCCTTCCGTATCTTGGGTTTTCTCTCCTTGTGGCCTTGGGGTCTTTTCTCCTCAACGATTTCATCGTGCCAGAGACGAACCACAGAGCCCAGACTCTCATTCGCTACTACGTGTACAGAAAAGCCCCGCCGAAAATCCAGCAGAACGTCTTCTTTCGCGATGCCGAGAACCGTTACTTTTACGTGAACGAACTCGACGCCACCACCTGGGAGATGAGGAACGTCATCATCTATGAGCTCGGGAGGGGTCGGAAGTTTCCCGACGTCATCGTGAGCGAGAAAGCCCGCTGGGTGGAAGACCAGTGGATTCTGGAGAAAGGGGTGCTCCACCGCTACGGGGAAGATGGGTACCTGGAAGAAGAGGTGGAGTTTGCGGTCATGCGCATCGATATGAAGGAGGAACTCCGGGAGTTCTTTGAGAAGCAGCGCAGCCCTGAAGAGATGTCCTCCCGGGAGTTGCGTAAGCAAATCGCCATCCTCAGGCAGGCAGGGAGCGAGACGCAGAAACTCGAGGTGGCCTACCACTTCAAGTTCTCCCTTCCCTTCTCGGCGGTTGTTTTCATGCTCATGGGGATGCCCCTGGGAGTTCAAAAAACCAGGGATACCAAGGCGTTGGGAGTCATCGTGACGGTGATTCTTGCCTTCGTCTACTACATGCTCCTCTCGATCTTTCGTTCTCTGGGTCGGGGGGATGTTCTCATCCCCTGGCTTTCGGCCTGGATGCCGAACTTCCTCTTCGGAGGCCTTGGGATTGTTCTCTACGGGATGGTGGACTGGCGATGAAGCGATTCCTGGTGGCGATTTTCCTTTTGCTTTCGAGTCTTTTTTTGATACCGGAGATTCGGGCTCTTGATCTCTTTGAGGAGGCCATGGCGGCGAAGGCAAGCGGAGACGCCGAGAAGGCTCTGCGCCTTTTTGAGGAGTGCATTGCAGAGGGCAAACGGGTTCTTGACGCTTTCTGGGAAGCAGGACTGCTCCTGCTTGAGGAGGGGAAGTACCGTCGGGCTTTTGAGCTTTCTGAGCGGGCCATTCCAGTGTTTTCTGCTCATCTTGAGGCCCATCCCGAGGACCACGTGAACTGGTTCCGCCTGGGGTATATTTTTGAGCTCCGGAGCAGTACCGGATACTTTCGGGAGTGGGAAAGCGCCAGAACGTGCCTCACCAGGGCTCTGGAGCATTCCCCGGAGAACTCCTTTTACCTTCTCCACCTCGGTTACGTATTGTATAAAATGGGAGAGGGGAAAGAGGCGGAGGAGGTACTTCGGGGGATACTCCTTCGGGAACCCCTGAACTTTGAGGCCCGGTACTGGCTGGCGGTGGTTCTTGAATCTGAAAGGAAGTACAGGGAGGCGGAAGAAGAGCTCCGCTTCCTTTTAGAGCATGCCCCGGAGGGTTTTGGGCGGCTCAAAGAGATCGAGAGGCTTTTGAGGAAAGTTGAGAGGAAGGGGTAGCGATGGGACGGAGAGCTCTCCCTTTTATGCTTGCGGTGTTGAGCCTGGCTCTTGCGGTGGGGTGTTTACGGAGTGGAGGACGGGGGAATCTCACGGGGGAGGTGTGGGATGCACAGGGACCGGTGAGCGGAGTGCTCGTTGAAGGAGGGGGGAAGAGTGTCCTCACCGGGAACGATGGGCGATTTCTCCTCGAGGACCTCCCGACAGGAAAACAGTACATCTTTTTTTCCCATGCCTCGTACACTGGGGCGGTGGTTGCGGCGGATGTTGCCGACGGGGAGACAAAGAGCATCAATGCCGAGGGAAGGGTGGTGCTTGCCGAACGCAACGAGGATAACCTCAGGGAGTACCTTTTCACCCTTTATGAGCTGGGCTTTTACGAGCGGGTGGTTCGGGGGTCTGAGGACTTTTTGCTGTCGTATCCCCGGAGTCCGCTGACACCCTCTATCCTCTTTCTCCAGGGAGCGTCGTTCTTCTACCTTGGGGAGTACCAGAAGGCCGTAACCGTCCTGGGGGCCATGGTGGCGGATGCTCCTCAGGATCCTTTTGCCGATGACGCCCAGTACCTTCTTGCCAGGTGTTACAGTGAGGGGCTTCGGGATTTCAGCCAGGCCATTGGGGAGTACCGGAAGCTCGTTGAACGCTATCCCGAAAGCGAGTTCACCGGACAGGCCCTGTACGAGATGGGTGACTGCTACTACATCCTCGGTTCGTTCCGGGATGCCCTGGCCTCGTATGAGAGGGCGATGACCTTTGGTGGGGAAGTGGCCCAGAAGGCGCTCTACTCTTCAGCGCACTGCCTCTACCGGATGGAGTTTTATAACCAGGCGGCGGCAAGGTTCCTGGAGTATGTGGCCCAGTACCCAAGTACCGATCTCTCGGACGATGCCCAGTACTTCGCCGGGGCATCGCTCTACAAGGCCAGTCGCTTCGCCGAGGCCCTCCAGGCCTTCGAGGACTGTGTGCGGCTGTACCCAGAAGGGAAGTGGTACAACGGTATTCTCATTGCACCGGCTGCGCTGTTCCACAAGGGTCTGTGCCTTGAGAAACTCGGTCGGTACCTCGAAGCGTACAACACCTACCTGGACATCATTCGCCGGTACCCCGGAGCCAAGTGGGCCGATGGATCCTCACTCATCCAGAACGTCCAGTTCCGGATTGACTGGTTGCGGAAGTACGTTCTCTGAGCCACAATGTGGGAGCAGAGCGACAGGGAAATCATCCAGGAGGTATTGAACGGCAACAAAGACCTCTTTGCTGTTCTTGTGGCTCGCTACGAGAAACCCATTTTCAACTACGTGTACGGTCTTGTGCGGCAAAGACAGGATGCTGAGGACCTTACCCAGGAGGCCTTTGTGAAGGCCTTTTTTGCTCTGAGGACCTACAAGGACTCCTTTGAATTCTCCACCTGGATGTATCGCATTGCCCGGAACGTGTGCCTGGACTATTTCCGGCGGCAGAAAATCCGCTCCTTTTTCTCCCTGAACACCCCCGTGGGGGAAGAGGAGGAGGATGAACTTGGGGATTTCCTTCCTGAGGGGAAGGATCCCGAGGAGGGGGTGCTCAAGGAAGAGCTTCTTGAACGGGTTTCGCAGGCTGTGGGACAGCTCCCCCTGAAGTTTCGGGAAGTCATTGTCCTCCGCTACGTGGAGGAGCTCTCTTATGAAGAAATTGCCCGGATTCTCGACGTTCCTGTGGGAACGGTGAAGACTTACCTCCACCGAGCCAAGGCGAAACTCCGGGAACTCCTGGGAGAGGAATTTTCGTGAAACTTCGTGTTTCTCCCCCTCGTATCTATAGGTGGGTGGGTAATGTGGAGGAGAAACTTGAGCAGTACCTGCGACACTTACCAAAGGTTGAACCGGGGCGGTCCCTCGCGCCTTCTGTGATGGCTCGCATTGCAGAGCGAGCGCGACCGTCGTATCGACGTTACAAGCGGTGGGTCGTGGCGCTTGCTGCGGCAGCGCTTTTCGTCCTCATGCTCACGACTAACCTCCCTCTCACCCCTCGCCTTGAGCTTTTCGGGTACCGGACGGTACGGCTGGTGTTCTGCAGCACTGTCCGGAACCCCAAAACCGTGGCCGTTGCCGGTGATTTCTCGGACTGGGAATCCATCCCCATGGAGCGGGTTGACGAGAACTGTTTTGCCCTTACCTTACGTCTTCGCCCGGGGAAGTACGAGTATGGTTTCCTGGTCGATGGGAAATGGGTTCCTGACCCTCTCTCCTTGCGGGCCGTGGCCGATGGGTTTGGCAGCGTCAATTCTATTCTCGTGGTCGACGGCGATACCGAGTGAAACGGACGATTCTTTTCCTGCTGCTTTCCCTTTGCCTTTTTGTGGTTTCTGTTTCCTGGGCTTCTGAGGCGGTTCTCCGTCTCATTGAGCGCTCCTCCTATTCCCCGGAAGACAAGGCCTATCTCCAGGAACAGGTTGCCTTAATCTTTGCCGACGCTCAGGATGCGGCCCAGAAACTCCTTCTCAAGAAGCTTCGGGAGGGCCTCGTCAAAAATGTCCCCCCAGAGGACCTCATTGAGGCACTGAACAGGCGAAAGGAAGCCCTGGAGAGAGCTCGATCCCTCCTTGAGGAGACAGGGGTTCCCAGCGGGGAAAACATCCTCGAGGACTTGGTGCTTTCTCTGGAGCTCTCCGTGTCACCTCAGATTCTGAGGGAAGTTCTCGCCCGGGTTGGGGGGAACCCCAAGGTGGCAGGGCGTTTCGTGGACGCGGTGGCTGCTCTTCTTGAGGTTGGTGTTCCCCCGGAGAAGGCGAATGAGGTGTTGCAGCGGGTGCTTAATCGGAACCTCGAAGCCCGGGAAATCCGGACCATTTCCCGGCTCCTTGAGCAGGCAAGGAAAGAGGGAATTGAGGCAAAGGATGTCGTCCGGGTTCTGGGAGAGGCGCTGGGGCGGCATGAGAATTTCGCCCTTGTGGAAGTGGAGGTTGAGAACTTCATCGCCGCCAACAAACCCCGGCCGGCCCTTCGGGCAGGGCAGGGAGTGGTGGCGCCGCAACCTGGAGTATCTGGAGGCTCACCGGTTGAAGAGGGCGGGACTCCTCTTGAGCCCCAGCCCTCTGCAGTGCGTCCACCCACGCAGGAAGGCGGAACACCTCTTGAGTGATTGCCTCACACCAGGGAGGCGACGAGGTCCCCGACCTCCTGGGTTGTGAGGCCCATTTTCCCTGCGCTCATGCTCTTGATCTTACCGCTTTGCAGTGCTTGAATCACGGCGTTTTCAACGCGGGAAGCTGCTTCATGCTCCCCGATGGTGTCAAGGAGCATCTGCATGGCAAGGATTGCCGCCAGGGGATTGATGACGTTCATCCCCGTGTACTTGGGTGCCGAGCCCCCGATGGGCTCAAACATTGAGACTCCCTGGGGGTTGATATTTCCACCTGCAGCAATGCCCATCCCCCCCTGGATCATGGCCCCAAGGTCGGTGATGATGTCTCCGAACATGTTATCCGTGACGATGACGTCGAACCACTCGGGGTTTTTCACCATCCACATGGTAGTGGCATCAACATGGGCGTAATCGGTCTGGATGTCGGGGTACTCCCGGGCAACCTCATAGAAGACCCGCTCCCACAGGTCAAAGGCATAGGTGAGGACGTTGGTTTTTCCGCAGAGGGTCACCTTCTTTTTCTTGTTCCGTTTCCTTGCGTACTCGAAGGCAAAGCGAATGCACCGCTCTACGCCCTTCCGGGTGTTGATAGAGACCTGGATGGCCACTTCATCAGGTGTTCCTTTCCGCAGGAATCCCCCGGCGCCGACGTAAAGCCCCTCGGTATTCTCCCGAACCACCACGAAGTCGATGTCCTCGGGCCCCTTGTCTTTGATTGGGGTCCACACCCCCGGGTAGAGTTTTACCGGGCGGAGGTTCACGTACTGGTCAAGGCCAAAGCGGATTCGAAGGAGAATGCCCTGCTCAAGAATTCCAGGCTTCACGTCGGGATGCCCTATGGCGCCAAGGTACAGGGCGTCGAGCTTTTTGAACTCCTCAAGAGCGGAGTCGGGTAAGGTCTCGCCGGTCTTTTTGTAGTGCTCGCCCCCAAAGGGGTAGACGATGGTCTCATACGAGAAGCCAACCTTTTTTGCCACCGCTTCGAGGACCTTGAGCCCTTCCCGCACAACTTCGGGTCCTGTTCCATCTCCAGGAATAACACCAATCCGGTACGTTTTCTTCATGTTCTTCCCCCTTTCCTGGTACACTATTATACGGGATTGCAGCGGAATTCCCAGGGGGTTATCGGCAGAGTTTTGTCTTCCGGAGGTGAGACCGTGGAGCGAATGGTGGGCAAAGTAAGAATTGAGTGTGTGCGGGGGGATATTACAAGGCAGGAAGGCATTGATGCCATAGTGAACGCCGCCAATGCCGAACTCCGTCCCGGTGGCGGAGTGGCCGGGGCGATCCATCGAGCGGCAGGTCCAGGGCTTTATGAAGAGTGCCGTCCCCTTGCCCCCATAAAGCCCGGGCAGGCGGTCATCACCGGTGGTCACAGGCTCCCGAACCGTTATGTCATTCACTGTCTTGGGCCAAGGTACGGTATTGATGAGCCGTCAGCAGAGCTCCTCGCTTCCTGCTACCGGAATGCCCTGAGGCTTGCCGAAGAACGTGGTATAACCTCCATTGCCTTCCCTGCCATTTCGACCGGGGTTTTCGGGTACCCCATGCGGGAGGCAGCGGAGGTGGCGCTCAGAACGGTCATCGAAATGGCCCCACAGCTTGAGTCAATCCGGCTCATCCGCTTTGTCCTCTGGGATGAGGAGGCGCTGCGCATTCACGAGGAAACCCTGGTGAGGCTGACGGAGGGGAAAGGCGAAGATTCTTCGCGATAAGCTCTCAGTTTCAGGGAGGCTGACCATTGGTGATCGGCCGATACGAACCGTTTTGGTAACGGCGAATCGGCCAAACACGGATCGGGCTTTCAGGTTGTTGGAAAACTGCCCCTGATAAGCGGGGTCTCCTTGAGGTTTGCCCCGTTTTTTATTCTTTCACCGTTTCACCTTCTTGGCCAACCGTTCTCATTTTAGACCCCGCATCACCTGAGGTCCTTGAGCATCTCCTCGCCCCGAGCGCTCTTCCCTTCACGCCGGAGAACCAAAAACCCGAGGGCTGCCCTTCGTCCATCGGGTTTGATCCCCAAAGCTATGCACCGGTCCCTGGCTGTTTCCCTCGACGAACGGAGAAGAAGGTCCCATCAAGAAACACCTCGGAGTACCCTTCTGGCGGGGGTCTTTTCCACAGGTTTCCCTTACCCTTGGTGATCTTGGGAAGGTGGGAGGTACTCTGAGTAAGGATAAGGTGCGGAAATCCTCTCCAAGAACACGGAGGTCTTCCAGGTTCCAGGGAAGAATTTGGGGACGGCAAAATTGCCCTCCTGTCCGCGGGGGACTCCAGAAAGGCTACCATGCTACTCCATGAGCACGATTCCTAAGACACCACCGGTTCTCCCCAAAGACAGGGCTAAATCAGGACATCATCTTGAAGTCATGTATACTCCCCTGGTGATGGGAAGGCTGTTCTTTGAGGAGGGCAGCCTGGGAAGCGAGGAGCACCAGTTCATAAAGTATCCTATACGGTGAGTACGGAGAGGGTCTTGCTTTTCTTTGCAGATTGTTGTATTCTGTATTCAGTATTCAGAATTCATCAACTTTAAGAGGCGAGATATGATTCGAAGAACGACCCTTGTCGAAGAAGTCTACAGGGTGCTGCGGGACATGATTGCCAGTGGAGAACTCAAGCCGGGCGAAGTCCTTGTTCAGGACCAGCTGGCTGAAAAGCTTGGTGTAAGCCGTACCCCCCTTTTGCATGCTTTGCGGCTTTTGGAAAGCGAGAACCTTCTCATCCGTTCGAACACCCACCGGGTTTCCGTCCGGCAACTCACCCTCGAAGAGGCTATTGTACTCTTCGAGATGCGGGAAAGTCTCGAGAGTTTAGCGTGCAGGTACCTTACGCCCATTATTGCCCAGGAGGATATCGATCGTTTCCGGAGAGACTTCACTCTCGCTTATGAAAAGAAAAACGTCGAAGAGTACCGGAAGGCAGATACGGCATTTCACCTATTTATTGCTGAAAGGTGTCCCTACCTTGACCTCCGGACCGTCCTTGCTCGATCGGGTTTTATGACGAAATGCCTCATTAAGGGTCTGGTACGACCCCCTGAGGAGACGTATGAGGAGCACCTGGAGATTTTGAGGTGCTTTGAAACTCGCAATCCAATAGGGGCTGAGGAGGCGATGAGGACCCATATTCGGAGGACTGTTGAGAGGCTAAAGCTTTTGAGAGACTCCCATGGAGCGCTGGAGGGATGACGATGCACTATCGGTATGCCATCATCAGCGGATTTTTGGGGCAACTTAAGGATCGTTTTCGGATGTACCAGGAGCCCCGGGATCTTGAGGCTCGGCTTGAGCTTGCAAGACGAGTTCCGGGGGTTGTGGGGATGGAGCTCGTGTATCCTTACGATTTCGTCGATCCCGAGAAGACCCGAAGCCTCCTTGAGAAATACAATCTCCAGGTTGGGGCCGTCAACGTCGACATTAAGGGGGAACGGTACTGGGATCGAAGAGCGCTGACTTCCTGGGATAAGGATACCCGGAAAAAAGCCGTAGAGTACTTGAAGAATGGCGCAAGGTTTGCTCGGGAATTCGGATCATACTTGGTAACCGTTTGCCCTCTCCAGGATGGCTACGACTACCACTTTGAGGTTGCCTACGATAAAGCCTGGCAGTACTTCCTCGAGGGTGTTGCCGAGGTGGCCCGGACAAACCCTGATGTTCGCTTGAGCCTTGAATACAAATTTCGGGAACCTCTTGCCCACTATTTTCTGGGGAATGTCTACAGCGCGCTCTACGTTTGTCTGAAACTCGGTCTTGACAATGTCGGTGTAACGTTGGATGTGGGGCATGCGCTCTTTGCTGGAGAGAACCCGGCAGAGTCGCTGGTCCTCCTCCACAGAGAAGGGAAGCTTTTCCATGTCCACGTCAACGACAATGATGGAAAGTGGGATTGGGACCTTGTGGCTGGGAGCCGCAATCTGTTCCCGTATCTCGAATTCCTTTACTATCTCAGGAAAGTCGGCTACCAGGGCTGGATTTCGCTTGATGTAACGCCAAAACACCGCGATCCCGTCCGAGCCTTTACTCGCAGTATCGCCTTTACAGAGAAACTTCTGGATTTTGTGGAATCACTCGACGATGCCTTCATTGCGAAAGCCATCGATGAGGACGATCCAGGGAAGGTCCTTGAGCTCCTCTACGAGAGGTTTACCAGTCAGGGGGATGAGCGGTGAGTATTACATGGCCTGTGTCTGTGGGAGCCATTCTCTACAGAGGATACGATGTTCCTACCCTGTGCCAGAGCCTGGCAAAGCTCGGCGTAAAATACGTGGATCTTGACTTTATAGAACCCCCGCCTGCCTTTCGTGGGAGGGGATATGGGGCCCATGTTACCGAAAGCGATCTGACAAGACCGCAATGGTTTCGAAAGGTTCTTGCCGATTACGGCCTTGAAGCGGTGACTTTCAGTGGTCACATGTTCCTCATCAGCGCTTCAGAAGTGGAACTTTTCATGAGGAAGATGGAGTTTGCAAAAGCTATCGGAGCCCGGTACATTGCTACAAATCACGGGCCCAGAGGAGAGGAGACCCGGTTACTCAGGAATCTCGAGACGATTCTGGAAAGGGCAAAAGATTTGGACATCGTGGTTTGTCTTGAGAATTCAGCGCCTGGAACCATTATCCAGAGCGGAAAGGATGCTCGGTCTATTTTTGAGCGTATCCCTTCTCCGCATCTTGGTTTCACCTATGACTTTGGGAATGCCTACCACAGCCATCAAGGACAAATCGATTTCATCGAGGATTTGCAAAACGTTCTGCCGTTTCTCCAGGTTCTGCATTTCAAAGACGCGCAGCTTGAGGGAGGGGTACTCCAGTACTGTGCCATCGGTCAGGGAGTTGTGGATTTTCAGGGCATAGCTTCTTTTCTCAAAGGCTGCGGGAGAACGTTTCCTGTAACTCTCGAAATCCCCTATTTTTTCCGGAGCACAAACTGGGGTCCTTTCGAGACGCTGGAGGATACAAAACCTTTGCAGGAAATCGAAGGAATTGTGCGGGTTTCTCTGTCTTTTGTCGAAAAGCTGTGGGAGGGGTCTTCTGGTGAAGGTTCGAAGGGTCGCGGAAGTTCAGGGGGTTGAAATACCTCAGCCTTTTGCCCGACTGGTTAAGGTTGTATTTGCACCTGATCAGGGTAACGTGGCGGATCTCACCTTTATCGCAACGGCAATTTACCCTGGAGGCTCCACCGACTGCAGATCCCGAGACCGCACGGAACTCATCTACGTTCTTTCGGGGCGAGGGGTTTTCCTGTGTAATGGTCAGGAGTTCCCTCTCGAGCCGGATACGGCAGTCCTTGTAGAAAGGGGGGATGAGATTCAGTTACGGAATCCGGGTCCAGAGGTTTTGCGGATTGTCTCGGTGTACCCGAAACCGATTCGGGCGTGTGATCTTTACGAGACTCTCTTAAAGGTGGCGCAGAAAACGGTTGAGGAGGGTTGAACATGAGGCGGATCTTTGTGCTTTTTGTGATTGGGTGTTTTTTGGTTTCGGCTGCGGCCTTTGCAGCGGAACGCTATCCGGATCGCATCATCACCGATGTCGTCGTCTGGGCTGCAGGAGGCGGGACCGACGTTTGTAACCGCGTTGTGATGGCCGAGATGGAGAAATACCTCGGAGTAAAGATCAACGTGGTGAATATGACGGGCGGTGTGAGCGGATCTATTGGCATGAATCACGTCTACTCTCAGCCGCACGATGGGTATACCCTTTGTGGTCTCTCCGAATCTTGTGTTACCGCTGGGGTTCAGGGTGGGTTCGACAAGGGTATGAAAGTCTGGGACTTCTTTATCATCGGTGGCTCACCAGACGTCGTATCAGTTCCTGCAGGATCACCTTATAAGAGTCTGGAGGAGCTTATAGAAGCGGCAAAGAAGAATCCTGGTGCTATTAAGGCAGGAGCCAGTGCGGCAGGTTCCATCCATCATCTCAACCTTCTGGCGCTTGAAAAGGGTACAGGAGCTGATTTCAATTTCATCCCGTACCCGGGTTCCGCGCCCGCTCAGAATGCAGCCCTTACGGGAGAGGTTGAAGTTGTGGTGACGTCCGTTGCTGAACAGTCGCAACTCATCCGAGCAGGGCAATTTCGTCCTCTTGCGGTACTCATTCCTGATGCCTTCACCATTGATTCGATTACTATACCGTCTGCTTTCGATTTCTATCCTCAGTTAAAGGAGTACCTTCCCATCTCTCAGGCAATAGGGTTCGCCGTTCCTGCCGATGTTCCTGAGGAACGCAAGGCGGTTCTCAGGGAAGCCTTCAAGAAAGCCATAGAATCTGAGACGATTCAGAAGTGGGCAAAGGAGAACTTCTACATTCTTTCCGGGAAAACTGGCGAGGAAGCGAAGAAGGAATTCCTGTGGTTGGAATCCCTCTTTTCCTGGACACTCTGGGAACTGGGGGCAGCCGAGATCAATCCCGAGACCCTTGGTATTCCAAAACCTGAGGAGTTGCCAAGGTGAATTTCTGGGGCCCGCCGATTCATCCTGGCGGGCCCTGTCATGCTTTTCGCGAGGTGGAGGTTTCCAGATGGAGGAAAAAGAACTCCGCAGAGCCGATTTTCTCACCAGCCTCATACTCGTGGCTTTCGGTGTTTGGGTCCTTCGAGAGGCTTTCAAAATGCCCCTCCGTGGAAGCTATGCAGGGGTGAAAAATGTCTGGTACGTTTCTCCCGCGCTTTTCCCCATCATTGTTGGCGTTTTCATCATCCTCCTCGGTACACTACTCCTTGTACACGCTATTCGTTCGGGAGGGGCGACATTTTTCATGCATCGGCTCCGGCAGATTAGGTTGCAAAAAGTGGCCAGCGAACGAAATCTGCGATTCCTGGCGGTTCTTCTTGCACTTGGGACCTTTGTGTACCTCTTCATTCCCCGGGTGGACTTTTTTCTCGCCAGCGCCCTTTTTCTCCTCTACGCTATATCGGCGTTCTATATGGAGGATGTTGACCTCTTAAAGCGATTTGCAAAGCTCTACGCTCTTGGAAGTCTTCTTTTTGCTATCGTCACAGGAGGTTTCCACAGATTTTTGGCCTTTCTTCCCTTTCCTAACGATGTTCTGGCTCTGGTCTTCCTTGGAGTTTATGTTGGTTACGGTCTTGCACGGACCAGAGCCCATGGAGCTCTGCGCCAGAAATTCGTTCAATCGATAAGTGTGGCTCTTCTGGTCCCCTTGCTTCTCTGTGTATCTTTTCGTTTCTTTCTTCTCGTGCCTCTTCCCAGGGAAGGTCTCATCATGGAGGGATTGTATAGGCTTTACTATGCGCTTTTTCGGTAGGGGGGATGGTGGTGTCTGCTCTGACGAATCTCGCTCTTTTCTTTAATGAGCTCCTCCTGATGCTTAGGGCTCCCTTCAATATTGCTCTCCTTTTTGGGAGTGTCGCTCTGGGCATTTTCTTCGGTGCAGCTCCTGGTCTGACCGCTACTTTGGGTGTTGCTCTCCTGACCACTCTGACGTACCGGATGAGTACCGAGGTAGCCATTCTTGCGCTTTTGGGGATGTACGTTGGTGCAATTTATGGAGGGTCGTATTCCTCGATCCTCATTAACATCCCTGGTACGGCAGCAGCAGCAGCCACGGCAATGGATGGGTATCCCCTGGCCTGTCAGGGGAAAGCCGGGAAGGCTCTGGGGATAACCACAACCTCTTCCTTCATCGGAACCCTTGTGGGAATGATTTTTGTTGCCGCTTTTACGCCCCTTATTTGCCGCATAGCGCTCAATTTCACTTCTTTTGAGTTCTTCCTTCTTGCGTTTTTTGGCATAATGATCAGTGGTACTTTGGGGAGTGAAGATTTAGCGTACAAGGGGTGGATATCTGGCTTTCTCGGGCTTTTTCTTGCCTGTATGGGACGGGATCAGTTGCAGTTTTACCCCCGTTTCACCTTTGGCATCCCGGAACTCGATGGGGGTATCGACGTTGTTCCTGCCCTCATTGGGGCTTTTGGCATCCCCCAGATTATTGAGGTTCTCCGGAAAGAAGTTGTGCCTCTGGTTTTTCAGGAGGTTCGCAGAGTTACGCCAGAGTTGAAAGAGCTTCTGCGTCATCTGCCAACGGCAATTCGCTCGGCGCTCATCGGTGTTGGTATCGGGGCTATTCCGGGAGTTGGCGAGGACATCGCAGCCTGGACGGCCTATGGTGTGGCAAAGAATGCTTCGAAGCATCCGGAACGTTACGGCAAAGGGGAAATCGACGGTGTTGTGGCCTCGGAAAGCGCGAATAACGCCTGTATAGGTGGAGCCATCATTCCTCTCTTGAGCCTTGGTATTCCTGGAAGTCCTCCTGCGGCCATGCTCCTTGGAGCGCTTTTGCTCCATGGTGTGCAACCTGGGCCCATGCTGACCATTGACCATCCGACGTTCATCCCCAAGGTGACTGCGGCACTCTTCCTCAACGCTTTTGGTATGTTCGTTGTTGGGATGCTACTCGTCAAACAGGTCATCAAACTGTTGAAGATTCCGCAGGTTATTCTCATGGCTATTGTTGGAGTGCTCTGTGTCATAGGTTCATACGCTATCGGTTTAAGGATTTTCAATCTTTACCTTATGTTGCCCGTTGGCCTTCTTGCCTACTGTCTTACGAAGATGAAATACCCCATTGCTCCCCTTGTGATTGGTGTCATCCTTGGGCCTATGGCCGATGCGAATCTCAGGCGAGCGTTGATGGTTTCGGGAGGAAGCTTTCTGCCCATCTTCACCCGTCCTGTGGCACTTGTGCTTTTCCTCGCGACCGTTTTCATGGCGGTCAGTCAGGTTTCCTGGGTGAAATCCCAGTTGAAGCGCTTGAGGAAGAAAGTCCCCTTGCTGTCAGAGGAGGAGCGTTACATCCTGGCGCAACCAAATCGTAAGGGGTGACAACCGTGTACCTTGTCATCGCTTCTGACCATTTTGGGTATCCTCTGAAACAGGTTATCGTGGGTCACCTCAGGGAGAAGGGTGTGGAGTTTGAGGACATTGGGGTTTTCTCAGAAGAGGATGTCGTGGATTACCCCGATATTGCCCTTCGGGCCTGTCTTGGCATCCGGGAGGGGAAGTACCAGTACGGTATCCTCATCTGTGGCACGGGTATCGGCATGGCAATGGCGGCGAATAAGATTCCCGGGATTTACGCTGCCTGTGCCCACGACATCTACTCAGCGGAACGGGCAAAGAAGAGCAACAATGCGAACGTCCTGACCCTGGGAAGGCACATTGTGGGGCCGGAGCTCGCCAAGATGCTCGTTGATGCCTGGCTTGCGAGTAGCTTCCAGGGTGGCCGTTCAACCCCGAAGGTGGAGAAGATTCGGGCAATTGAAAAACGATACATGAAGGAGGAAGAAGT
>APKF01000097.1 GCA_000353875.1 Candidatus Caldatribacterium californiense OP9-cSCG | reverse complement strand
ATGAAAAAGTTCATCAACCGTCCGGAAAACCTCATTGAGGAGATGCTCGAAGGTTTCGTGAAGGCCCACCCTGACAAAGTCCGCCGCCTTGAGACCGAGCGGGTCCTCGTCCGGAAAGACGCCCCTGTGAGAGGGAAGGTGGGTATCGTCACCGGAGGAGGTTCAGGGCACAAACCGGCCTTCATCGGTTACCTGGGGAAAGGGCTTGTCGATGCCGTGGCGGTGGGGGATATCTTCGCTGCCCCACCGGTGTCCAGAGTCTATGAGGCCATCAAGGCTGTCCATAGCGGTCAAGGAGTGCTCCTCTGCCTTGGGAACTACTCTGGAGATGTCATGAACTTCGGCATGGCCAAAGAACTCGCCGAGGCCGAGGGGATTCCCGTGGAGAGCATCATCGTGAACGACGACGTGGCCTCAAGCCCCAAGGGGAAAGAGGAGAACCGCCGGGGCGTGGCAGGAGAGGTGGTCCTCTGGAAGGTGGTCGGAGCCCTGGCCGAAGAGGGGGCAGACCTTCCAAAGCTCAAGGAGGTCGGAGAGCGGGTCGTCCAAAACACCCGGAGCATGGGTGTGGCCCACACCCCCTGCATCCTCCCCACCACCGGGAAACCCAGTTTTTCAATCGGTGAGGACGAGATGGAGATTGGGGTGGGGCACCACGGCGAGCCGGGGATCCAACGCACCAGGATGATGTCTGCCGATGAGGTGACGACCCTCATGATGGAGGCCATCCTCGAGGACCTCCCCTTCCGCTCAGGGGATGAGGTCCTTGTTCTTGTGAACGGCCTTGGTGCCACCTCCCTCCTTGAGATGTACATCGCCTTCCGCAGAATCGCCGAAATCCTCACCGAGAGGAATATCAGCATCCACCGCACCTACATTGGGGAGTTCTTCACCTCCTTGGAGATGGGTGGGTTCTCCATCACCCTCACAAAACTCGATGACGAGCTCAAGCGCCTCATCGATGCCCCCTGTGACGGGGTGCACTTCGTGCAGCACTGAGCGGAGGTGTCCCATGGAGGCCATGCCCTTTTCCCGGTTCAAAGAAGCCTTCACCCGAATCCTCGAGAACCTCGAGAGACACCGGGAGGAGCTCAACGACCTCGACTCCCCCATCGGGGATTCTGACCACGGGGAGAGCGTCTGCCGAGCCTTCGCCAAGGTCAAAGAGGCAGTGGATGCCTTCCCCAAAGACCAAAAGGACATCGGTGCCCTCTTTACGACGGTCGGGAAGACCATCCTCTTCTCCGGTGGTGCTGCCATGGGGCCGCTCTACGGGACGGCCTTCCTTGACGCCGGGAAGGTTGCCCAGGGGAAGTCCTCCCTCACCTTCCCCGAGTTCGTTGAGGTCTTTGCCGCCTTTGTGGAAGGAGTACGGCGCCGGGGAGGAGCTGAACCCGGGGACAAGACCATGTACGATACCCTCTATCCTGCCCTTTTGGCCCTCAAGGGCGCCTATGAAGCGGGGAAGTCCCTCGAAGAAGCCCTGGAAGAGGCAAAAGAAGCCGCGCGCCTTGGCATGGAGTCCACAAAAGACATGCTTGCGAAAAGGGGCCGTGCGAGTCGCCTCGGAGAGCGGAGCATCGGCCACATTGACCCCGGAGCTGCCTCGAGTTACTTCATTATTGAAGCGTGGTTTGAGAGCTTGG
>APKF01000096.1 GCA_000353875.1 Candidatus Caldatribacterium californiense OP9-cSCG | reverse complement strand
CCGGTGCGCTCCCGAATTTCCTCTTTCACGAATTCCGGAAGCGTAGCCGTCATGAGGAGGTACTTCCCCCCATTTTCACGATGTCTTCGGTGAACTTCACTATGATTGCTGCGGCTTGTGGTTCATATGCCTGGACCTCATCGATCACCAGGCACCCACAGGAAAAGGTGGCGTAAATCCGCTCGTATCCAGGGGGACGGAGCGCATAGGGGAAAAACTGGTCTCCAGTAGAAACACAGACCGGAAGTGCAAGCTGCTGGGAAAGGTGGTATATCCTGCTCTGGCCTTTCTCTTCTGCTTTTCCACCCTGCTCCCTCTCCAGAAAGAAAAGGTCGGCATCGGAATGGAGGAGCGCCACCCGATCTCCACCCCACACCTTTTCGGCTCTTTTGTGCATCTGATTGACTGCGGCGCGCAAAGGCAGGGTGTAAAAGAGCTTCTTACCGCCAGTCCACAGGAAAGCGAACTCGGTCTTCCCGTATCCGGTGGGCGCAACGAGAATCAAGCTCTGGTCTTTCGGTCCCTTAAGGTATTCTTCCTGCCAGAGGGTACCGGGCTTTGATTTCTCGCGCAGACCATCGGTGATTGTTTTCCAGAGTTCTTCTCTACAAAGACCCTCCTCTTCGGGAGGAAACTTTTCGCCCTCCTCCTCACAGAAAGAAGCAAAATGGTCGCAGCGCTGCAGAAACCCGCTGAGACGGATGAAGAATTTTTCCTGCTCCCCAGAGATACCGATACGGGTGGGAAAACCTTCCATGGTGTAAGGGAGGAAGACGAAACCAAAAAGCGTCAGGCCGTTTATAAGAGCTTCGGCGAGTTTCAGGTTTCCATTGAGTAACTCCTGGAGTTCCTGGAAGTCCTTGAGCTCTTTACGAAGGTTCTGGAGGAGTGTTTCGCGCCATTCGATGTCGTCCACAAATTTTCGGCAAAAGCGGAGAAGGTGGGGGTTATTCTTCCCCAGGTATTCAGTGAAATTTTCTCGAAAGTGGTGGAAGGCGACTGCGGAGAGAAAGAGGCGAAGGCGCCCTTCATCGCTTTTCTCGTTTCTGCGATTCCCCACCTTGAGTTTTTTCTCCAGCACCTCTACGTCAACGAAGAAGAGCGAAGCCAGAGAGTGCGGTATCTCAAAGGAAAGATCCAGAGGTTGATATTTGGTGTTTCGCAGGCTTTTTATCTGAAAGGCAGGCTGTACTTTCCCCAGGTCGTGTAAAAAGCCGGCGTAGCGGAGGAGTTCTCTCACCTCACCCCAGAAGTCGTATTCCCCCAGCACCTTTTCCAGCCCTTCGAGAACCCGGAAAAAGTCCCGGACGTGCTCACTCAAGCTCACAGCGTTTGATTTCGCAAGCACCCTACACACCGTTTATTCCCTCCATACTCGCCAGGAATACCGGAAGCCCTTTCTTCCCAAAAGAAGCGTCAAAAAGGAAGGATACCCCCTGGAACCTTCCATCGTTGAGCTTTGCGGAAACGTAGCGGAAATCCCGACTCCCATCCCGCAGCTCCCAGAATATGGGGACCCGGTAGCGTAGACCCTGTACTTTTTCAAAATCAAATGGTATACCAGGAGGCCAGGGCTTTTCCGGCACCCAGAAAAAGTGCTCGAAGTCAGCGTCTTTGGATTTTACCTCAAGGGAAACCTTTTGTATTTCCTCTACTACTACCCAGTCCTCCGCTCTCCCAAGATACAAAGGATACAATCGACCGACTGGATTCTGGATTTTTTGGGAGAGCTTTTCGAGAAAAGAGGGGTCCTCATGAGCGAGATACACCACAATCCGCACCTCGTTGAGCGTATCGATGAGAACCGGCGCCTGCCCTCCGGGGTGCTCTCCGACCCCAAAACGAACCCGACTTTCCACCGCCCCAAACGCTTTCACATGTTCGGTTCTGGCGAGATTCCGCAACCAAGTATATTCGGTGGTTTTCGCTTCAAAACGCCCACAGATACCGATTTTGAGGCTTTTGAGCTTCCGGAAATCTTCGTTTTCTTCCGGATCTTCTCCAGAAGTGTATCCCCGGATCCCCAGGATGTTGCTGAGGAATCCCCGCACCGCAGAATAGGAAGGGAGGGGATAGGTGTGGCGCCGCTGATAAGTAAAAGGGACCCGATAGTGCGCCTGGGGCTGGTAGATTATAAGGCGCAGAGCCTGACAGGCATTGCCACTCACTGCTTATTCTCCTCCCTGGACTGGGATTTCAGACTTCAGGCTTTCTGAAAGCTTGTGCCAGAAATCCTCCCACTTCTGGGTGAATCTTCCACAGGCTCCCTTTTTCTCCACAGCGTCCCAGGAAACCCGATCGCTTTCGAAGACATAGACCGGACTCTGGCTACCCCCTGTGTCCTGTGCTAACCAGGAGTTCTTAAGTCCATCGGCGAGCCCCAGAACCCGGATGGTTCCATCACCTCTTTTTGTGGTACGAAGGTATGGGTGGAAAACCGGCGAAGGTACTTTCACCATCGCAGCCACCAGGAAAAGGGGCACAAGGGAGTTCAACTCGTTACTCGACTGGACATAAAACCCGTTTTTGATGGCTTCAAGAAGCTGACACAAACGCTTTTTCCTCTCTTCCTCAGAAAGGCAAAAAGTCACACGGTACTTTCCGGAAGGAAGTTTTGAAGTTATTATCTCCCCCATCTTTTTTCCATTTTTGAAACATCCGTAAGACTGCTGATTGTTTTGACCACCGTTTTGCGTAACAGAAGGGATAGTTTTCTTGTGCTCTTTAGAAATAACCACTTCGAGGTTCCCGTTTGAAAAATTCACTTTGTCGACAATCCAGACATCCTTACCCAGAACATCAAGATCGATCGTAAAGCTTGCTTTGTAAAAACTCTGGTGCTCCTCCTTGTTATAAAGGTCGGGCGTTGCCGAAAGGCCCTGCTCAATTCCACGACGCACGAGATCGTGATTGGCGTAAAAAGCCATATCACCGGGGTAAACCTCAAGCGATACCGCTTTGGTGATGCCCACCGGTGCACGGCGGGTGATGGAAGCTTGGTCGGCGATGGTGTACATATACCCGAAGGCATCGAGCTCGGCGTAGGTGAGAATATCAGCCTGGAAGATATCAAACTGCACCACTCCTCCTTCTTGCACGGTAACCGGCGCAGGTTGCCAGTCCTCCCCATAGGCTTTCTGGAGGGTTGTAAAAAGGTAGTGGCGCAAAGCCGGTTTTCCGATGAAACTGAAAGTCTGACCGTTGCGCGAGAGCTTCTTGATGGAGAGGATATTCCCCCCAATCTTTTCATCCCGGTTCAAAGCGTTCGCCTCATAGATGACGGTAATGGTGACATGTTTCATTATTCCACCTCCTCAGATGAATTCTCTTTCGGACCCAGAAGGCCGCTCAAAAAGGAATACAGGAAAGTCTTAAAGAGCTGGTCGGAGTACGCGGGATTGAAAGCACGAGCCAGAATGGGTCTGATTTCAGCCCCCTGAAACACGTTCAAAAGTGAGAAGAAAACCTTGTCCCTCTTGCCCAGGCGGATTAACTCCAGTATCCTGTATGCCAGCCCTCTGGGTTGCTTCTTTTTCTCATCGTAAATCCTTTCGTGGACCTCTGTTCCCCGGAGAGAAAAACCGTACCTGCGAAGCTTCTCACAGAGTTCTCCGGCATTCTCCCCCACCAGGTATTCGTAAAATGGCTGCCAATCCTCCTTCTTGTCGGAGGAGCCTTTCAGGAGATACTCGAGGGTGTCCTGGAGTTGCATCCGGAAATCCGAAAGGACATCCAGGACGCCTCGCAACTCTTCCGGTTGCATGGCGCCACTGGAAAGTTCCTCTACCACCCCATCAAGCACCTGCGAGAGCTCCTGCAACTCTACCTTACGACCACTCACCGCCAACCACCTCCCATCCTTTCCTCTATCAGCGCGTGGAGCGAGAAAAGACTCGCAGCAAAACCCATGAGTTTAACTTCATCTTTCCTGTTCCTTTCCAGACCGATTTGGCTATTGATGTACTTCCTTTCAGATTTTCCCCACGATTTCTCCGGTTTTGCGGCAATCATCATCAACCGTTCTCCCATCTCGAGAATCTCCCCAAAGCGCTTTTCCAGCACCATCCGCAGCACCGAAATTTCCCCAATTCTCGCCAGAGATGAAGCTATTCTTCTATCAAGAAGGAGTTGAACCACCTCATACGGTAAACTGCAAAAGCTCACCTCTTCGCCCCTTATGCTCACCACCTCAATATTCATCTCCGTCCACATCCCAAGCTGGGTTTCAAGGCGCACTGCAAGCTCGATGAGACTCATTCCCAGGATTTCTCGCACCGAAGCGATATTCTCTCTGGTGTAGATCTCTCGGACCAGCCTGTTGAGGTACCACATCACCTGAAAAGAGGGGGCGTTGAGGAAAATTCTGGAACCGTCGGCGAGATTGGAGTTGTCGGCGAGATTGATAAACGCAAAGTCTCTGTGAAGCATAAAGTACACGCATAAAGGACAGACCCAGAGCGAGCTATTCCCGTTCCAGAAGGAGTTGGGGAACGCTCCCTCAGACGGTCCGAGGACGGTGAAATGAGTGTGCTGAAATTTCGCCAGCCTCTTTTCCAGCTTAGGCTCTCGACCGGGATACTGTATCAGGGAGGAACCGCAAATATCACAGGTTCTCCCTGAAGAAGCCCGAGAGGTGGTTTGCAGGTTCTGAGGGATGCTTTCTAAAACCCTGCAAAACTCGAAATCTTGCCATTCTTTAATTTGTACAAGATTTTGAAAGGGCTGACGGGAGGCAAAGAGGTGATTGCCGACATAAATAAATTTGTAGCCGAAATCTTCCATCTCTTGTGCAAAGTTCCGATACTTTTCTCGTGTTTGCTCACCTTTTGTATCTTTGGAGTCGAGCCACTCATTCAATCTTTCAGGATCACAGAAGTACTCCACAAAATATTTCAACGCCTTGGGAACGGACTTTGAGCCAACAGATACAGGAGAGAAAAGATCCTGGAAAACATTTTGTTCGATCGCCACTGTACCATCGTCCCTAAGCCAGGACTGCACATACTCGAGGCCTTCATGCTCGGCAATTACCCTCAAAAACCCCACCACCCCCGCATTATACAGCCAGTTACCCGGATATAAGGTGATTGGGTTCATGCTTCCACCACCTCCACCATCCCGAAACCCTGAGAGCGCCGCCGGCCAAGACCCAGAACCTGGATATCCCGGAGGTCCTCCGGATCTCCCTGGAGCAGGAAATGCCCGCTGAAACAGGTGAAAGTGTACACCCGGGGAGTCTCATTCCGTTCCCGGACGGCGTGCTTCACAACTTCCTTGCGAATGTCAAGGTCCTGGAAGGCGAGTTCCCGGTGAAGGCCCCTGCCGCGAACTCCCCGAAGGAGCGCATCAGTCTGGTAATTCAGCTCCCGGAGAAATTTCGGAGAATCCGGAAGAAGTGGCTTGCCGGAAGCATCCTCGATGAGAATGGGAGAAAGGGTTCGAAAATGCACCTCATCCCCGTTGATTGGCTTTTCCCGCAAAGGCATAACGGATTTGGGATACGGCAGTGTGAATTCTCCCCTCACGAAGGGGTAAAGGTCCTTGTTCACCACTCCATTGTAGAAATCGATGAGAAGCCCCGGGTCTGAAGTGGAAAAGTAGAGGGCCAGGGGAGACTTCAGGGTCAACCATCCGTCGTCTTTCTGGAAATCCTCCGGACGACACAGAAAATGCACTGCAAAACAGAAAGGCTTTGGAGCCTTGTTGTTCCTTCGGTCATCGTAGTGAAAAAGCCTCCGGTATCGGCTCTCCCCGGAATCCGAGGACCGCAACGCTTCTTTGAAGAAACTCATGAAGCAGTTGCGGTACAGCAACGGTACCCGTTCAACCTCAAACTGCACACGCAAACGCAATACCCTCGCCTCCCCTTCCTTCTCAAAAGATTTGAAGGCACTGAACCCGCACCCATACCGCTTCGCAACCTCCAGTTCCAATGGTACCAGCATCCGGTGTCATTTTCTGTCCCCGCGATAAATTCTCTGCAGCTTCTGAATTTCCTCCTGAATGCTCTCCCGCAAGGCTTCAGGCTCGAGAACCTCAGCATGGGCACCGTAACCCAGAACCCAGCGCTTGATTTCCTCAGGATTTGCCCAGATGGTGAAAACGATGCCTCCATCCGGGAGTTCCTCGATTTCCTGGCTGGGATGCCAGACACGTTCCTTAATCCAGGCAGCCTGGTACGCATCAAAGCGAACGCGTACCTTCACCCTTTCTCCCCGGTACATGCGGAAGGCGCTTTCCAGATACCGCTGAGGGGAGAAGTCCTGAGGATACGAAAAACTCTCCCGGAGAACCTCCAACCATCGCACCCGGTCCAGAGCGAAGTCCCGAATCTCACCGCGGAGATGGCAGAACCCACAGAAGTACCATACTCCCTCGAAGTTGTAGAGATGGTACGGGTCCACTTTCCGTTCGCTTTCGGTGCGAGAAGACAAACCATAGTAGCGAATCAGGATACGCCGCCTCTGGGTTATGGCCTGGAAAACCTTACCAAAGGTCTCGCGCACGTCCACCCGCATGGCAAGGGGGGTGAGAAAGGGGGAGAGGAACATGTCAAACTCCTGGGGGCTCATCTCCAGGCCTTCCGGAAGCATCAGTTTCAATTTCTCTCCGAGTCTGTGCAGGGCGTCTTCAAGAGGCGTGCCTCTGAACTGCCTGGTAAGATTCAGAAAAATAAAGAGCGCCAGGATTTCTCCTTCGGTGAGGTGCAGAAAGGGCATGGACCAGGGCTTTTCGAGGTAATAGCCCTTACGTTGCCTGTCGTAGGCTATGGGCGCGCCAAAGTCGTCTTTCAGCGCTTCAACGTACCGTTTCACCGTGCGAGGGCTGACCTCAAGGAGTTCTGCTAACCGGGTGACACCTGGGTAACTCTCCCTCTGAAGTTCCTGCAGGAGACAGTACAGTCGAAAAAGGAGGGAACGCCTGGTAAAAACACTCCGGTACAGGCGGGATTCCCTTTCCTCCCCAACACCTTCACCTCCCCTTGGTTCTCAACGCCATGGTAGCAAAACACCTCCAAAGGAACAAGTTGCCCTACACTTCGAGAGGTACTATACTCTATCCCAAGAGGTGACACCAGTGTTCCATGTGGGGACCTGTTCGTGGACTGATCGGACGCTGATTGAGGAGAGCGATTTCTACCCCAAAACCGTCCAGACTCCGGCAGAGCGTCTCCGTTTCTACGCGGAGCACTTCGACACTGTAGAAGTGGATGCCACGTTCTATGCTTTCCCTTCTGAAAGGAATGCGGTTCTCTGGGCTCAACGAACCCCACCCTTGTTCCTTTTCAACATCAAAGCCCTGTCTCTTTTCACCTTCCACCGCACGCCTCAGAAAAGCCTTCCCCTTTTCCTCCTCAAGGCCCTTCCAAATCCGGAGAAAGCACCAGAGGAACTCTCCGCTTGGGACCTCCCCCTTTCCTGGCTTGCGGAAGCCCTCCAGGCATTCCTGCAAACCCTTGCCCCCCTCAGGGAAGCGGGAAAACTCGGGTACATCCTATTCCAGTTCCCTCCCTGGTTTCGCTCAGAGGAGAAAACCCGGGAATACCTCCGGTGGCTGCGACACCACACCGAGGGCCACACCGTAGCCATTGAGTTCCGCCACCGAAGCTGGGTCACCCCGGCAAACCTTTCCCGGACTCTGAACCTCCTCAGGGACCTCGATTTTTCCTTTGTGTGTGTCGACGAACCCGACCTTCCCTGGACGGTCCCTCCCCTCTGTGAGCAAACGAGCTCCATAGCGGTAGTGCGTTTCCACGGGAGGAACAGAGAAGCCTGGCAGACGAAAAACCTTCCGGTGTGGGAAAAATTCCGCTACCTTTATTCCACCGAAGAACTCCAAGAATGGCGGGAGAAAATCCTCTCGAGGTTCCTCGAGGGAACAGAGGTCTTCGTGATGTTCAACAACTGCTACCGGGACTTTGCGGTACGGAATGCCCTGGAAATGAAAAAACTCCTGCAGGGAGATGGTCCCCATGTATGACTTCTCTGGGAAGAACGTGGTGGTGACCGGTGGGGCCCAGGGGATAGGAAAGGCTGTGGCACAGGCCTTTCTTTCGGCTCATGCCTGGGTCTCGGTGTGGGACGTGGACGAGGAAGCCCTTCGGGAACTTGGGGAAGAATGGGTGGAATGGAGGGATCGGCTGCTTCCAGTAGCCTGCGACGTCTCAAAAGAACCCGAGGTCCGGAGGGCCAGAGAAGTGGTGGAACGGGAAGCACGTGCGGTAGATGTTCTGGTGAACAATGCAGGGATTTTTCTCTCAAAACCTCTCGAGGAACTCACAGAGAGCGAATGGGACCGGGTTCTGGGAGTCAACCTCAAGGGGGTATTCCTCGTCACCAAGCACCTTCTCCCCCTCTTCCGGGAGGGCGGGGCCATCATCAACATCGCCTCAACCCGGGCGCTCATGTCCGAGCCCCACACCGAAGCCTATTCGGCCTCAAAGGGTGGGGTTCTCGCCCTCACCCACGCCTTGGCCATTTCTCTTGGAGAACGCAGAATCCGGGTCAACGCCATAAGCCCGGGGTGGATTGAAACCTCGCTCTGGAAAAAAAGGGCGCTCCGCCGGGAACCAGAGCTGCGCCCTATTGACCACCTGCAGCATCCCACGCAGCGCGTGGGAACTCCGGAAGACATTGCGGCAGCCTGTTTATTCCTCGCCTCACCTTCTTCGGGATTCATCACCGGAACGAACCTGGTGGTCGACGGAGGCATGACGGTCAAGATGATTTATGCTCCCTGAAAGGAGGAAAGAGATGGAAATCTTTGACATTTCCCTTGAGATTGCTGAGGACATGCCCACCTACCGGGGGAGAAAGGAACGAAGACCCAGGATTGAACGTATCCGGACCCTGCTTGAAGGAGCCAATGAAACCCGTCTTGTGCTTGACACACACACCGGAACCCATATGGATGCCCCCCTGCACATGCTCCCCTCAGACGTTTCTATCGACAAAATCCCCCTCTCCTCTTGCATGGGTCCTGCGGTGGTCCTTGAAATCCGTCACCGCCCTGTGATCACCGAGGAGGACCTGAGGCCCTTTGAACCGGTGCTCTCTGAGGGACACTTTGTCCTCCTCAAAACGGAGAACTCCTTCAGTGACCTCTCCCGGGAGGACTTCGTGTACCTCAGTGAGGGAGCGGCTTATTTTCTGGCGGAAAAAAGGCTTAAAGGCGTGGGCATCGATGCCCTGGGGGTGGAACGGGACCAGCCAGGCCACCCCACCCACCGGGTGCTCCTTGAGAACGGTCTCGTCGTGGTCGAAGGTTTACTCCTGCGCGATATTGCCCCCGGAGTGTACTTCTTCATCGCCCTTCCTCTGAAAATCCGGGGAGGGGATGGAGCTCCGGCCCGGGCGATACTCATCAGGATGTGATCCTGATGCGGACGCTCGTTTTCTTTGGCGCTACAGGCAATCTCTTCACCCGGAAAATCCTCCCTGCCCTGGCCACGTTCTCAGAAGAGCAGGAATTTACCGTTGTGGCCCTGGGGCGCCGCTTCAAAGACAACGCCTCGTACCGGGCCTTTGTCGCTCAGCTACTCCCCCGCCCCTCTCCTCTCCTTGAGCGCCTCACTTACGTTCAGGGGGATCTTGAGAACCCCGGGGAGCTTGCGCTTAAGATTTCGCCCCTTCTTGGGGACGGCCCCCTGTACTTCTACCTCGCCACCCTCCCCTCCCTCTACCGGGATGCCCTCCACTGCATCGAGGCCCTCGCGCAGGGAAGAAATCCCAAAGACCTCTTTGTGGCCCTGGAAAAACCTTTCGGGAGAGACGAACGGGATTTCCTTGCCCTCGAGGAAAGCTTGAGGAACGTTTTCCCCGAGGAGCACATCTTCTACGTGGACCACTACCTGGGCAAAGGCACTGTTCAGAACCTCGTAGTGCTCAAGGCGGAAAACTTCTTTATTGAGCGGCTTCTCTCCCGAGAGTTCGTCCAGGAAGTCCATATTGGGGTCTTCGAAGAGGAAGGTGTTGGGGAACGAGGGGTCTTCTATGAGGAGACCGGGGCAATCAAGGACATCTTCCAGAACCACCTCTTGCAGCTTTTCACCCTTCTTGCCGTTGATATTCCTCCTCTATGCGCTGAGGACCAGAAGGAGTGCGCCCGTTTCTTCTTCCAGCTTTCCCGGGAACGGGCGAGATTACTCTCTCAGGTGCGCCTGCCTGAGAGCCACGAGGTGCAACTCGGGCAGTACGCGGGGTACCGGGAAGAGGTTCGGCATCCCTCATCCCTGCGGGAGACCTTCTTCTTTTTCCCGCTCTTCCTCGACACGGAGCGCTGGAGAGGAGTACCTTTTTATGTGGCAAGCGGCAAAAAAACGGCGCAGAAACGCTCGTTCATCGAAGTCCTCTTCCATTCTGTGGTCACACCGCCAAATCGGCTCATTATCGAAATTCAGCCTGAGGAACGGATTGACCTTGTGGTCTCGGTGCGGAAGCCCCAGAGGGAGCTTGAATCCACTCCGGTAACGCTGAATTTCACCTACTCAGGGGCGTTCCAGGCCAGTACCCCAGAGGCCTACGAGAAAATCCTCCACGATTTCTTGCACCACGACCGGACGCTTTTTCCCGACTCCTCGTTCATCCAGGAAGCCTGGCGCCTCACTGACCGGCTTTTAGAAAACCTGAAAACCCACCCTCCCGCATTCTGCCGTTACCGGGAAGGCATGCTGACCCCGGAAATCCTCTTCAGGGAGAAGCGGATTCCAGACGAAATGTGCCTCGGATAACACGGAAGAACTCAGGACGTGCCAGGTCCACGTCGCTTGAGAAGCCCTCGCTCTCTAAGAAGTGCTCCTTGAAGTACGCCCGGACCGGGGAGCGGGTCTGGATGGTCTTTTCGGAGCTGAAGTAGAAGAGCTCTTCGGTTTCGAGGCGGTCTCCTGAAGAAGACGTCACCACCACACTCCCCCGGAGCCTCACGTTCTTGCGCAGGAGGTTCACATCGGCGGTATGACTCTCAAGCGTTGCCCGGAGCTCCCCGTCATCCTCAAAAACGAGGATGCGCACCCCCCCTGAACACTTCCCCAAAGTCCCACCCTTGTCAAGCTCCATAGCCTGAGCCTCGAGGACAAAACGGAGCACACCCCGTTCCCAGCCCCGGATTCGGATTCCCTCGCTCTGGATGGGGAAAGAAACGGGGGTTGCCTCCGGGAGAGCTTCCTGATCCGCCTCCTCCTCAGGAAAACGGGGCGGAGAAAGCGCAAGGAACAGAAAGACCATGGCGAACCCCACCCCGCACACTACAAGGACAATCAACCACCTATGGTTCAAGCTCATAGGGCCAGCAGGCAATCCCTCCATCCATAACCTTGACGTCCCTGAACCCCGCATGCCGCAGAATAAGCGAGGCTTCATACCCCCGCAGGCTCACCGCACAGAACGTGATAATCTCCTTGTCCTTCGGGAGCTCTCCGAGTCTCTGCGGCAACGTCCCCAGAGGGATGAGAGTGCTCCCGGGAATGCGGACTTTCTCGTATTCTCTGGGAGTGCGCACGTCAAGGAGGATGAAATCGTCTCCCCGCTTTCTTTTCCGTTCCACCTCATGGGGCGAAATGCCCACCATTCTCCCTTCGAGCTTGTTCCGCAGAACATTCGCCGCCACACAAATGTTGTCAATCGCCGAAGCATAGGGAGGGGCATAGGGAAGGTCGAGGCTCGAGAGGTCCTCGACCACACCACCATAGTAGAGGGCCGTGGCTATGGCGTAGATACTCTTTGTCACTTCCCCACGCCCAATAATCTGGGCTCCGAGGAGTTTTCCGCTTCGCCGATCGGCAACGAGTTTCGTGACGACCTGCTTCGCCCCGGGGAAGTAGTGCGCCCTGTCCGGAGCAGGAACAAGGGCGTACTCCGGGTCATATCCGAGCTCCTGGGCCTGGCGCACAGTGAGGCCTGTGCGGGCAATGGTGTACTCGAAGAGCTTGAAAATCACCGAGTTCAGAGCGCCCCGGAAGACCTCATTGCCTCCAGCGATGTTGATGGCCGCCACCCGGCCCTCTTTATTGGCCAAAGACCCCATGGGCATGTAGGCTGCTTTCCCACAAACGAGATTTTCTATCTCGATACAATCCCCCACTGCGTAGATCCAGGGGTCACTTGTGCGCATGAAGCAATCGACCTTGATGCCGCCTGTCTCTCCGATGGCAAGACCTGCCCGCTGGGCAAGGTCGGTGTTGGGGCGAAAACCGGTAGCCACAATGACGAGGTCCGCCTCATAAGCCCCCTTGTCGGTAATCACCCGCTTCACCACACCTCCCTGCCCCTCGAGGACCTCCACCCGTTCCCCAACCTTCACCGTCACACCCTGGGACTGGCAGTAACGTCGGACAAGGATGCCCATATCCTCGTCGAGGATGGGGAGAATCTCGGGAAGGACCTCGATGACTGTCACCTCAAGTCCGCTTTTCACGAGGCTTTCGGTCATCTCCATCCCGATGAGCCCACCACCGATAATCACGGCCTTTCTGGCGAGCTTCTCCTTGATAGTCCAGCGGATGGCCTCGGCATCCTCAATCCCGTGGAGGGTGTACACGTGCCCGAGGTCTCTGGCGCTGATAGCGGCATCAGGATGCTCCAGGTCCACTGCCTTAATTGGCGGGAAAGAGGGCTTTGCCCCGGTGGCAAGAACAAGGTAATCGTAAGGGAAAGAGAGCATCTCGCCGGTGTCAATCCTCCGGGCCTCAACGACTTTCCTCTCTCGGTCAATCCGGATAGCCTCAGTGCGGTTGTAGACCTTGATGCCCTTGGACTTCTCGAAAAATTCCGGGTCTCGAAGGACCCCCACCGGGGTTTCCATGAGCTCCCGGTACTCCTTTACCTCACCACTCACATAGTACGGAAGCCCGCAGCCTGCGTAGGAAAGAAACTTCCCCCGCTCAATGATGACGATTTCCGCATCCCGATCCAGACGGCGGAGTTTTGCTGCCACCTTCGGCCCGCCAGCAACACCACCGATGATGACTATCCTCTTCCCCATCGCCATCTCCCTCTCTATCGGCCCCTGAGTGACCTTACTTCGTTATAGATAGTGCCAAGACAGAAAAGCGATGCCCCGCCGACGAAAAGTCCAAATCCCCCGAGAACCCCCCCAAAACCTCCTGCCCAGACGAGGTCCGAAAAGGGTGGTGGAGCAAAGGAAGGCTCCTCCGAGGGAACAGACTGGGTAAGAAACCCTATCCATCCCCGGACACCGATAACGGTGAAGACGGCCAGGACCACACCAAGGCACATCACCACAATACCTACAATCCGCAAAAACGTTCCCATTTTCCCCCCT
>APKF01000095.1 GCA_000353875.1 Candidatus Caldatribacterium californiense OP9-cSCG | reverse complement strand
ACCCAGAAGGGCCAAAGGAAAAAGGCCTCCTTGCCTATCCCGGGAAAAGAGGATAAGATTAGGAAAAAGAGAGAGGAAGGTGGATATGGGAACGGTGGACCTCTGGCGTGAAATGCGGAAAAGCTTTGACTTCCTCACGCGGTACCCCCAGATGATTCTGTGCGCCCTTCCTTCAGCCTTTCTCGCCAGCGTGGCCAGCTTCCTCGTGTGGGACCGGGGGCTCTCCCGGATCGTTCTCCTCTTCCAGTGGGGGGTGGGCATCCTCCTCATCCTTTGTGCCCTGTTTCTGGCACTCCTTACCCTGGGTTTCGTCACTTTCCTCCTCCGGGATTTTGAGGTCCGGGGAGAGGTGAGCTTCAGGCGGGCGTTCTCTATGTTCTCCCGGAGATTCCCCGAGGTATTCTTCGCAGCCCTCGTTGTGGGGTTCCTCGTGGGCTTTTTCTCTTTCTGGTTCTTCTTCCCGGGACTGGTGTTCGGGTTTCTCCTGATGTTCACCATCCCAGCGGTTGTGATTGAAGGGGACGACCCCTTTTCGGGAATTCGCCGGAGCTTTCAGCTCATCGTAGAAAACCTCGGCGAGTGCTTCACCTTCACCGTGGTGGCCCTCTTCTTCCTCGTCGTGGGGTACCTTCTCTTCTGGGCCTTTGGTTTCCTCTCTCTCGCCGGGGTTGCCATCAACACGCTCCTTGGAGGAGGGATTCTCGCCTATCTCTCCGTGTTCCTCAACCGCCTTTACCTTGGGCTTTCCCGCTTCTGACCGAAAGGCTCCCAAGGTCAAGGACGAGGCCATCGTGAGCAGCGATGGTAGGAACTCCGCACCGCTCTGAAAGGCGTTCGGCAATCTCCCAGGGCTTCCCCCGGAGAATCGTCATCCCGAAATGGGTGAGAATGGCCAGACGCGGACGAATTTCCCTGATGAGGAGTTCAGCGTCAGGAACGCTCAGGTGCAAAAGGTCCGGATGGTCGCTCCTCTCAAGCCGCAGGGTGTGGATGACCAGGACGTCGCTTCCGGCATAGGCGGAGAACAGCCTCTCTGTGAACTGGGTGTCGGTGATGAAGGCGACCACCCCCTGGGGGAAAAAGAACTTAAAGCCGTAGGTTTCAACTCCGTGAACGTGGCGAAGAGGAGTCGTAAAGCGAAGGGACCCCAGGGCATACTCTCCCCCCTCGACAAGGATGTGGAGACCCTCAAGGTGTTCCCGAAGATACCGGAAAATTACGGGTTCTTCTTCCAGGGCATCCTGAGGCACAAAGAGGTGTCCCCGGACTTTCGTGGCTCCCTGGGTCATAGCCTCAACGATGATGTTGAGGTCTCCGGAATGGTCGAGGTGCCGGTGGGAAAGCACAACTCCTGACAGCGTCGCCGGATCAAGGGGAGGCTTGCTGGAAAGGGCCCGCACCAGTGCGCCAGGTCCAGGATCAAGGTGCAGGGCAATGCCCTGGAAGGCAATCCACACACCTCCGGAAGCCCGGAGTTGTCTCGTGACCACGAAACGCGCTCCCGCCGTTCCCAGGAATTTGATGAAATCCCCCATCAAGGAGTACTATACTGGAAAAGGAAGGGGGCGTAAAGATGACCCATCTTGTAATTCTCGGGCGGCCAGGAGTGGGGAAAACCACCCTGGTGAAACGTGTGGCCGAACGATTCCCCGGGCTTTTCCACGGCTTCTACACCGAAGAGATTCGGGAGGGACACATGCGGACCGGTTTTCGGATTGTTACTCTTTCGGGGAAACGTGGCGTGCTGGCCACAAAGGGAGGAGCCTCACCTTTGCGGGTGGGAGCATACGCGGTGTTCGTTGAGGATTTTGAGCGTCTGGTACTCCCTGAGCTTGAGAACGCCCTGGAGCAGAGAGCACCGCTTCTTGTCGACGAGATTGGCAAAATGGAGCTCTTCTCCCAGAATTTCCAGAAACTCCTCGACATCCTCTGGAACGAGGCGGAGTTCCTTCTTGCCACTTCCCGATTCCCTGAAATCCCCGAAGTCCAGGAACTCTTTGCCCGGCCTGGGACCCTGCGGTTTTTCCTCACCCCTAAGAACCGGGAAGAAGTCTTTGCCCGTGTGAGGGAACTCGTCGAAGCATTCACGAAGGGAGGAGTACGCGGCTTTTCATCGAGAGCTCCTCAACAATGGTGAGTGTCAGGGACCTGGCAAGGTCGATTTCTTCGGTGATGTACCCTCCCCTCCCATCGGGTACCCGGACGGTCACGTGGGGACGGAAAGGCAAAACGGGATTGAGGCGGCTCACCACTGCTTCCCGACCATCGGAGAGACGGACCACGTCCCCCACCTGATACGGAGAAAGGTGCGCGACAAAGACGCGAACGACCCTTTCGTCGAGTCTATACCCGGCATTCCCCATGAGGTACTCCACGACTTCAGCCACCGGCATGGGCTTCCGGTACGGACGTTGCGAGGTGAGGGCCTCATACACATCGGCCACAGCCACAATCCGGGGGAAGAGATGGATGGCCTCTGCCCCAAGCCGAAGGGGATAGCCACTGCCGTCAAGACGCTCGTGGTGCTCAAGGGGAACGAATTTGACGAGATCCTCAAGGGCTCTCTGCTCATCAAGAAGATTCTTGGCCACCAGAGGATGCTCACGGATAATCCGCCACTCATCCTCACTCAAAGTAGAAGGCTTACGGAGGATTTCCGGGGGAATCTTGAGCTTCCCAAGATCATGGAGGAGCGCTCCAAGACCAAGCTGCACGAGGTCTTCCTGCCCAAGGCCCAGGAACTTCCCGATGAAGAGGGCAATAATGGCCACGTTGAGTGAGTGCGTGAAGGTGAAGTCATCATGCCGTTTCAGCTGAACGATAGGGATAACGAGTGCCTCGTGGGCCCGGACTTCTTCAAGGATGGCTCCTACCTGCTCTTCAAGCGGTTCGAGGGAGACATGACGCCCCTGCACAAGATCATGCATGGTGTCCTCAAGGCAGGAAAGCGTCTTCATCTTCACCTCGAAGGACACATCCTCTTGTGCCGCTTCCTCCCGAACCTCTTCAACGAACTCCGCCACTACAGTAGTCATGGCCCGGCGCCTGAGGCGCTCGAGAAAGGCTTCGGTGATGGTCTGCCCCCGAAAGAGCAGTACCTGGTCCCTCTCGTCAAGGAGCGTGAAGGGAATGACCGTCCCCACTTCAAGACGGTGGACAGGGATGCGGATTTTCCTGACACGATGCATCACCATGAGAGCTCACGCCCCAGAAAGGAAGAGAAATCCGGAATCTTCCGCTCACCCTGGTAGGAGAGGTACTGAGCAACAAGAACATCAAGAGTCTCGAAAGCCTTCCGGTCCCCCTGGGACAACTTTACTACATACCCCGTGGGGGCGTCAACGAGGGCTTGTAGCACCTCAAGCTCCCGAAGAGAGAGGGGGAAGAGCCTTTGCGCTTCCCGGCTACAGGAATCACACACCACGCCTCCTGAGGCGATGCTGAAAAAGCAGGGAGTTCCCGTTACCTTCTTCCGGCAGCGCACGCACTCCCAGAGTTCCGGGAAAACCCCAAGGGCCCGGGCCACGTCCAGGCGAAAACGCACAAGAAGCGGGAGAATAGCCTCTTCGTGGCGGAGGAACATCTCCCAGAGCACGAGCACCCCATCGAGTAGCTCCTCCTCGCGCCGCTCAAAGGGAAACACCCGATCCAGAACGCACAGAAGGTACTCCCCTGCCATCCACTGTAGAGGCGTTCGCAGGAGACCCCGGAAAAGCTTCTGAATCTTTCCCTGGACGATGAGGGGCATGCCCGAGGCAGTGTAGAGGAGGAACTCGGAAAAGGAGAAAAGATCCAAGGAAGCCCCAAAGCGGTTCCCCACCTTCCGTGCACCCTTAGCGATGGCCTGGAACTTCCCCCGCTTCCTCGTGAAGAGGGTGACGATGCGGTCAATCTCCCCAAACTCCGACGTCTTCAGAACAATGCCCTCATCGGAGGTGTACCGGCTCACTTCACTCTGTAACCGAAACGGCGCAGCACTTCGTCGCGTTTGCGCCAGTTCTTCTCCACCTTGACCCAGAGGTCAAGATAGACCTTCTTCCCCCACTGAGCCTCAATGTCCCGGCGGGCATCCTCACCAATTCTCTTGATCATCCGGCCACCCTCACCGATGACAATCTTTTTGTGTGACTCCCGTTCCACATAAATGATGGCCCGGATGTAGAGAAGGTCGTCCCGTTCCTTGAACTCTTCCACCCGGACCTCAACGCCATAGGGGACTTCCTGGTGCACATGCCACCAGACC
This sequence comes from Candidatus Caldatribacterium californiense OP9-cSCG, assembly GCA_000353875.1. GTDB lineage: Bacteria > Atribacterota > Atribacteria > Atribacterales > Caldatribacteriaceae > Caldatribacterium > Caldatribacterium californiense. The sequence goes on along the minus strand of APKF01000095.1, from coordinate 13,596 downwards.
TTCTCCCGGACGATTTCCGCCACAATATCCCGTTCAAAAGCGTCGGAGACAATCCCCGGCTCGTAGTATGGAGGGTTTTCGGGAAGATAGGCCACGATGCGCCCGAGGAGTTCCCGAACCCCCTCGCCGGTGGTGCACGAAATCGCCAGACGTTCCGCAAAGGCATAGTACTTTCCCAGACGCTCCAGGATGCCCATTGCCTCCTCTTCCCCAAGGAGGTCTTTCTTGTTGAGCACAAGGAAAACCGGCCGGGAGAAACCGTTGAGCTTCTCCAGGTATTTCCTCTCCTCTTCTTCCTGAAAGGCGGGATCGGTCATGTAGCAGAGGAGATCCACATCAAGGAGTGTGTCCTCAATCTCCTGCATCATGATTTCCCCCAGTCGGTCCTTTGGCGTGTGGAGCCCAGGGGTATCGAGGAAAACAATCTGCGCATTATCGAGATTCACGATTCCCTTCACCACCCTCCGGGTGGTCTGGGGTTTGTCCGAGACGATGCTCACCTTCTGACCGATGACCCTGTTGAGAAAAGTGGACTTTCCCACATTGGGTCGACCCCAGATGGTGACAAAGCCAGCACGAAAACTCACAGCGCATCACACTCCCTGGAAAGAAAAGGTTGAGGGTAAAAGTTCTCGCAAACGCTGCACCACGAAGCGTCCATCCCTTGCCCCGGCAAGCACCTCGATATCCAGACCGAATTCCGCAAGCGCCTGACGGCACAGACCACAGGGGAAACAGAAGGACTCGCCATCGGAAACCACGGCAATGGCTGTGAACTCCCTTGCTCCCTCTGCCACCGCCCTCCCCAGGGCTACCCGCTCGGCACACATGGTCACCCCAAAAGAGGCGTTCTCCACGTTACAACCGGTGAAGATGCGGCCGTCCCGGGAAAGGAGTGCTGCCCCTACCCGAAAACGGGAGTATGGAGCATAGGCAAACTCCCGGGCCCTGAGCGCCTGCTCCACAAGCCTTCTCCGGACCTCTTCTTTTCGGTACGCCGCAAGGAGTTCCTCGGCCCGTTCCATCATGAGGCGGCGTCGTTCTTCGGTATCGTCATCGTAACCCAGAAGGTGCAAAAGCCCGTGCACTACAAGGAACATGAGTTCTTCGGCTAAAGGCACCCCCCGTTCCCTGCTTTGCTCAAGAGCACGGGGCACGCAAACGAGAATCTCCCCCCACACTCCATCGGGGTCTTCCCCGTAAAAGAACGAAACCACATCCCCCACAGTGTCTTCCTGGAAGAACCGTCGCTTGATATCCCGCATGTTCTCTTCATCGATGAACGTGATAGCCAGAGTCCCCGCTATATCCCGGTGTTCGCTTCCAAGGACGAATGCCACGAGGTTCTGGAGCAATGCCCGGGAAAGTACCCGCGTCTTCGTCATATTGGTGACCTCAACTCTTCCCATGAACGCTCTCCTCCACAGGTTCAGGATACGGCACCCGGGCGTGAATCATGCCGTTCAAAAAGAGCACAAAGCGGCGGGCAACGCGATTGATGTCTCGCAGGGTCAGGGAGGATTCGTCAAGCTGTCCATCCTCAAGGTATGCTCTGATGATATTCCGCACCGTCATCTCTATCCGGCGTGGGGTAGGATCCTTCATGCTCCGCACAGCCGCCTCAACGCTGTCAGCGAGAAAAACGATGGCCTCTTCTGGGGTACGGGGGAGAGGTCCAGGGTACCGAAAAACGTCCCTGCTGACGTTTCCTCCGCTCATCCGCAGGGCCTTCTCATAAAAGTACCGGACAACGCTTCGACCATGGTGGGACTGAATGATACCCTGCACCTCCCGGGGGAGGCGGAATTTCCGGGCAATCTCAAGACCGTCACGGACGTGGCCGATGATCACCCGCACGCTGAGATAGGGAGAAAGGCGTTCGTGGACGTTACGGTTTGGACCCACCTGGTTCTCGATGAAAAACTGAGGCCGCCTAAGCTTCCCGATGTCATGGTAATAGGCCCCGGCACGGGCCAGAAGCGCATTGGCACCGATTTCCTCGGCGGCAACTTCAGCAAGGTTGGCCACGATGAGGCTGTGGCTGTACGTTCCCGGGGCTTCAAGCATGAGTTTTTTCAGAAGGGGGTGGTTGGGGTTGAGGAGTTCCATCAACCGGACCTCAGTGGTGAGGTGGAAGGTGTGCTCAAAAAGCGACACACTCCCGAGAGCGACAACCGAGGCCAGAATACCCCCACTCCCCCCGTACACGAAGAAGGTCAGGGCCTTCCAGAGAGAAAGCCCTTCCTGCAGGGCAAAGAGTATTCCTAAAACCCCGCAGAAAAGCGCAAGCACCTCGCCCACTCTCGTGAAATGCCTCCGTTCCACCCTCTTTTTACCCAGAAGAAAAACCGGAGAGAAGAGGTGCAGAAAGAGCAAAAGTCCCCCAGGAAGGTCCATTCTCCAGGCCCAGAAAAGCAGAGGGAAAAGGAGGAGAGATTCCCCAAGGGCCACCTCCCATCCTGCAAGGGTCAGAAGGACAAGGGGAATGGCTCCGGTGACGAGAAACACCGGGGACACCCGGAGGGTTAGAAGGTGCAGGACCAGGATCCCACAAACAGCCATCAGGCGCACAAAAAGCAGCGCGTTATCTCCAAGAAAAAGGGGCGCAAAGCGGCGGAGGTACAGGTACTCGAGAACCACCACTCCGGCGATGAATATCCCCAAGGACAAAGCCTTAAAGAAACGCCGGTTCTCCCCCACCATACCCAGCGCCTCGAGGGCCTGAAGGTGTTCTCGGGTGACGATGTCTCCTCTGCGGAGGAGCACCTCACCCCGTCGAATCACCCGCCTCACCGGCTCCAGAGAGGCCAGAATCTGTGCTCTTTTCTCCTGGGTTTTCACCTCATCGACCACGGCGTTGGGACGGAGAAACCTCGTCACCAGAATCCCTGCAACCCACATGGCCTCTCCTGGGAGTCCAGCCTTTTCAATTTCCGTGTTCATCTCAAGGAACACCCGGGCAAGGTCTTCGCGGCGGACAGGTTGCGTGAAGAAACGGGCGGCGAAAAGGTCGTAGATCAACCCCCGGACCGCCTCATAGGCCTCCTTTGGAGCCTCAAGGAGCCAGCGGACCGTATTTTCCGTGACGTTCCACTTCCGGGAAAAGCTCTCCACGACTTCTGGAAGCGGCGAGAGGGCAGCAGCCCGGATATCCTCAAGACCCACAAAAAACCCCTCCATCTCCTCCTTGACCTGACGCACCACACCCTCATCCACCCGGTACACCGGGGGGATACTCGCCAGAATCTCCCCCCGGAGCTTTTCCGTCGCCAGGACGTCCACAATCTCCACATTTTCAGGAGCCACGATGTCCCGGGTGGCCAGCTGACCCTCCCGAATGTCACTCTCCGACACAAGCAGCGTACTCCCAAGAAGGGCAAAAAGCAGGGACCCATAGGCAAGAAACGAGGAAAACCGGGGGGAAAGGAAGGCGTTACCGCCTGGCCATATTCGCCTCAAAGCGCTCATATGCGAGGATAATCTTCTGCACAAGATGGTGCCGCACCACGTCTTTTTCAGTGAGGTACACAAAGGTGATTCCCGGAATATCCCGGAGAATCTCCTGGACCACGACGAGCCCGGAACGCTTCCCCGGGGGAAGGTCAACCTGGGTGATGTCCCCCGTAACCACGACCTTTGAACCAAAGCCCATCCTCGTCAGGAACATCTTCATCTGTTCGGAGGTCGTGTTCTGTGCCTCGTCAAGGACGATGAAAGAGTCATTGAGGGTTCTCCCGCGCATGTACGCCAGAGGAGCCACCTCGATGATACCCCGCTCGGTGTATCGCTGGAATCGCTCAGGAGAAAGCATCTCATACAGAGCGTCGTAGAGGGGACGGAGATAGGGTTCGATTTTTTCTTTGAGGTCTCCCGGAAGGTACCCGAGGCTTTCCCCTGCCTCAACCGCGGGGCGCACGAGGACAATGCGGGCCACCTCTTTTTTCTGAAGCGCCGCACAGGCCATGGCCATAGCAAGGTATGTTTTCCCCGTCCCTGCCGGACCAATACAGAAGGTGATGTCGGAACTCCGCACTGCCCGAACGTACTGGAGCTGCCCCGGAGTTTTCGCCCGAATGGGCTTGTGAGAAGCGGTAACGAAAATGGTCTCTTCGTCCTTCCACCAAACCTTCTGCGTTTCCCGGAAGCTTGTGGCCATACGGCGCAGGTCTTCCGGCGTGGGCTCAGCTCCCTCCCTGAGGAAATCCACAAGCTCAGTGAGGAACCGCTCCACCAGGGCAAGGTCTTCCTTACCCTTCCGGCGGACGACAATCGTATCGCCCTCGATGTTCACATCAACCTGAAAAACGCTCTCAATCACCCGCACATTGGCATCAAGGAACCCGAAGAACCTCTGGGCCTCCCTGACGCTCCCCAGAACGAGACGAAACTCCTCGTTTTTCAGCGATACTTCCGCAGACAAGCCCTCGTATCACCCCGCTTCCAGAACTTTTCGAACGACTTCCGACACCACTCTGCCCTCCGCCCGTCCCTCAACCCGACGCATGACCTCCTTCATCACCTGGGAAAAGGTGGGTTTCTCGGGGAAGGCGGCAAGAACCTCCCGAACAAGCACCACAAGTTCACCTTCGGTTACCGGAGGAGGGAGAAACTCGGAAATGACGGCAATCTCTCGCTCTGTTCGCTCCACAAGGTCTTCCCGATTCCCCTGACGAAAGTACGTAAGACTTTCCTCTCGCTTCTTGATACCCCTGCGCAAAAGCACAAGGATTTCCGCTTCCTCAAGAGGAGCCCGCTTCTCGATTTCGGCGTTGCGTATCTCTGCAAGGAGAAGGCGTACTGTATCCAGGCGTACGGTATCTCGGGCTTTCAGGGCCGCCTTCATGGCCTCCTGAAGGCGAGCCTTGATCCCACTATCGCTCATCTCTTCTTTCTCCTTCGGGCCTGTTCCCTTTTCCTCCTCCGTTCACTGGGTTTCTCATAGTGTTCGTGGCGCTTCATTTCAGAAATGATGCCATTCCGCTGGCACTTCTTCCGGAAACGCCGCAACGCCTCATCAAGGCTTTCGCCCTGCCCGATACGGACCTCGGTCACTGTCATTCCTCCCCCGCTTCAAAGTACAATCATTATAGGCGATGGGAAAGGGCGTGTCAATTTCCTCCAGGCCTCTCCAAACCCAAAGAGCGACCGGGACGCTCACAGGCAAAACCCATAAGGGAGAAAACGCCCTCTTCTCTATCCAGCAAAAGCGCATACCGGGGATAGAAAAAGCGGTTTTTCGGGAAGACCCCGGCATGCTGAAAGTGGCAGAGTCTGACCTTAAAGCCTGAGGAAAATCTGGGCAATGCGGAAATAAATGATGACTCCAACGATATCCACGATAGTGGTGATGACGGGAGTAGCAGCAATGGCAGGGTCAAGACGCATCTTCTTAAAGAGGACCGGGAGGAAAACGCCAATGAGATTTGAGATGAAAACGATGGCGAAAATGGAGCATCCCACGATGAGCCCAATCATAGGGGATTCCCGCAGAAACAGCACCCGCAGGACACCAATGCCCCCAAGGAGTACCCCAAGAATTCCCCCGATAATGGTCTCAGAGAGCACCACCTTCCAAAGAGCCCTTCCCTCAAGCTCCCCAATGGCCAGTCCCCGCACCATAACCGTGGTGGACTGACTCCCCACGTTTCCTCCGGTGTCGATGAGCATGGGGATGAAAAACGACAACGCCACAATAGTTTGAATCACCTCAGAAAACCCCTGAATGACAAAACTCGTAACCGTTCCAAGAACAAGCAACACCGCAAGCCAGATGAAGCGGTTCTTAATCCGGCGGAAAAAGGGGGCATGGAGGTATTCGTCCTCGGTGGTCCGGATGGCGGCGAGGCGGTGGATATCCTCTGTGGCTTCCGCTTCGATAATGTCGATGGCGTCGTCAACCGTCACGGCTCCCACAAGGCGCCCTTCCCGATCCACTACGGGAACAGCCAGAAGGTCGTACTTCTGAATGATCTGGGCGACTTTTTCCTGGTCATCATCGGTGGAGACGGAAATCACCTCCCGGTTCATGATATCCCCGATGCGGTCTTCCGGATCGGCCAAGACAAGGTCCCGGAGGGTGACGCTTCCCAAAAGGTGCCGTTCAGCATCGGTCACATAGGCGGTGTAGGAGAGCTCTTCTGGAGGATTCAGGCGCCGGAAACGCTTGAGTGCCTGCTCCACCGTGTAGTACTCCTTGAGGTCCACCACCCGGGGATTCATGATGCGGCCAGCGCTATTTTCCGGATACCCGAGCATGCTGGCGGCAATATCCCGCTGAGGAGGTTCAAGGAGGTTCAGGAGTTTTTTGACCACCTTTGCCGGAAGCTCGTCAAAAAGCTCCATACGGTCATCCGGAGACATCTGGTTCAGGATTTCTGCAACCTTGGCGTCGGTGAAATGGCGGAGGAGATTTTCCTGGTGTTCGAAGTCGAGCTGTTCAAAAACCGCAATGGCCAGGTCCTTTTTGAGAAGCCGGAAAAGCAACACCTGTTTCTCCGAATCGAGAAGCCCCATGATCTCGGCAATGTCCGCAGGATGGAGGGCGTTCACTTCCTGTTTTGCCTCGTTGTACCGGCCCTCCTCAAGAAGGCCGGTAATTCGTTCCACAAGGGGGGGGAAATCCTGGCGCACGACTTCGATGTCCATGGTCTCTCACCTCAGGATATCCTGGTCTTGAGCGTTCTCCTCGCAGGCTTCAAGGGCAGTGCTTGAGAGGATAAGCCCCTTCCACTCCCACCCATAGCGCCCTTCAGCAAGCACAAGGTACAGAATATTGTACTCCGGATCTCCCCATCCCTCAACCCGCAAAACCCAAGTATCATCCCGGGGCTTGAGGTCTTCCGAAACCACAAGCTGTGAGGATTTCGGGAGGTACTGGGCCATGTACTCCAAGGCCTTCTCAGGGTCATCCACGTCAAACTCGCTGAAGTTCACCCCGCTCCAGAAGTCTCCCCTTTTCACAAGCTCCCTGAGTGCTGCAAGGTCTCTACCTCTTAAGGCTTTTGCCAGGGCATGGGCAAGCTCTTCCTTGCTCTTTGCTCCCGCCTTCGGCTCGGTCAGGTACACCATCCGGAGCCTTGCCCAGCGTTCGAAAAACGAACCCGGGGCTTCTTCCACCACCGCTTTATAGATTTTTAGCGCCTCCTCAATCTCTCCTACCTTTTCGTAACAGGATCCAAGCGCCATCTCTGCCTGGAGGCGCTCTTCAGGGTCCCTTGAGAGGTTCACAAGCTCCCTGTAGACCTCAAGAGCTCTGAAGTAATCCTTCTTACGGTGCTCAAGGTGGTAGGCAAGGTCCGAGAGCACCTGAAATCGCAACGCAAAGGGGTCGTCCTGGGGGAGACGGTGCCTGAGCTCTTCAAGGATCGCAAAGGCTTTCTCGAAGTTCCCCCGTTCCTCCTCGTGCTTGGCAATCCAGTAGCGGAAAAGATGCGACCGGGGTGTTTCGGGAAAGCGGGTAATATACCCCTGGAGCACGGCGATGGCTTCACCGGTTTCACCCCTTTCAGAAAGCAGAGAGTCGAGAATCTCTGTAGCTACCCCAAGGCGTTCCTCGTCCTTCTCGCTCTCCACAAAAGATCGAAGGAGCGCTATGGCCTGGTCGACGTTCCCTGCTTCGAGCAGAAGCTGCGCCTGGTCGATGGGGTCAAGCGCCCAGGCCACTTCAAAACACCCAAGGAGCACTCCAAAAACCACAAGAACGGTCATGTTTTTCCTTCTCACGCTTTCGCCTCCTCAAAAATCGGTCGAAGACAGGATGATACTCGAGACGCCAGGGAAAGGGGGTCCGCAACCTTCCGTTGGTCGAGCTCCACAAGGTCCCCACCAAGGAGCCGAAAGCCCTGCCGTCCAGAAAGCAAAGCCAGGTCGGCGAAGATTTCCTCCAGGTGCTCAGAGGTGGCCCCTGAGGGGAAATGCGCGACTTCCGGGAACCCAAAATCCACATCCCAGGAGAGATAGAGAAAGCCGGGAGGAAGCGCTAAGAGTTGACTCCGGATTTTCGGCCATTCCTTGAAACTCGAGCACACAAAGAGCCGGTCTTCGGGGAAACCTTCCCGTTGCAGGAGATATGCCAGGAAGTTTCCCCGGTGGATGGGGAAGGATACCCCACGGGAAGCAAAAAGGTCAAGGTGGGCATCAAGGACAAGAAGATACGGCAGCACTGAGGTTCTCCGCATAAGACCGGCCACCACCCCTCCCGTAAGGGCGTGGTCCTGACCGAGGAAGAGCAACGGATAGGCGAAAACCCTTGGGGCAAGATAAGCCGCAACCCGCTTCCCCACAAGAAATGGTTCTCCCTCAAGGGCATCGGGGACAATGCAATGAGCCCTCATCAGGCGGCTCAGAGCAAAGGCAAACTCAAAGAGACGCTTCCCTTTCCCCAGAAGAACAATCGCCCGTGTCTTCTTCATCGTGCCCTCTTTAACCATTATATACCCCATGGGGTATAATAGGGAGACACATCAGGAGGAAAGCCATGGATCGAACGTTACTCAAGCTCCAGGAAGCCCTTACCCGGCCAGGGTGTTTCCTGTGCCGGCTGGAGGAAGACTACGGCAGGCGTTTCCTTGAAGGGCTCTTCTATGAGTTTGTGAACGACAGTGCCGTGCGGCACAAACTCCTTGCAGGGGGGTTCTGCTCTGACCATGCCCGGATGCTCTTCACCCTCCGCCCCTCAATTCTTGGCATCGCCATCGTTCTGCAAAACCTCCTGCAGCACTATCTTGACGGAGGAAAACGGCCAGACCCTGCCCATTGTCTCGTCTGCCAGAACTGGAGAGAACACCTGCAACACCTTGTCCACCTCCTCCACACTCGCTGGGAAAGCTTGCGAAATTCCTGGGGAGAGGAAACGTTCCTCTGTACAAGGCACCTTGAGGAATTCTCAGGAGCTTTTCGTCTCGAGCTCGAAGAAGTAGTGCGCCAGAAGCTCTCCGGGATACTCGGCCACCTCTCCTGCCTCGTAGAAAAATTCGACTACCACAGCACGAACCTCCCCATCACCCCTCAGGAGGCCCGTTCCTGGCAGGAAGCCTTGGAGTTCTTCGCAGGACGCAAATTCCAGAAAGATTAGAAAGGTTTCTCCGGAACCTTCTGCCAGTCCTCGAGAAAGCGGGCAAGGCCCACGTCGGTGAGAGGGTGTTTCACCACCTGCATCATAACGGCAAAGGGCATGGTGACGATGTGGGCACCGAGCCTTGCTGCCTCAAGGACATGCATGGGATGGCGGACCGAAGCCACGATGACCTCTGTCGTGTACCCGTAGTGACGGAAAATCTCGAGGATATCGGCCACAAGACGCATGCCGTAACCTGCCACATCGTCGAGGCGCCCCACAAACGGGCTCACGTACGCCGCCCCAGCTTTGGCCGCAAGGAGGGCCTGAAGGGGCTGGAAAATGAGGGTGGTGTTCACGCGAATGCCTTCCCGGGACAGTACCCGGATGGCCTTCAGCCCCTCCGGAGTGAGCGGGACCTTGACGACGATATTGGGAGCCCACGAGGCGAGTTCCCTCCCCTCCCGGACCATGCCCTCGGCATTCGTGCTCACCACTTCTGCGGAAACCGGACCGGGAACAAGTCGACAGATTTCGAGGATAACGTCCTTGAAGGGACGACCAGTTTTCGCAACAAGCGTGGGATTGGTCGTGACCCCATCGAGGATTCCAAGAGAGAGCGCTTCACGGATCTCCGCAACGTCCGCGGTATCGATGAAGAACTTCATCACCAGCACCCCCAGAAGACACGAAAAGCCCGGGGAGTTCCCCGGGCTTTGATCAGGCCTTTCCGGCACTACCAAGGAGCTTGCACTTTTCGACGTACATCTTCTTGAGCTCTTCCCGGGCAGGACCGAGGTACTTGCGAGGGTCAAACTCCTCAGGATGCTCGGCGAGGTACTTCCGGACCATGGCGGTGAAGACCAACCGCCCATCGGAATCGATGTTGACTTTCCGCACCCCAAGCTGAATGGCCTTGCGAATCTGGTCCTCCGGAACCCCGGCGGTGTTCTCGAGCTTTCCGCCGTACTTATTGATGATGTCTACGTACTCCTGAAGGACCGAAGAGGCCCCATGGAGCACAATGGGGAAACCAGGGAGACGGCGCTGAACTTCCTCAAGGATGTCAAAGCGGAGTTCCGGGAAGGGTTCCCCGGGCTTCAGTTTGAACTTGTACGCTCCATGAGATGTCCCGATAGAAATGGCGAGGCTATCCACGCCGGTCCGGGCCACGAAGTCCTCAACCTCTTCAGGACGGGTATAATGGCTCCGCTCTGCGGAAACGTGTTCCTCGATACCTGCCAGAACCCCGAGTTCCCCCTCGACGGTCACACCGTGATCGTGGGCGTACTCGACGACTTTCCTCGTCAGGGCCACATTCTCCTCGTAAGGCAGGTGCGACCCGTCAATCATGACGTTGGAAAAACCGTTATCAATACAGGACTTACAGAGTTCAAACGAGTCTCCGTGGTCCAGGTTGAGAACAATTGGGATGTTGCTCCCCATCTCCCGGGCCATCTGGACGGCCCCAGGAACCATGTAGCGCAGAAGGGTCTGATTGGCGTACTGCCGGGCGCCCTTGGAGATCTGGAGAATCACCGGAGAATTGCATTCCACACAGGCCATGATAATCGCCTGGAGCTGCTCCATGTTGTTGAAGTTGAATCCCGGAATGGCGTATTTCCCTTCATTGGCTTTCTGGAACAGCTCCTTCGTGTTCACAAGGCCAAGTTCCGTGTAATGTACCGGCATAGCACTTCCTCCCTCTATAGAATGATTCACCTTTTTGTCCCTTCACCATATTTTACCCCCTTTTCCTCCAGGGAAAAGACCTCCTGTGAACTTTTCTCAAGCCGGAACCTTCGCACAAGACCCTCAAGGTTTGTTGCAAGACGCGTGAGTTCCTCAACCGCCGAGCGAATTTCTTCTAAAGACGCGCTCTGTTCCTCGGTGGACGCTGAGACCTCTTCGCTTGAGGCGGCGTTCTCTTCAGCCACCGAGGCGATGGAAGAGAGGCTCTCGGAGATGTTCTGGATATCCTGGACAATGTCCTCGATGAGCCTCGCGTTTTCCAGAGAAAGCGCAAGGACTTCCTCCTCGCTCTTTTTCGTCGCCTCCTGGGCTTTCTGGGCCACATCAAAGGAAGAGGCAAGGGCTTTCGTCTGGTCCATCACTTCTTGCATGGCCGAGAGGATATGCTCGAAGCTCCTCACTACCTCATCCGTCTGGGATACTCCTGCCATCACCTGGGATTCTGCCTTCTCCATCCGCTCCACCGCCCGGCGAGTATCGCCCTGAATTTCCCGAATGAGGCCTGCAATCTGGGCAGCAGCCTGAGCAGAGCTTTCGGCAAGTTTCCGCACCTCTTCGGCCACCACAGCAAAGCCTCGTCCTGCCTCTCCGGCCCGAGCAGCTTCAATGGCGGCGTTCAGGGCAAGGAGGTTTGTCTGTTCCGCAATACCCGTGATGAGGTCGACAATCTTTCCGATTTCCTGGGAACGGCCCTCCAGGGCCTCGATGCTTTCGGCCACTTCTCTTGAGACCTGCGCCAGAGACATGACGCTCTCCCGAAGAGAAGCAAGGAGCTTTTGCCCTTCATGGGCCTCTGTTTCGGTTCTCTTTCCTGCTTCAGACACCGATTGAATCCCCAGGGCTATGCGTTCCAGGGCCGCAAAGTTCTCCCGGAACCGCTCCTCCATCTCCTGGAGAAGGCGTACGTTTTTCTCCGTAGCCTTCCTGAGGTTCTCAGCCCGCTTCTGAATCCGCTCGGCTCTTTCTGCGACGTTTTGAAGGTCTTCGCTCTGGCGAGTGGAACCCTGGGCAACCTGCGAAATGGTCTTTGCGACCTCCTGAGTCGCCTTGGCCACCTCCTCAACCGAGGTGAAAAGTTCAGTACTCGAGGAGGAAAGGAACGACGCTCCCTGGAGGATTTCCTGTACAAGATTCCGAAGGTTCTCAACCATCGCCACAAAGGCCTGAGCCAGAAGCCCCACCTCATCCCGTACCCGTTGCCCTATTTCCCGGACGCCCTCCACATCCACCCCCAGGTCGCCCTGAGCCACCCGCTGGACGATACCCGTGACCTTCCGAATTCCCAGAGCAATGCGCCCTGAAAGGAGGAGGGAGAAGAAACCCACGAGGACTCCGGCAACGACGATAACGATGATAATGAGATTTCGCATGCTGAAAATGGGGGCGTAGATTTCCCGGTGAGGGGCTGTGGCCACAACGTACCAGCCGGCCACCTCCACAGGAGCAAAAGCCGCGGCTTTGGACACTCCCTCGTAAGTATAGTAGGCAACTCCTCGCTGCTTTGCAAACATCTCCTTCCCGAAAGCATTCAGAGCCTCAGAAGACCCAGAAAGAACGTTTTCTTTGAGAACCTTCTCCGGATCGGGATGAGAAATAATGGCTCCCGTCTGGTCCACAAGGTACCCATAGCCCGTTGCTCCAGTTTTCAGGGTAGCAACGAGATTGTCGAGCTCCTCAATAGAGACCTGGCTACCCTTCACCCCGATGAACTTCCCATCTACCAACTTGGGAACAAGGATATTCACTGCTCGTTTTCCCGTATCGGGAGAAATAAACACAGGGGACACTTGAACAGTTTGCGTGTTTGCTACCTTCTGAAACGTAGGGTCACCGCTTAAGTCGACCTCTTTGCCAGCTATGTTGACGTCATACCCTTTACCGTCCTTATCCACCCAGTAGCTTCGTTCTGCCGATGGATCCCTTTTCCCCTCCTGGATATTGGCAATTTTAGAATCCAACCACAACCTTAGTCCATGGGCTACCGAGCTGGCCATGGTGAGGAGCTGTTCCTCATAGGCCTTTGAGAGGGACTGCTGAAAAGCAGCAAGCCCGTACAGGGCGAGAAACACAAGGGGAACAAGAGAAAAGACCAGGAACCACAAAAGCAACCTACCCTGAAGACTCCTACGCATGAACCTTTACCCCCTTTCTTTTCCTTATCCCGCATATCGGCACTTTCCGGGAAAACTTTAGCGGGTTTCCCCAAAAAAGCTCACGGAAAACATCCCGCAGGGTGAGTGCTTGCTCCTCACGAATCCGGGGGAGGAAGACAAAGGTCGCCACAAAGCGGAGGAGAGTAGAAAGGAGAAAGACCACATAGTAGGGTGAAAAGTGCATTCCAAGACCCTCCATGAAGTGAGCCACAGAGGGTGCCAGGTATTCGAGGACGGCCCCACCGGCGATGTACCCCAGGGCGTTGCCAAAAACCCCAAGGAAGAGGTTCAAAACGGCGATGTAGAAAGAACGATGGAGGTCCGGCGAAAGCTTCAGCGCAAGGTTGTTCACCGTAAGGTCAATGGCTGGCCAGAAGATCCCCGCCAGAATCTGAATCACAAGCACAATCGGTCGCCAGTTCGTCTCTGTAGTCAGACACCAGAGAAGCGGCAGGAAAGAAGCCACCGAGGTGGCAAGAAACGTAACGGGGATATTCCCAAAACGGTCGGTGAGGCGACCGAAGAGGCGTATGGAAAAGAGGGTCGTGCAGTTTGCCACTGCCTGGACGTAGAGGGCAATGTGGAAGAAGCTCATGTGGAGGTCCCGAATCATGTACAGATTGAAAAAGGGGGAAG
>APKF01000094.1 GCA_000353875.1 Candidatus Caldatribacterium californiense OP9-cSCG | reverse complement strand
GGAGGATGGGCAAAAACCTCGCGGAAAAAGTGGATGACGTTTCCCGGATATCCTTCTTCCCCATACCTCATGGGAGGATCCTGAACCCGAACAAAACAAAGGATATCCAGAATTCCCAGAACCGCTGCCAGGGCAATGACCACCGAAAACCCCGTTCCCCGGGAGACGGTATCCAGAAACCACCCGATGCAAAGGCCACTCACGAGTGACGAAACTGTCCCGAGGAGGCTCCGGTGCCCAAAGAACCTTCCCCGAAGCTCCAGGGGAACGAGGTCGGCCACCCAGGACATGAAACTCACCGCAAGAAACGCCCCTCCACAGGCAGTGCAAAGGAGAAGCCCTGCAAAGGATCCAAAGAGCACTCTGCGGTTGCTGACCCAGAGAGGTAGAAGAGCTACGAAAAGCCAGGGAACGCGGTTGGCAAAACCACCAAGGAGAAAGGCGAGTTTCCGCTTTTTAGTCCTTTCCAGCACCAGGGAGGCAAAGACCTGCAGAGCCCCACCGAGAACTGGCAGGGCAAGGAGGAAGGCGTAGAGAAGGTCCCCAAAGCCTAAAGCGTTGGCGAACCCGGCAACAGGAGCACCGGTGGTGACGTTGACGAAAACGATGCCAAAGACAATCCCTAAAGTGACGAACCTGAGGTCGTCGCGGAGTTTCGGGTCCCTAATGTTTTGAGCGACATCTCGGCTCAGGAGAGAGAACATGGACTATTGCTGGTCTCGTTGTTCCTCGTTTTCCCGCCGTTCCTCTTTTGGTTTCTCCCCCTCAGGCCTTCCCTCAAGCCTCTGCAGAAGCTCTAACGCCCTGCGAATCTTGCGGTCCACAAGGTCGTTGAGGGTTCCCTCTTCAAAGGTTCCATCCTCTTTTCGCTTCCCCGCGGGAATCCCCGTGAGAATCTCCATGGCTTCATCGACTGAGGACACGGCGTACACGTGGAACCTGCCTTCCCGAACCGCCGCAACCACTTCTTCATCGAGCATCAGGTGCTGCACGTTGCTTTTAGGGATGATAACCCCCTGGGTTCCGGTGAGGCCCTTCATCTTGCAGGCCCGGAAGAATCCTTCGATTTTCTGGTTCACCCCACCGATGGCCTGGACCTCGCCCTTCTGGTTGATAGAACCGGTGACGGCGATATCCTGTCTGAGGGGAACCCCCGCAAGGTCCGAGAGAATGGCACAGGCCTCCGCTAAAGAGGCGCTATCGCCCTCCACCCCCTCGTAAGACTGTTCAAAGCAGATGCTCGCAGCAATGGAGAGAGGCTTATCCTGGGCGTAACGGTATCCCAGGTAACCACTCATGATGAGCACACCCTTGTCATGAATGCGGCCGCTCAAGCGAGACTCCCGCTCGATATTCACCACACCCTGTCGGCCAAGGTACGTTCGGGCCGTGATGCGGGATGGCCGACCAAAGCTGAAATCCCCAAGGTCATAGACCGCAAGACCGTTCACCTGCCCCACAACCGCACCCTCGGTATCGATGAGCAGAACGTCCTCTTTGATGAATTCATCAATCTTTTCCGCAAGGAGATTCAGTCGCTTTTTTCGGGACTCCAGAGCCCTCACCACATGGCGATCGTAGACCCGTTCGGCTCTTTCCTCCCGGGCCCAGAAGTCGGCCTCGAGAATGATGTCCCGCAAAATCCCAAAACGGGTGGTGAGCTTCTCCTTGTGGGACACCATTCGGGCAGCGTGCTCAAGGAGTTTCGCTACCCCGCTGCGGTCGAAGGGCAAAAGCCTCTCTTCAAGGCAGAGACGGCGGATGAAACAGGCAAAAGCAGTCACGATATCCTGGCTTTTTCGAATCTCATAATCAAACTCCACCTTCACCTTGAAGAGGTCCCGGAAGTCCTCGTCAAAGATGGTGAGCAGCCGATAAACGTACTCATCCCCAATGAGGATGACTTTTGCATCAAACGGCAGAGGATCAGGGCGCAAACCCTGAGGTGCGATGAGGCCAAAGTGCTCAAAAGGGTCCTCCATGCGGATTTCTCGGTTTTTCAGGACCCTCTTGAGCCCCTCCCAGACACCAGGGTTCACGATGAGGTCCCGGAAGTACATGATGACGTAGCCACCGTTAGCCTGGTGCAGGGACCCTGCCTTGAGCATAGTGTGGTCACTGAAATACGTTCCCATGAAGGCCCGCCGCTCAATTCGCCCAAAGAGATTGGTCCAGGTGGGATGAGTCTCAAGAATTACAGGAGGAGTTTCGGTGGCAGAATTGTCCACAAAGACGTTCACCTTGAAAGGCAAAAAGGGGTCCTGGAAGCGCTGGTACGGAGCAAGGTGCTGCGGCTGGGCAGGGGCTTCCTGAGAATCCCGGAAAATATGGAGGTACGAAAGGGTGAACTGCTTGAGGCTGGTGAGGAATTCGGTAACTTCAGGGAAATCGGCATACCGCTCAAGGAGCTCCCTGAAAAGGGGCGTGATGGTGAAATCGGCAATCCGGGTATCAAGCTCGGCCACCCGGTTTTTAAGATCCATTTCGAGCTGGTGAATCCGCTCAAAAACCTCGTTGATTCGGTTCAAAAGCTTCTGGCGGCGGTTCTCGATGACTTCTTTTTCCGCTTCGCTTAAGGCAAGGTACTGCTCCTGGGTCATAGGCTTCCCCTCATAAAGCGGGACGAGGATAGGACCCATGGAGGTCATCCGGAAGGCGAAGCCCTCTTCGAGAGCCTCTCGCTCAAGTTCCTGAAGGATTTGTCGGTGGCGTTTCTGGTGTTCATCAATGAGGATCTGACGCTGGTTTTTGTACTCGTCACTCGAGAAAGCCTTGGGAATGATTTCTCTGAGATTTTTAAGCAACGTCTCAAGAAGACGGGCAAAGGTCCTTCCCTCCCCCCGAGGGAAGCGAAGCACCCTGGGGCGGTCGGGATTGTCAAAGTTGAAAACGTAGCACCAGTCCATGACCGGGGGAAGGAGGCCAGCTTTCTTCTTCTCTTCAAGGACACGCTCGATACAGGCTCGAACGGCTGCCGCCCTTCCCGTACCACTCGGTCCCACTACAAAGAGGTTGTATCCAGGGCGGTCCATTCGAAGGCCAAACTCAATCGCCGCAAAGGCCCGATCCTGCCCCACAAACCCCTGGAGCCCTTCGAGCTCGTCCGTGCACTCAAAGGGAAAGGTTGCCGGGTCACAGGTCCACCGCAAATCCTCTGGCTGGAGACGGTACTTTGAGAGATCAACCTTCTCCATAGAAACCCCTACAGCTCCACGGAAACGGTCTTCACGCTTCCGATGGCTTCAAGAGCACTCCTGAGCTTCTCAACCTCCTCGGGGCTTCCCACAATCTCAAGAACAATGAGCCCCTCGTCTCTCTCGTCACACTCAGAGGCAAACTCATGGAGACCAAGGCGGGTTCTGATGTTACAGCCGTACTGCGTTAAAACCTCCTGGACCCGTACCGCTGTTTTCGGCCGATCCCCCACCTTTACGAGGAGAATTCTCGCCACAAAAGCCACCTCCTCAGGTCTTTGGGGATATTATACGCCATGCAGGCCAAAAGAGAAACGGAGTATGTCCCCGTGACCTTCTCCCTGCAAAGCACCTCCGTGAACTCCCTTTTGCCCTGCAGAACCAGAGGGCAGCTTCTCTTAAAAGACCTGACGGGAAACGTCGGGGAACTATTCTGACGGGACAAGGATTCCCAAACACGCATCCGGATGCCCCTTTCACCAAGCGCAGAACCAGGACAGGTAAAAGAGAACCCTCCAGCTCCTGCGCTGCTTGCCAGACTCGCCAGAAACCGGGGGCAGCGAGCAAATATCCCAGAAGCGGAAACGAGCTTCCTGCAGGCTTTCCAAAAAAATGGAGCGGGAAACGGGACTCGAACCCGCGGCACCCAGCTTGGAAGGCTGGCGCTCTACCACCTGAGCTATTCCCGCCCGCTACAGGTGATTATAACACAGCTTCCCGGAACGTCAAGAACCCAGTCCCCCTCGACCTGTTCCTACCGAGCGAATAGAAAATACCCCACACTCTGAGCATTCCCTCACTTCTTCAGGGCCTGTTGCAGAAACTTCCCCATCTCCTGGTCCATCTTGAGAATGTGGTTTTTAAGCCAATCCACAAGCACCCTGTTCACCTGTACCACGAGGTGAACCCCCGGGCCCTGGGCCTCAGCCTGCTGGCGGAACTGCAGAAAGGTCCGAACAAACTCCTGGTGCACTTTCCGATGCTCCGCAAGCTCCGGATACCCGTACCGTTCCATGTACCGTTCTTCGGTGGCAAAGTGCTCCACAGCGTACTTCCCAAGGAAATCAAAGATTTCTGGAAGAAGTGCTTTCCCCGTCCCTTGAGAACAGGCTTCAAGGAGACGGTTGACTTGACGGAAGAGCTCCTGATGCTGGTCGTCGATTTCAGCAATACCAGTGGCGAAACGGTTAGACCATTCAAGCACCCTCTTTTCCCTCCTTCCGAAAGGCCTCGATAATGGCCACGGCCATTTCGTACCGTTCAAAAGGCGGCATGAGGTAAATCCCCGCCACCATGTCCCTGATGCCCTGGATAACCTCGAGGGCGATGGCAACCCCCTCGCGCTTTGGGTCTTCAGCCTGCGCCATGCGGGCTCGCAAGTGCTCAGGAATGACGATACCTGGAACCTCGTGGTGCAGGAATTCCGCGTGGCGGAAAGACCTGAGTGGCAGAATACCTCCAAGAAGAGGCGGCAAAGAACCATGGAAAAGGTCGAAAAACCTCTCCAGATCCCTGGGGTCGTAAATGGGCTGGGTGAGGATGAAGTGCGCCCCGTTATCGATTTTCCTCTTCAGGCGCTCAATCTCCTGAGAAAGGTCTTGGGCGTTGAGGTTCAGGGCAACCCCGATGGTGAAGTTCGTGGCCTTCCCGAGGGGGTTCCCGGCAAAATCCACGCCGCTATTTAACCGGCTCAGGATGAGCACCAGCCCCTCTGAGGTCACCTCAAAAACCGGCCGAGCAAAGGGATGGTCCCCCACAGAAGGCGGGTCTCCGGTGAGGGCAAGGATATTCTGCACCCCTAAGGCTGCGGCTCCAAGGAGCTCCGACTGGAGAGAGATGAGGTTTCGGTCCCGACAGGTGAAGTGGACGATGGATTCCACTCCGAGTTCCTCCTTGAGGATGTGCGCCAGGGCAATGGGGGAGATGCGAACCCTGGCCATAGGAGAATCGGAAATATTCACGGCATCAACCCCTGCCCTTTTGAGGAGACGCACACCCTCCTTAACCTCCTCCAAGTTGGTCCCCTTGGGAGGGTTAATTTCTACAGTGAAGACAAACCGCTTCCCGAGTTTCTCGGCAAAAGTCGAGGGAGGAAAGGGGGCTTCAGAAACTGCTTTCCTTTCGGGTTCGAGGACCTCAAGGGTCGTTCCTTCCCCGAGGTGTTCAAGGGCTTGAGCCAGGGCCCTGATGTGCTCAGGGGTTGTGCCACAGCACCCCCCAAGGATTTTTGCCCCCAGACGGACAAAGGTCCCAGCAAAAGAGGCAAAATACTCCGGTGGAGCTCCATAGACCATCCGCCCCTGGATGATCTGGGGGTACCCAGCGTTGGGCTGAACAGAGAAAGGACCGGGAAGGTGCCGGGAGAACTGCTCGAGGATCCACACGGCCTCGTGAGGTCCACTACCGCAGTTGATGCCCACCACACAGGCATCGAGGCTTTTCAAAAACTCAAGAACCCGAAAGAGTGAGTCCCCCGAGGGGGTGGTGCCATCGGGGAAAAAGGAAAACTGCACCAGGTATGGGATATTCCGGTCAAAAGACCGCAGCACTTCCACAGCTAAAGCAACCTCATGGGTCGAGGCCATGGTCTCAAAGAGAACCGCATCGACCTCACCCTCAAGGAGAGCTCCAATTTGCTGCCTGTAGCACTCCCTGGCCCTGTCGTCCTCAACCCCAAGGCCCTTTCCCACCGGCTTCCCCAGAGGACCAACACTTCCCAGAACATACGCCCGACCCCGGGCCACCTCTTTTGCCAGACGCACTCCCGCAAGGACAATTTCTTCGACCTTCTCCTCAAGGCCAAAAAGCGAGAGCTTCAGGGCATTGGCACCAAAAGTATTGGTTTCAAGAAGCTGCGCTCCGGAGGCAAGGTACTCTTCGTGGATTTCCCGCACGAGATCTCCACAGGTTATGCTGGCAAGCTCAAGAGGAGCATCTTTGGGGTACCCCCGCCGGAGGAGCTCCGTCCCCATGGCACCATCGCAGAGACAGACCCTGGTACCTTTGAGGAACTCAAAGAAGGGCTCCAAGTCGTTTCCCTCCGCAGTTTTTGCCCCATTATACCCTGCCCTGCGCCAGTGAGGCAACAATGCATTCCCGAACCACTTCTTTCACCCGGAAAGCCACAGAGGGGAGCATTCTGTGGACGGCCACATCACCAGGGTGTTCTTCCACAAAACTCCGAAAAGCCTGCAGGTACTCTGCCCGAAGTGCGGTGCTGAAATTGATTTTCCGCACGCCACGCGCCACGGCTTTCTGAAGCTCTTCCTGAGGCGTTCCACTTCCCCCATGGAGGACCAGAGGAAGGCGAGTCCGGTGTCGAATTTCCTCGATAAGGTCAAGCTGAAGCTCTGGCGTTCTGTCATAGAAACCGTGGCGGGTACCCACCGCCACCGCAAGAAGGTCAACGGAAGTCCTCCGGGCGAACTCTTCTGCCCCTTCTGGGGAGGTAAAGGCATCGCCACTGTCGTCGTCCTCGTCGCCTTCAAGCCCCCCAACTTTCCCGAGTTCTCCCTCAACGAGCACTCCCAAAGGATGCGCAAGGGCAACGATATCTCGTGTCACGGAGACATTTTCCTCGAAGGGGAGACGAGAACCGTCAATCATCACCGATGAGCACCCGTTGCGGAGGGCACAAAGAACTTCCTCCACTCTGTGGGCATGGTCAAGGTGAAAGGCAAAGGGGATGGAAAAGCGTTCGGAAAGCAACAGGAGGGCTCCGTAGAACATGCGAAGATCCAGCGCCTGGTATTCCACCGGGGCAACCTGAATGACGACGGGAGATCTCAGCCTTTCACCTTCTTCAAGAATCCAGAGGATGAATTCAGGTACAGGAACGTTGAAGGCCGGAAGGGCAAAATTCTCTTCTTCGGCCAGGCGAAGAAGCATGCTTGATGGAACCAGGGGCACGGCAGGTTCTCCTTATCCCTTGACAGCACCAAAGGTCAATCCCCGGACGATGTACTTTTGAATCGCCACGGCAAGAACAACGGGAAGCCCCAGGGCGAGGATGGCCCGCGTGGCCATGAACCAGAACTGCACCCCTCGGGTATCCTCAGCACCTGCGAGGTACACGGGGAACGTCTTAGCCCGAAGCGAGGTCAGAGAAAGAGCGAAAAGGAACTCGTTCCAGGTAAAGGCCACGCATATCGCCACCACAGCAACAATCGTGGGAGCTGCAAGAGGTAGGGCGATTTTCCAGAAAGCGGTGAACTCGGAACACCCATCAACAGCTGCTGCCTCCTCAAGTTCCACTGGGAGTTCCTGAAAGGCCTGTCGGGTGATGACCACCGCAAAGGGTAGGGTGAAGGTGGCATTCACAAGAATAAGCGCCAGACGGGTATCGAGAAGACGCAGGGTTCGCATGATGAGGAAAAAGGGGATGACCACGACCACAGGAGGGAGAACCCGCTGCGAGAGGTACCATATGGTGAGGTCACGATTTCGAATTCGTCGGAACTTAAACCGGGCCAGAGCATACCCTGCAGGAACCCCCAAAGCCATGGCGATAAGGGTGGCGAAAATCGCCACAACGATGCTATTAGAAGAGCCATACGACTCTCCCGCACCGAGAGTTCTGTCCGCCAGTTCTCTAGAGTCGGCCGAAACTGGATGAAGGGCACCGAGAGCCCGGTCACCGTAAAGGTCTCTGCAGGAGGCTTGAGTGAGGTCACCACACCCCAGTAAATCATAAAGAGCGCCCAGAAGAGGATGTTGCAAGCGACGGTGAAGAAGGTCAAGAGGGGGAGCCTTACCTACACGGATAGATGCAGAAGTTACGATGGCTTGGTGATGTATGGGTTGCAGCATGAGCGGGTCGATCACAGTCAGATGTTCAGCAATGGGAGGGTATGCATCAATGGGATAGAGGGGTTCTGGTCCTGTGCCAAGGAAAGGCTATTGAAGTATCACGGGATAGGCAGGGAGAACTTTGGGTATTACCTCAAGGAGTTAGAATGCAGGTACAACAACAGGGAGAATTTAGACGAGAAAGTTCATGAGGCGTTGAGGAATTGGGTGGGTTGAAATGAGGAATCACCCA
>APKF01000093.1 GCA_000353875.1 Candidatus Caldatribacterium californiense OP9-cSCG | reverse complement strand
ATCATAAAGAGCGCCCAGAAGAGGATAATGCCAACGAGAACGTATCGGAAAACCAGGGCAACTTTTGAACGTTTCCTGACAACTCTCATAATTCCCTCCTACCCGTAAACTTCCCGAATCCGGCGGAAGAAAATGTTCACGGCTACCGACACCATGGCAAGAAGGAGATACCCCAAAACTGAGGCATACCCAAAATCGAAGAACTTGAGACCGGTCCGGTAGGTGAAAAGAGAATAAACCTCTGTTGAAGTTCCCGGACCTCCACCGGTGAGGCTGTACACCACGTCGAAGATTTTGAAGGACTCAATGAGACGCAGGAGCAAAACAATAACAACGACCGGCTGAACCATGGGAAAAGTAATTTTTCGGAAAATTTCCCATTCCGAAGAGGAATCAAGGTATGCTGCATCGTAGATTTCCTCAGGAAGCGACTGGAGTCCTGCAAGGATAACCAGGAAACAGAAAGGCGTCCACTGCCAGATATCAAGAAGCAGAATCGCCACCCAGGCCCAGAAGGGATTCGAAAGCCAGGGAATTTTGGTGCCAAAAAAACTCATGAGGATGCTATTAATGGGTCCACCCTCTTCGTAAAAAACCGTTAAACCAAGGTATCCCACCGCCACCGGGGTACAGAAAATGGGAAGGATGAGCAGGGCACGGAACAGGGATTTCCCCTTGATCTCCTGGTGGAAGAGCAGGGCGATCAAAAGCCCCAGAATGACCTGAAGCATCACCGTCACAGCAACGTAGACAAGGGTTATGCGCAGCGAATTCCACATCTTGTAGTCGTTCAGAATACGGGCAAAGTTGGCGAGGCCCACAAAACGGGCAGGTTTTCCCAGGCGTACCCGGAAGAAGGTAAGACTCAGGGAGTACACCAGGGGGAAAATGGTAAAAGCCAGAACCCAGAAAATTGAGGGGAATAGAAAAAAGTACTTGATGCGTTTTCTTTTCACGTTTATCCCCCCTCATGGGGAGGGAGGAAAACCTCCCTCCCCAACCGTTCCCTTACTTTCCATACCCAATGGACTCCTGATACACCTTGAGCTGCTCTTCACGTCCGTAGCGGTTGGTAATATCCTCCCAGTCCTTTGCCACCCGGTCAAGAGCCTCCTTTGCCGAGACCTGGCCTGTGTAGGCCTCAGAGAGGTGACGATCCAGCGCCACCCAGTATTCGTTCCCACCAGGAATCCGCAGGTACGGCGCGATATTGGGGGCAAAGAAGTTATCGTAGTAAGCTTTCAGGTATTCCTTGGCGTCCTCAGGGTCGAATCCGTTCGCCACATAGTCGTCAAGGCTTGCCGTACCGTAAGGCGGCAGGAAATGGAAGCGGGCCCCAGGGTCAACACCAGTCCAGCCTCTCTGGACGTTCCAGAGACTGATTTTGTTCGTAGCGTGGAACGCCAGGAGATGGTACACAACCTCGGGGTGCTTTGAAAGGGCCGAGATCACGCCATGCCAGGAACCGCCAGTGGTGTTACCCCAAACGTTTGGGGTGTCGAACTTGACGAACTTCCCCTGGGAACGGTCATACACTTCGTAGCTTCCAGGAAGAATGGAGCACCCGAGTTTCCCCTTGATTTTCGAGCGAGTCTCATCCTGAACCAGAGACCCCACATCGCCCCAGGAGAACGTGAATACTGCTTTCCCCCGGAGGAAGTAGTCCCAGGCTTCACCCAGACTCCAGGCCACCTGGGCATCGGGACCAGTCTTCTGGAGCTTGAGCTGGAACTCCAAAGCCTTAACGTGGCCCTCGCTGTTAATGAGGGGCGTCATGTCCTCGGGGTCAAACCAGTAGACATTGTGGTACTTGTCGACCTTTTCCCCGGGAAGAATGCAGAAGGGAGCAGAAAGTGAGGCGTAGTGGTACATCCCCTGGGCACCGACTTTGAGATGCATGACGATACCTGAATCCGGTTCACCATCATTGTTCCAGTCCCATCCGTTGAAGAACTCCGAGATATCGTAGAGCTCGTCCCAGGTCTTCGGCGGGATGTTGTACTCATAGCCGTATTTCTCTTTGAACTTTGCCCGGTAATCAGGATTTGCCAGGATATCCTTGCGATAGTAGAGAATCTGCCCGTCACAGTCGTTGAGCGGCCCGTACCATTTGTCGCCCCAGGTGTAGAGCGTGCGGATGGAAGGCGGAAGTGAATCGGGATCCCACTTGGGGAAACGAGGATCTTTCATATAGTCGTCGATGGGAATAATGTACTCACCGGCCACGAGCTCGCCCATCCAGTCAGATCCGATGAAGAACCCGTCGTACTGGCCAGTACCGGTCATGAGGTCGGTCATGACCTTGGGATAGTGCTCTGCATAGGGAATTTCAACGATGTTGAGCTTTGCCCCGGTAATCTGTTCCCAGGCATCCCGCCACTCGTAGAGTGGCCCAGAAATGCCGCCTTTTGGCCCACCCTGATTCACAGTAACTGTAATGGTGATACCCTCAAAGGGCTTTTCCCCAGAAGCTGCAATGGTCCCAAGCTCCTCTTCGGTGAAGGTAATGGATTCTCCAGAAGCATTGGTCAGGGTGATATCAGCATAAGCCACTGCCACAGCAAGAAGGAAAACCACCACAGTTCCCCAGACAACTGCTCGCCTCATGGAATTCCCTCCTTTTCGCGAGAGTTACAA
>APKF01000092.1 GCA_000353875.1 Candidatus Caldatribacterium californiense OP9-cSCG | reverse complement strand
GGGAAGTACCCCTTCCTCCCGAGAAAATGGAACGGCTTCTTCGCCTTCCCCGCCCTTCCCAAAAAAGACGCATTGCCCTCCCCCTTGAAGTCCTCTCCCCCAAGCAACACAGGGTGGTTGAGCTCCTCTTTTTTGAGGGACTTTCAGAAAAGGAAGTCGCAGAACGCCTCGGCATATCCCGCCGGTCGGTGCGCATCCACAAAAGGCGCGCCCTGAAAAAGCTCAGAGAAACCCTCGACTTTTCACAAAACCGTCACAGTTCCCCCAAAGAATCGTCACAGTTCCGCGGTACAGTAAAGGCAACATCACACAGAAGGAGGTTGAGAACATGAAGCGATTCACCGTCCCGGTGGTTCTTGGAGTACTGGTAACGCTCTTTGTGACGACGCTGGCTTTTGCCGCACCCCGGTTCGGCGGCAGAGGACCGGAGAATGCCTGGGGCCTCCAGGAAGGTCGAGGAATGCGCTGGGGTCTGGGGAGCATCACCCTCTCCGATGAGCAGAAAGCCAAAATCCTGGACATCGAGAAGAATTTCCTCACCAAAGCAGCAGACCTCAAAGCCCAGATTCAGGCAAAGGTTCTGGAGCTCCGGGAACTTAAGCTTAAAGAGGCTACACAGGAAGTTGCAGAGAGTATCCGGGCAAAAATCAAAGAAATCCTGGACCTTCAGGGGGAACTCTCAGCCCTGAGGAAGGATATGTACCAGCAGATACTGAACGTGCTCACGCCGGAGCAGTTAAAGAACCTCCCACCTTTCGGGTGGGGCATGGGCGAAAGAGGTCCTGAGGGCTTCTGCCCGAGGTTCTTCTGAGTACTCCCTCCTTGGGAGCCACACCCCAGGGCCCCCCTCCTTCCCCCCTTGCCCTGGGGTGTGGCGTTTTATAGAATGGGAAAGCCATGGGGAGAATCCTCGTTGTCGATGACGAACCGTCCGTGGGGGAAATCCTCCGCCTGTACCTCGAGCGAGAGGGTTTTGAGGTCACGGTGGTGTACGACGGAGAGGCTGCGGTTGAGGCGGTGAAGCGTCACTCCTTTGACCTCGTGCTTCTTGACCTCATGCTCCCG
>APKF01000091.1 GCA_000353875.1 Candidatus Caldatribacterium californiense OP9-cSCG | reverse complement strand
AAAGGACGGCTGGACGGTTTGCCGGGAAATCCGGAGCTTCTCCACAATCCCCATCATCATGCTCACCGCCCGGGGTGAAGAGGTCGACCGAATTCTCGGACTCGAACTGGGGGCCGATGACTACGTTCCCAAACCTTTCAGTCCTCGGGAGGTCGTGGCCCGGGTCAAGGCAGTTCTCAGGCGAGGAAAACCCCAGGATTCCGTAAGACACCAGGTCATTCGCCTTGGACCTCTTGTGATCGACCACGAGGCCAGAAAAGTCCTGGTGCAGGGAACTCCCATCAGCACAACACCGAAGGAGTTCGAGCTTCTCTATTTCCTCGCCCTCCACCCCAACCGCGTTTTCAGCCGAGAGAAGCTTCTTGAAGAGGTCTGGGGATATGACTTCCTCGGAGACACAAGGACCGTGGATACCCACATCAAGCGCCTCCGGGAGAAACTCGAGGCCGCC
>APKF01000090.1 GCA_000353875.1 Candidatus Caldatribacterium californiense OP9-cSCG | reverse complement strand
TCCTCTTCCTCTCCACTCCCCTTGCGGATATCCGGATGACCGTGAAGGCCTTCCGGTACCTCCTTCTGTGGTCCGGCCTTGTGGCCTTTCCTCTGGCCATGGTCCTGGCGTTTCTCTTCTCCCGTTCGCTCTCCGTGCCGCTTAAGAAAATGCGCACCATGGCCCGGGCCATAGCCTCAGGAGATTACACCAAACGCCTGGAAATTCCCCCCGAAGAGGAGCTCGGACAGCTCGCCCGGGATTTCAACACCCTCTCTCAGGAGCTTGAGCGAACCATCAGGACTTTAGAGAGGGAAAAGCGGGAAATCGAGAACATCCTTCTTGCTCTCAAGGAGGGTGTGGTGGCACTGGACCTTGAGGGACGCATCCTCTCGGCAAATCCCAAAGCCCAGGAGGTCTTCGAAACTCCTCTTGAGGGGAAAGCCCGAATTGATGAGGTTCTCCCCCAGGATGTTGCTGCACTCTTCCAGGAAACCCTCAAAAGCGGCGTAGCTACCCAGGGAGAGTGCGTGTTCCACTCAAAGCGCCTCATCGTCCGGGTTGCTCCGCTTGAGGATAAAGGAGTGCTCTACGGAGCCGTAGGGGTTATCCAGGACATCACCGAGCTCCGTCGGGCTGAAGAACTCCGCCGGCAGTTCATCGCCGATGTATCCCATGAACTCAAGACCCCCCTCACCGCCATTCAGGGGTTTCTCGAGGCCGTCCTCGACGGTGTCATTTCTTTCGAAGAATTCCGGGAGAAATACCTGCCCCTCCTTTACGAGGAAACCCTGCGGATGTCCAGGCTCATCCGGGACCTCCTGGACCTTTCCCTCATGGAGTCAGGAAAGGTCCGGTGGGAGATGGAACCGGTGGACCTTGCTGCCCTCACCCGGGAGGTTGTCCTCAAACTCACCCCGCTTTTCCGGGAAAAACGCGTGAACGTCGAAAACCACCTTGCCCTCCCCCTTGTGGTCTTCGGCAACCGCGACCGCCTCGCCCAGGTCCTCACCAACCTCCTCCATAACGCCATCCTCTTTTCCCCGGAGGGCAGCACCGTCACCATTGAGGGAGAGGAAAGGGAAGACGTAGTGACCATTTCGGTGCTCGACGAGGGCCCGGGAATTCCAGAAAATGACCTCCCCTTCATCTTTGAGCGATTCTACCGGGTGGAGAAGTCCCGTTCCCGGAAAGGTGGCGGTGTGGGGCTTGGTCTTGCCATCGTGCGGGAAATTGTTGAGCGCCACGGGGGCACAGTGGGCGTGGAGAACCGACCTCAGGGAGGGAGCCGGTTCTTCTTCACTCTGAAGCGCGCCTTCCGGGAAGACGGGTTCGCTCAACAGCCCGGGAAAGACTCAGAGCAATGGCCCCTCCAAGGAGAGCGGTGACAAGCTGGGGAACCTGCATGGCCCGGGCAACAGGGGGAGGAACGGCAACGAGGAACCGAACTGCCTGAGAGAGGATGAGGTATTTCACCAAAGCCCCGAGGCAAACTCCTGCGATTTCAAAGGGCAAAGATTTTCTCCTTGCCAGGAAACCAAAAACCGTCACCAGCGCTCCGTTACCCACCATGATGAAAGGCACCATGGGGCCCAGGGGTGCGGGAAGGATGCCTCGCAGAAGGGCTACCCAGGGAGTGAAAAGGCCAACGATGACTCCGCTCAAAATACCGGAGAAAATGGTCGAGAGGAGCAGAAAGGCGTTCACCAGAGGACCGGTAATCATCTGGGGGAAACTGAAAGCCTGAACAAGGAGTGTCAGGGCAAAAAACATCGCCGTCTGGGTCACAAAACGAATCTCCTTTGGGCGTTTCATGGCGCATCACCAAACCTCAAGGTAATGACACTTGCCGTCAAACCGGGGACTCCCGAGAGTATACGGAAGGCGATGCCGGTACAGAGGACCGGAAACCACCAGGGTGTGGAATTCCCCTCCCTCCCCACAGGGGTCAATACCCAGGGCAAGGAGTTCGGCAACAAGACCCTCGTCGTACCTTCTCCCGAGGAAATTCCGGGGCACCAGACCGTCTTTCACCACGATGACGTATGCCTCAAAACCCGCACGTCCCACTTCAAGGGCAACCTCTTTGTGGTCCTTCCCCCAAAGGGGCAAAAAAGGGATGACACCAGCCTTCTGACAGACCCGTTCCACCCACTCCCGGTGCTCCATAACATCGATATCCCCAAAAACCCCAAAGGTGATTCCTCTCTCTTTCAGCTCAGAGAGACACACGAGGAAGTTCTCCTCGTACTCCGTCCAGGACGTGGAACGAAGGAGAATAGGAATGCCCATCGCCTCGCTCTGGCGGCGCAGGATTGCCGCAGGAATACGATGGGATGCGGATCTTTCACCATCCTCCCTGAGCATGGAGAGGAGCATCACAACGTCAAGGCCTGCTTGCTTTGCCTTCCAGAGGCTCAGGTGCGAGTCCTTCCCGCCGCTAAAGGAAACAAAAGCCTGCGGTGCCAAAATCCCCACCCCCGTTGCAAAACGAGCTCCCATATGCTATATTCTCTCACAACACCGGAAAAAGGGAAAGCGACGAAGAGGAACAGTAGGTGCTCGCAGCGGTCCAGAGAGCCTGCGGGAAGGTGGAAGCAGGTCCAAAGCGACACCGAAGCTCGCCTCTTGAGTGGCTTGCTGAAGACAGTAGGCGGCCCGGAAGCCTCCCGTTACGAGGAAAAAGCGACCTGCTTTTGCGGGTAAAAAGGGTGGTACCGCGGGGATAACCCTCGCCCCTTTCGGGGCGAGGGTTTTTTGTTCAAAAGGACAGAAAGGAGGAATACCATGCGAAGCACAAGAGTCACCGAAGGCGTTGACCGCTGTCCACACCGTTCACTCTTCTTCGCTACAGGCATCACCCGGGAAGGCCTGAGAAGGCCACTCATTGGCATCGCCAGTGCCTTTTCAGACCTTGTCCCCGGACACATCCACATGAGGGAACTGGAACGCTTCATCGAACGGGGAGTGGAAGCCGGAGGAGGAACGCCCTTCGTCTTTGGGGTTCCGGCAATCTGCGACGGTATTGCCATGGGGCATGAGGGGATGCGCTTTTCTCTGCCCAGCCGGGATGTCATCGCCGACGCCATCGAATCGGTCGTCGAGGCCCATGCCCTTGACGGCGTCGTCCTCCTCACAAACTGTGACAAAATCACTCCGGGAATGCTCCTTGCCGCAGCCCGCCTTGACATCCCGGCCATTTTCGTCACCGCCGGCCCCATGCTCTCCGGACGGTACCGGGGACGACGCTTAGCTTTTGTGCGGGATACCTTCGAGGCGGTGGGACGGTACCGGAAAGGCGATATCGATGAGGCCGAACTCTTCGCCCTTGAAGAAGAAGCCTGTCCCGGGGGAGGGTCCTGTCAGGGACTGTACACCGCGAACACCATGGCGTGTCTTGTGGAGACCATGGGCATGAGCCTCCCAGGATGCGGAACAGCCCTTGCGGTATCGGCGAAAAAGCGTCGTATCGCCTACGAAAGTGGCAAGCGCATCGTGGAGCTCGTCAGAGAAGGATGGAACGCCCGGAGCATGCTCACCGAACAGGCTCTTCGGAATGCCATCCGTGTGGACCTGGCCCTTGGGGGGTCGACCAACACCGTGCTGCATCTTCTCGCTCTTGCCCGAGAACTCGGGCTTGAGAGCATTTCTCTCAGGACGTTCGACGAGCTTTCCCGGGAAATCCCCCACCTCGTGCTCCTTGAGCCGGCAGGAGACCTCTTCATGGAGGACCTGGAGTTCGCCGGGGGCATCCCTGCCCTTTTAGCCACCTTGGGAGACCTCCTCGAAGATGCCCGGACGGTTTCGGGAAAAACCATTCGGGAAATCCAGAGGTCCGTGGACTTTGTGGACCGCTCGGTGATTCGACCCCTCGACAATCCCTACAACCGCGAAGGTGGCATCGCAGTGCTCTTTGGGTCCCTTGCCCCAGAAGGAGCGGTAGTGAAACAGGCGGCAGTTGACGAGAGCGTGCGCGTTTTCCGGGGGAAAGCGGTGTGCTTCAACAGCGAAGAGGAAGCCATGGAGGCCATCACCTCAGGGAAAATCACCAAGGGTTCGGTCGTGGTGATTCGCTTTGAGGGCCCCCGGGGAGGTCCAGGCATGCGGGAGATGCTCGCCCCAACCTCAAGCATCGTGGGCATGGGGTTAGCTAAAGAGGTGGCCTTGGTGACCGATGGGAGATTCTCGGGTGGCACCCGGGGACCATGTGTTGGGCACGTGGCGCCCGAAGCCTTCGTGGGGGGACCAATCGCCCTCGTCCGGGATGGGGACGAAATCCTCATTGACATCCCCAACCGAAGGATTGAGCTTCTGGTAAGCGGGGAAGAACTTGAGCAACGCAAAAGAGCCTTTGTTCCGCCAAAACCCCGCTATGATCGGGGGATTCTGGCTCGTTTTGCGAAACTCGCCTCCTCCGCATCCCTCGGTGCAAGCATGTCCTGAAAAGGAGGTGGGTAGCAGTGCGCATGAAAGGCGCCCAGGTTCTCGTGGAACTCTTGAAGAAAGAGGGCGTGGAGTGCATCTTCGGGTATCCTGGTGGTGCAGTCCTTGACATTTACGATGCCCTCTTTGATACGCCCGAGATCCGTCATATCCTCGTGCGACACGAACAGGGGGCGGCTCACGCTGCCGACGGATACGCCC
Source organism: Candidatus Caldatribacterium californiense OP9-cSCG (assembly GCA_000353875.1). Classification (GTDB taxonomy): domain Bacteria; phylum Atribacterota; class Atribacteria; order Atribacterales; family Caldatribacteriaceae; genus Caldatribacterium; species Caldatribacterium californiense. Next base: position 19,524 of record APKF01000090.1, on the reverse strand, counting down.
GGACTACAGGGAAGGTGGGGGTGTGCATCGCCACTTCCGGGCCAGGAGCCACGAATCTCGTGACAGGTCTTGCCACAGCCTATATGGATTCCATCCCCATTGTGGCCCTCACCGGACAGGTTTTCACTCACCTCATCGGCAAGGACTCCTTCCAGGAGGCCGACACCACCGGTATCACCATGCCCATCACAAAACACAACTTCCTGGTAACAAACGCCGAAGACCTGCCCCACGTGATCCGGGAGGCATTCTACATCGCCTCCTCCGGCCGCCCGGGACCGGTGCTTGTGGACCTCCCCCGTGATGTGCAACAGAAGATGATTGAGCTCGTCTACCCCGAGAAAATCAAAATCCCAGGGTATCGGCCAACCTACAAGGGCCACGCCAAGCAAATCAAACTCGCCGCCGAAGCCATCGGGGAGGCAAAACGCCCTCTCCTCTACGTCGGTGGAGGTGTGATCGCCTCAGGGGCCTCCGAAGTCCTTTTTGAACTTGCCACCAAAGCCGATATCCCCGTGGTGCATACGCTCATGGGGAAGGGAGCTTTCCCCGAAAGCCATCCCCTGTCTTTGGGAATGCTCGGCATGCACGGAACGTACTGGGCAAACAAGGCGGTTATGCGCTGTGATCTCCTCATCGCCGTCGGGGCACGCTTTGATGACCGGGTGACGGGGAAGCTCGACACCTTCGCCCCCCACGCCAGAATCATCCACATCGACATCGACCCGGCAGAAATCGGCAAAAACGTGAAACCCCACATCCCCATTGTGGGCGACGCCCGGATGGTTCTCGCCGAAATCGTGAAGCGCCTTGAGCCCATGACCCATCCTGAATGGCACGAGGAGATTGCGCAATGGAAAAGGGAGTACACTCCAAAGTATCGGGAAAGCAAGAAGCTCCTCCCCCACCAGGTTATTGAACGAATCTACGAGAAAACGAAGCACCTCGACACGATTGTCGTGACCGATGTTGGCCAGCACCAGATGTGGGCTGCCCAGAAATACCCCCGGGAGAAGCCCCGGACCTGGGCGAGTTCTGGGGGACTTGGAACTATGGGGTATGGACTGCCAGCTTCCATCGGAGCCCAGGTGGGCAACCCTGACAAGACCGTCATCCTCATTAGCGGTGACGGGAGCATTTTCATGAAGATTCAGGAACTTGTGACCGCCGTGAATTACTGCCTCCCCATCAAAATCTTCGTGATGAACAACGAGTTCCTCGGCATGGTTCGCCAGTGGCAGGGCTGTCTCTATCGGGGTCGGTACTCCTGTACACGCCTCGTGAACCCGGATATCGCCCGGGTTGCTCAGGCCTTCGGAGCGGTGGGCATTTCGGTCACCACAAAAGACGAGCTTGACCGGGCCATCGATGAAGCTCTGAAGACGCAGGATCGACCGGCTCTTGTGGACTGCCACATCGAGGAGGAAGAAAACGTCCTCCCCTTTGTGCCACCTGGAAAATCCCTGGACGAGATGATCCTTGAGTAAAGGAGGTGACAGTGTGGAACACATCATTGCGGTCCTTGTGGAGAATAAACCAAGGGTCCTGGCCCGGGTAGCGTCGCTCTTTGCCCGGCGGGGGTACAACATCGAGAGTCTCGCGGTTGGGCCAACCCAGGATCCCAGCATTTCCCGGATTACCCTTGTTGTCACCGGAAACGAGCACGTCCTGGAGCAGATTACCAAGCAACTCTACAAGCTCATCGAGGTCATCAAGGTCGGTGATTTTGCCAACACCCCAGTGGTCGACCGGGAACTGGCACTCATCAAGGTCCGTGCTCCTTCGAACTTGCGGGGAGAAATCGCCCAGACGGCGGAAATCTTCCGGGCCCGCATTGTCGACGTCGACGAGGAGAGCCTCATTGTGGAGGTCACCGGGACCCCGGATAAAATCGATGCCTTAGAGCAACTCCTGCGAAAGTACGGTATCATTGAGATGACCCGTACAGGGCGGATAGCCCTGGCACGGGGCAGTCAATCTCTATAAAAGGAGGAGAAACCATGGCGAAAATGTACTACGACCAGGACGCTAACCTTGACATCCTGAAGGGGAAGGTCATCGCCATCATTGGTTTTGGGAGCCAGGGGAGCGCCCAGGCACAGAATCTGCGGGACAGCGGCCTCAACGTCATCGTTGCAGAGCTCCCCGGAACCCCCGGTTTTGAGAAGGCGAAAAAAGCAGGGTTTGAACCCGTGAGTGCCAAAGAGGCGGCAGAAAAAGGTGACATCATCCAGATGCTTGCTCCTGATCAGTACCAGCCAGCAATTTACCGGGAATCCATTGCTCCTCACCTCACGAAAGGCAAAGCTCTCATGTTCTCCCACGGATTCAACATCCACTACCACCAGATTATCCCCCCCGCAGATGTCGATGTCATCATGGTAGCTCCGAAGGGTCCCGGGGACCTTGTGCGGCGGATGTACCTTGAGGGGAAAGGGGTGCCTTCCCTTGTGGCCGTGTACCAGGACGCTACAGGCCAGGCCAAGGACGTCGCTCTGGCCTACGCCAAGGGTATCGGCGCCACAAGAGCAGGGGTTCTTGAAACCACCTTTGCCGAGGAAACGGAAACCGACCTCTTTGGAGAGCAGGCCGTGCTCTGCGGTGGTCTCACCGCCCTCATCAAGGCCGGTTTTGAGACCCTGGTTGAGGCGGGTTACCAGCCGGAGGTTGCCTATTTTGAGTGCCTCCACGAGATGAAGCTCATCGTGGACCTTGTGTACGAAGGTGGCCTCATGCACATGCGCCAGGTCATCAGCGACACCGCCGAGTACGGCGACCTCACCCGGGGGCCACGAATCATCAACGACCAGGTGAAGGCAGAGATGAAAAAGATTCTCGCCGAAATCCAGGATGGAACATTTGCCCGGGAGTGGATCCTCGAGAACCAGGCGAACCGTCCGGTGTACCATGCGCTCCGCAAGAAAGACGCCGAGCACCTCATCGAAAAGGTTGGCAAGACCTTAAGGAGCATGATGCCCTGGCTGAAGAAGGAGGGATGACGATGCGGCGTATCCGTGTGTTCGATACAACCCTAAGAGACGGCGAGCAATCTCCGGGGGTTGCCCTGAACGCCCAGGAGAAACTGGAGATTGCCCTGCAGCTTGCCCGCTTAAACGTCGACGTCATCGAAGCGGGCTTCCCCATTGCCTCTCCGGGAGACGCCGAAGGGGTGAAACTCGTTGCAGACAACGTGAAGGGCCGGGCCGTTTGTGCCCTGGCCCGGGCCAAAGACAAAGACATTGACATCGCCTGGGAGTGCCTGAAAAACGCCGAGCACCCCATCATCCATACCTTCATCGCCACCTCAGACATCCACCTGCGACACAAACTGCGCCTTTCCCGAGAAGAGGCCCTGGAGCAGGCAGTATGGGCGGTGAAAAGGGCGAAAAAATACGTTGCCGATGTGGAGTTCTCCGCCGAAGACGCTACCCGCTCAGACTGGGAGTACCTGAGCCGGGTCTACGCAGCGGTCATTGACGCAGGTGCCACCATCATCAACGTCCCCGATACGGTTGGATACATCACACCTTTTGAAATGCAGGAGCTCATCAAATACCTCTTAGAAAACACGAGGGGCATTGAAAAGGTCGTCCTGAGCGTGCACTGTCACAACGACCTTGGCCTTGCCACCGCCAATTCCCTTGCTGCTGTTCTTGCCGGTGCTGGACAGGTGGAGTGCACCGTAAACGGCATTGGTGAGCGAGCGGGAAACGCTGCCTTGGAAGAGATTGCCATGAGCCTGTACGTCCGCCGAGACTTCTTCCAGGCTGAGACAAACCTCAACTTCCAGGAAATTTACCGCACGAGTCGCCTCGTGAGCCAACGCACGGGAATGCTTGTCCAACCCAATAAGGCCATTGTGGGTCAGAACGCCTTCGCCCACGAGTCTGGAATCCACCAGGATGGAGTGCTCAAAGAAAAACTCACCTACGAAATCATGGATGCCAGACTCATCGGCCGGGAAGACCGGGTGCTGGTTCTTGGGAAACACTCGGGGCGCCATGCCTTCGCCAAAAAGATTGAGGAGCTCGGGTATAAACTCTCTGAAGAGGAGCTCAACCAGGCATTCCAGCGCTTCAAGCAGCTCGCCGACCAGAAGAAAGAAATCACCGAGGACGACCTCAAGGCCATCGTCTCTGAAGAAGTAGCAAAACCTGAAGAGATCTACCACCTGGATTTCGTGCACGTGTGCTGTGGGAACAACATCCTGCCCACTGCCACCGTACGCCTGGTGAAGGATGGGAAAGAAGTGCTTGAGGGGGTTGCCACAGGGGTTGGTCCGGTGGATGCTGCCTACAAGGCCATCAGCAAGATGCTTGGTATTTCCTCAAACCTCGTGAACTACACCCTCCAGTCCATCACCGGGGGGACCGAAGCACTGGGCGAGGTCATCGTGCGTATCCTCGATGGGGATGAGGAGTACATCGGACGGGGTTCGAGCCAGGACGTGGTGGTGGCAAGTGTCATGGCGTATCTTTCGGCCATCAACCGGATGGCTCAGAGAAAGCGAAAACTCAACCCTCAAAAGGACTACGGGGAGAGCTGATAGACCATGGGGATGACCATCACCGAAAAAATCATCGCCGCCCACGCGGGAAAGGACAGAGTGGTTCCCGGGGAGCTTGTCGAAGTCACGGTGGATGTGATGCTCGCCAACGACATCACCGCTCCTCTGAGCATCAAAGAACTTGAAAAGCGGGGGATAGCAACCATTGCGGACCCCGAAAAAATCGTCCTCGTTGCGGACCACAACACCCCTGCCCGGGACATCTCTTCAGCGGAAAACGTCAAGCTCATGCGGGAATTCGCGAAAAAACACGGAATCCGCCACTTCTTTGAAGGGGGAGAGGTCGGGATAGAACACGTGCTCTTGCCCGAACTCGGCCTTGTGGTCCCGGGAGATCTCGTCATCGGTGCCGACTCCCATACCTGCACCTATGGGGCTCTGGGAGCCTTCGCCACGGGCATGGGAAGCACCGACCTCGCCGCCTCCTGGGTTCTGGGGAGGACCTGGCTCCGGGTTCCAGAGTCACTGAAGTTCGTCCTCTCAGGAGAACGGCGACCCTTTGTCACCGGGAAGGACCTGATTCTCTTCATCATCGGCCAGATTGGCGTCGACGGTGCCCGGTACTGCGCCATGGAGTTCGAGGGACCGGTAATCCAGTCCCTTTCCATGGACGAACGCTTCACCATGGCCAATATGGCCATAGAGGCAGGAGCCAAAAACGGTATCATCGCCCCAGACGATACCACCCTTGCCTATGTTCGCGCCACAGGAACCTCCCGTACCCCGAGGCTCTTTTCCTCTGATCCTGATGCCGAGTGGAAGGAAATCCACACCATTGATGTCTCTTCCATCGAGCCCCAGGTGGCCTTTCCTCACCTTCCCTCCAACACCCGTTCGGTCTACGCCATCCCGAAAATCGAAATCGACCAGGTGGTCATTGGTTCCTGCACCAACGGTCGCATCGAGGACCTGCGTATGGCAGCCTCGGTCCTGCGAGGACGGAAGGTCCGAAAAGGTGTGCGGCTTCTCATTTTTCCCGGAAGCCCCAAAGTCCTGAAGCAGGCGGAAGAAGAGGGACTCATCAAAATCTTCCTTGAGGCCGGTGCAGTCATTGCCCCACCTTCCTGCGGCCCATGCCTTGGGGGGCACCTCGGCGTTCTGGCCTCAGGAGAACGCTGCGCCTCAACCACAAACCGGAACTTCATCGGCCGGATGGGGCATGAGACGAGCGAGGTGTACCTTGTCAACCCCTACATTGCGGCAAGCTCCGCCGTTGCGGGGTACATTACTTCCCCGGAGAGACTCTGAGGTGAGGCCTATGATTCGCGGAAAAGCAGTGGTTTTCGGAGACAATGTAGACACCGACGTCATCATCCCGGCCCGGTACCTCACGAGCACCGACCCCGAAGAACTCGGCAAGCACTGCATGGAAGGCCTGGATCCCCACTTTCCCCAACGCATCACTCCCGGAGCAACTATACTGGTAGCCGGGAAAAACTTCGGCTGTGGTTCCTCCCGGGAACACGCCCCCCTGGCCCTCAAGGGATGCGGGGTCTCTGCCGTTGTGGCCGCTTCGTTTGCCCGGATTTTCTTCCGGAACGCCATCAACATCGGTCTTCCCATCCTTGAGTCCGAAGAAGCGGCAAGGGGAATCCGGGAGGGAGATACAGTCTCCATCGACCTTGCCCGGGGAGAAATCCGTAACGAAACCACAGGGGAGATTTTCTGGGCTCGACCATTCCCGCCCTTCCTCCAGGAAATCATTGCCGCCGGGGGGCTCATGAACCTCGTGGAAAAAAGGGTCAAGGGCTAATTGCGAAGACTCGTCAGGGGTGCGGGGACGCGACCACCCCGGAGGATCAACCGCGCACCCTGATAGGGGTTGACGGGGATAATGGTCGCCTCCCCGAGAAGTCCCCCAAAGCAGGCTTTCTCCCCCGCGCTCTTTCCGGGCACCGGGATGAGGCGGACGCCAACGGTCTTGTGGTTGATCACCCCGATGGCGATTTCGTCAGCCATGATGCAGGCGATGGTCTCCCAGGGAGTGTCGCCAGGAATGGCAATCATATCAAGGCCCACAGAGGACACACTGGTCATGGCCTCGAGTTTCTCCAAAGATAAAGCCCCCACCGCCACCGCCTCGCTCATCCTCGCGTCCTCACTCACCGGGATGAACGCTCCACTCAGACCTCCAACAGACGAGGAGGCCATGGCACCACCCTTTTTGCAGGCATCGGTCAAAAGCGCCAGAGCAAGCGTTGACCCCCACGCCCCACATCGCTCAAGCCCCATCTCCTCTAAAATCTCGGCAACACTGTCCCCGACTCTTGGTGTTGGCGCCAGCGACAGATCCACAATGCCAAAGGCCACCCCGAGTTTCCCGGCAACCTCTCTCCCGATGAGCTCCCCCACCCGGGTGATCTTGAAAGCGGTTCGCTTAATGAATTCCGCAAGAGTCCCCAGATCCGCCCCAGGATGACGGCGCACGACCTCCTTCACCACGCCCGGACCGCTCACCCCGACGTTCACCACCGCTTCCCCCTCCCCCACGCCGTGGAACGCTCCCGCCATGAAGGGGTTGTCCTCCGGGGCATTGGCAAAGACCACGAGTTTTGCGCACCCGATACCATCCCGGTCTTTTGTGCGCTCTGCCGTCTCCTTCACTACCTGTGCCATGGTGAGGATGGCATCAACATTAATCCCCGTGCGGCTTGATGCCACATTCACCGAGGCGCAGATACGTTCGGTCCCTGAAAGCACAGAGGGCAAGCTCTCCATGAGGAGGACATCGCCTTTTGTAGCCCCCTTGTGGACCAGGGCCGAGAATCCACCGATGAAGTCGATGGCAAGCTCCCGGGCAAGGTCATCCAGGGCTTTCGCGAAATCCAGCACATCCTCTCCCTCTTCCCCCGTAAGGAGCAGGGCCACCGGAGAAATGGCCACCCGGCGGTTCACAATGGGGATACCGTACTTGGCCGAGACCTCATCGGCCACGGCGTTTAAAGAAGCGGCGTACCGACGAATTTTGGCAACCACCCGCTGTACTGTTCCCTCAAAGTCCTTCCCCCGGCAATCAAGAATCGAAATCCCCAGGGTCACCGTCCGCACATCGAGGTTCTCAATCTCAAGCATACGCAGGGTCTCAAGGATTTCGGCACGGTCGAAAATCATGGTGCCCCCCCTAAATGCGGTGCATGGCCCGGAAGATACTCGCATGCTGCAGGTACACCCTGACCCCCACTTCCTCACCCCGCCGGATCAGCCTCTCCCGAAGCTCTGAAAGCGAGACCGGACAGCGGGAGATATCACCCACAAGAATCATGGTGAAGTACTCCCCGAGAATCTTCTGGGTGATATCCTCGATGTTAACGTTGTGTTCGGCAAGACAGGAGGTGATGGCAGCGATAATCCCGATACGGTCCTTCCCCACCACGGTGATGACCACCTTGTGCTCGGTGGACGGTTCTTTTTCAGAGGCCCAGAGATCCACTTCGGTCACTGCTTTTTCCTCCTTTGAGCCGTTCGCCGAAGATATGGGCTAAACGCACGGGTTCAGGAAGACGAAACCCTCTTGTCGTCTTCAGGGCCCATTCCCGGGCTTTCTCTAAGTCTATCCGGTTTCCCGGAGAGACGAATACGGGCTGGGTGCGGTCTTTCGTTCGCAGGGCAACACCAACGCGTTTTCCCCGGTATTCGACAAAGGTGAAGGAACCCCGCTTCTCCCCAGGTTCCTGAAAATGCCCTACGAGGGGCTTTTTGGCCACTCCAATAGAGACAAGACCAAAGAGGACCCCCAGGTGGCTGGCAATCCCCACTCCCCGGGGATGGGCGATACCCTGGCCGTCAAAAAAGAAAAGGTGCGGCACAACGGAAAGACGCCGGAAAGCCTCTTCAATCGCCGGACCCTCCCGAAAGGAAAGAAAACCCGGAACATAGGGGAAAGAGGGCCTGTGGACCCCCGAGACCACTTCGACCACCTCAAGAGAAGGCCACCGCAGGACCACAACAACTGCCACCGCCTGCCCAAGAGCATTGTAGGCAACGTCAACCCCTGCAAGAAGCGTAACAGCCTCGTCTTGCAAGGGAAATTCGAGGGAAACCCTTTGCCGGATATCTTCTTGGATGCGCAGGGCCTCCTCAAGCGTCACCTCAAAAGGATGAGGGTATTGCCTCTCCATGGAGGGACAGGGAGGTTACAGGATTTCGAGCTCTACAGTTTTGGTAAGGATGTCGACGTAGTTGAAGGCCATGCGCTGAGCGGTACCGTCGACATCCACCCGGAGGACGAAGAAGAAGGGGTAAATCCCCTCAATGACGCCTTTGCGAACAACAGTCTTTTTACGCCCTTTGTTGACCTCTACAATGGCTTCTCGGCCGACGAGAGAGCCAATCCACTCTTTGATTTCCTGGAGATTCTGGACGGTCAAAAGCATCATTCCCGCCGCATTTTTTGGTATTATATACTATTTCTCCAGAAAAAGCAAACGAAATCACGAAAAAACGGCAGGGCTTCTCCCCCGTCTCCCGAACCCCCACTGCCTCCCATATAAAAAGAGCACAAAGAGAGGAAGGCGATCTCAGACACCTCCAGGAAATAAATGGTAGAATATCCGGGAAAAGCCAGAACAAGAGGGAGGAAAGGAAATGGAAGAGCGGGCGTACACTTTTAACCCCGGTCCGGCTGCTTTACCCCTGCCAGTGCTCGAGCGAATCCGTGACGAAATGCTCAATTTCCGTGGCACAGGGATGTCCATCCTTGAAGTCAGCCATCGCTCGAGGACCTTTGAAGAGGTCCTCAACGATGCTGTAGCAAGGCTCAAAAGGCTCCTGAAACTCGACAACCGTTTCCACGTGGTTTTCCTCCAGGGCGGAGCAAGCCTCCAGTTCGCCATGGTTCCGATGAACCTGGCGCTTGAGGGAAAACCCACAGGGTACGTGGACACCGGATACTGGGCCTCCAAAGCCCTCAAGGAAGCCCAGATTCTGGGGAAAAACGTGCAAGTGGTGGCGTCCTCCAAAGCGCAAAATTACACTCATATCCCCAAGAACTTCGCTATCGACGAAAACCTCGCCTATCTCCACCTCACCTCAAACAACACCATAGAGGGTACCCAGTGGCACCACTTCCCCAGGGTGGGGAATGTCCCCCTGGTGAGCGACATGTCCTCGGACATCCTGAGCCGGGTCTTTGACCCCTCGCCCTTTGGACTCATCTACGCCGGGGCGCAGAAAAACCTAGGTCCTGCAGGGGTCACCGTGGTCATCATTCGGGAGGACATGCTGGAACGCATTCCCAAAAATCTCCCCACCATGCTCCGGTACTCCACGTTCGTCGAGTCGAACTCTCTCTACAACACTCCGCCCTGCTTTGCCATCTACGTGGTCGACCTCGTCCTTGAATGGCTTGAGGAAACGGTCGGAGGCCTGGAAAAAATGGAGGCCATCAACCGAAAGAAGGCGAAAATCCTCTACGACTACCTCGACAGCCAGAACTTCTACACCTGCCCTGTGGCACCCGAAGACCGGTCCATGATGAACGTGGTCTTTCGTCTCCCCAGCCCGGAATTAGAGGACAAATTCGTGAAAGAAGCAGAGAAAGCACGCCTTGTGGGGCTTAAAGGACACCGCTCTGTAGGAGGATGCCGGGCTTCCCTCTACAATGCCGTCACCGTGGAGGCGGTGCAGGCACTCGTGGACTTCATGCAGGAGTTTGCCCAAAAAAATGCCTGAGGGACGAGCGTCCCTCAGGCAAGGCCAAGCTTTGCAAACTCCCGGAAAAGCGGTGCGTTCACCTCGTAGAGCCGCTTGAAGAGGCGGAAAAGTTCCTCGTACAAAGCGTGGGCATTCTCGTCAGGGGCAATCCGGCCTTCGGTGGGAAAGAACTCCTCAGGGAATTCCTCGAAGGACTGGACATACCCCAGGGCCTTCAGGGCGATGAGGAATGCCCCTTTGGCGGAGGAAGAGGGGTAACTGCTCACCGCCACCGGGACACCCAGAACATCGCAGAGTACCCTCCTTCCGTTCTCCGAAAGGGCAAACCCTCCGCCAATCACCACCTTCCTGGGTTCCCCCATGACCTCCCGGAGCATGTCAAAAACGGCGCGAATCGAAAAAGCCACGCTCTCATAGGCCGCCTGGAGAAGAGCCTCCGGAGTATGGAAGAAAGAGAGCCCGAAGAGAATCCCCCGGGCATAGGGGTCCCAGTAGGGGCTTCGCTCTCCGGTCAAAAAGGGCAAAAAGAGCGGACGCCGCCGGGAAAGGTCCAGGGTGACCTCACCTTCCCGCAAGAGGTCCCGCATCCACGAAAAGACGATACCCCCGTTGTTGATGGCCCCTCCCCCAACCCAGATGTCGGAGGCAAGGTAGTAACACCAGGCCCGTTTTCCAGGGTCAACGACCGGCCGGAGGGCACACATGCGAACGGCCCCTGAAGACCCAACGCTCACGACCATTTCGCCCTCTCGAAAACACCCCTCTCCGAGATTGGCAAAAGGACCGTCCCCACCACCCCACACAACAGGTATCCCCAGGGGTAAACCGGTGGAAGCGGCGAATTCCCGGTTCATGAGTGGCGCCGCAAAATCCGGCTCCACAAGGGGAGGAAGGAGCTCCAGGGAAATCGCAAGAAGCTCACACATCTTCCTGCTCCACGCCTTCCTCTGCACCTCAAGAAGTCCTGTCCCCGAAGCCGTGGAGTAATCGCAACAAAGCTCCCCCGTGAGCTGAAAGAGCACCCAGTCTTTGATGCTCAGGATTTTCGAAACCCTCTTCCAGAGGTCCCCGTGGTGTTTCCTGAACCACAGGATCCGGGGAGGATGGTAGATGGTGTGGAGCGGTGCAGCCGTCAGTTCATAGAGATGCTCCCTTTCATAGGATTCCCGAAATTCCTCAACTTCCTGGAAAGAGCGGGTGTCCATCCAGTTCCAGAGAGGGGCAAGGGGGGTGAAATCCCTATCCACAGGAAGGAGGCTGTGGAGCATGGTGTCAAAGCTCAGCGCCTCAAAGGAACTTCCAGGAAAGGACGAAACCGCCTCCTTCACCGCTTCGGTAAGGGCATCGAAAATTTCCCCCGGGTCCTGCTCTGCGTATCCCGGAGCAGGAGAAGCAGTGGGGTATTCCCTTTTTGTCGAAAAGAGGATGTTCCCGCGCCCATCGAACACGCAGACTTTCAGGGACGATGTGCCAATATCCGCGCAGAGGAAAAGCCTTTGTGCCACCGGTATCCCCCCGGACGCTTTTTCCTATTATAGCCCTGTCACCCATTTCCTTTAAAGAATAGGAAGATATGTAAGGAAAGGAGGTTGTCCATGCATCGGGAACCAACACTCAAAGACGTACAGCATGTGGTTGAGCTTGCCCGGGCTTTCCTTGATGATGCCCTGACACTCCTTAACGCCTATGTCCAGTCCTCTCCTTCTCTTACGCGGTTTCTGAAAGACCAGGGACTGAACCCCGAAACGGTCCTCTTCTCTTTCTCCTTCCCCGAGGAGCTCCCGGTGATCCTCGAGGTTGCCCGGCGCTACTTCCCACAAAACGAGCCCTACCCCGTGAATCCCTATGCCCTGCTTTTGGCCATCCGTGAGGCCGAGCGAGGGAGGAAGGGCTTTGAGTTCGGGATAGTGGCGGTAAAGGACACAGACCTCCGCACCCAGTGCGAGTGGGCCTGTGCCACGGTGAAAAAGAACTTCGAGCGCTTCAGGGAGAGCGGGGAAAAGGACTTCATCGCTTTCCTGGGGAGGCGGTGGGCGCCGGTTGGAGCGGAGAACGACCCGAAGGGGCTCAACCGGTTCTGGGTGGGCAACGTGCGGTACTTTTACAACCTCTTCCGAAAGGGGGGAGAATGATGCACTTCCAGGACTTCCTGTTCTCAGTGGCTTCGCTCTTTCTGCTTGGGCTGGTAAGCTACGTCTTCTCCCAGTGGCGTGTGGATCGCCTAACGCTTGATCGGTACCGGAAAATTCTGGACCTTGCGGAAGAAGCAGTGCTCTTTGTGGAGGACGCCTTCCCCGAAAAGCGAGGTCTCGAAAAGCTCAGAGAGGCCATTCAGTACCTGAAAAGGTGCTGTGAGCGGCTCGGTATCCCCCTGGACGATGCGGAAGCCGAAGCCAAGGTCCGAGCCGCGTACCAGAAGCTGGAAAGGACAAGATAACCCTCAACCTCTCTCCAGGAACCTCAGGGTCCTTGCAATGCGGGCAAGGACCCGCTCCTTCCCCAGAACCTCAAGGAGCTCAAAGAGCCCCGGGCCGACCTTTTTCCCCGATACCGCCACCCGAAGGGGATGGATGAACTGCGCCGCCTTGAGGCCTCGCCGCTCCGCCTCACTCCGTATGGCCTTTTCGATAGTTGCCGCGTCAAAGGGTTCAAGGTCCTTGAGAAGCTCATAAGAAGTCTTAAGAATCTCGGGCACCCTCTCCTCAAAGAGCACATTCTCCACCGCCTGAGGATCGTACTCGTAGTGCTCGGTGAAGAAGTACTCTGCTTCTTCGAGAACCTGCGCCACATACCGGATGCGATCCCGCATGAGGGCCATAACCCTTCTGCAGTAGGCGAAAAACTCCGGCGTGAGGTCTCTTTCCGTAACCTTCCCCTGGCGTTTGAGGATGTCGACGAGGATTTCCGCAAGTCTCTCAGGGTTAGCTGCCCTGAGATAGACCCCGTTCATCCAGTTGAGCTTATCAAGGTCAAAGACCGCAGCATGCTTGGTGACCTGCTCAAGGGAGAACCGCTCGATGATTTCCTCCCGGGTAAAAATCTCCTTCTCCTCTTCCCCCGTTGCCCAGCTCAACCGGGCAAGGTAGTTCACCATGGCCTCAGGAAGGTACCCCATATCCCGGTAGTAGGTCACCGAGGGTGAACCGTGGCGCTTGCTCAGACGGGTCCTGTCCTTTCCGAGGATCATGGGGATATGGGCAAACTGCGGGCAGGGAAATCCAAAAGCCTCATATAGCAGAACCTGGCGAGGGGTATTGGAGATGTGGTCATCGCCCCGGATGACATGGGTGATGCGCATGAGCGCATCGTCCACCACACAGGCGAAATTGTACGTCGGCATACCATCGGACTTCAGAATGACGAAATCGTCAAGCTCGCCATTGTCGAAGGTCACATCCCCCCGAAGCATATCCACAAAGGTCGTCGTCCCCTCGGGAATCCGGAAGCGCAGCACAGGCTTTCGTCCTTCCCGACGAAAAGCCTCCCGTTCCCTCGCACTTAAGTGGAGACAGCGCCGGTCATACCGCCAGCTTCCCCCCTGAGCAATGACCCGTTCTTTTCGCTCCTTCAGTTCCTCAGGGGTACAGAAACACTCATAGGCTAGACCTTTCTCAAGGAGCCTCTCGGCATACTCCCGGTAAAGGTGCAGTCGCTGACTCTGGAAATACGGCCCGTAGGGGCCGCCAACCTCCGGCCCCTCGTCCCACAAAAGCCCAAGCCACCTGAGGCTCTCGAGAATCACCCGCACGGACTCTTCCGTGGAACGGGCAAGGTCCGTGTCCTCAATCCGGAGGACGAATACTCCTCCGTACTTTCGGGCAAAGGCCCAGTTGAAGAGTGCTGTGCGTGCTCCCCCAAGGTGTAAAAACCCCGTGGGGCTTGGCGCAAAGCGAACTCGAACAATCTCACCCACGGCTTTTCACTCCTCCATCCTTCGGGACGACAAAGATGCCCTCAGCCTTCGCAACCCTCTCTCCATCATAGAGGATTTCCCCAAAAGCCGCAACAATCCTCCCCTTTCGCCTCCGGACCCGTCCCCGAAGCACCAGGATTTTCTCCGTTGGGCAGGGTTTAAGGTACTTCACCCTGAGCGTCCCGGTGACGGCAGAAATCCCTGCACGTTTCACACTGTGGGACATCACCTCGTCAAGGAGTGACGCCACAATTCCCCCGTGGACCACCCCGGCAAAGCCTTGCAGGTACCAGGGGACAACGGTTTCTGCCACCGTCCACCCATCTTCTTCCCAAAAGCGAAGCGAAAACCCATGGGGATTTCGCTCCCCACAGAAGAAACACCTCCGGTCGTCCACAAATGCCACAAGCATCAACCTCCACTCCCAAGCATTTCAGAGAGAAAGACGAATTCGTACTCTGGATGCGGCCTTCCCAGAAAGCGCTTCAGTGCCTCATAGGTGACCTCTTTCGGGTGTCCGATGGCCACGGCAAAGCCCTGTTTTCTCGCCACAGCCAGTGCAGTCTCGAGCTGTCTCAGGACATACTCAACAGTGGTCTCCCCGTCAAGGAAAACATCCCGGCGAAGCGCTCGAACACCCGTATTCCTCATCACCCGAAAGGCCACAGAACGGGGTGTGGTGAGACTGTCCAGAAAATAGGCGTTTTTCTCCCGGAGGACCAGGGCGCAGAGTGCCATCAGGCGCTCGTCCTGCGTGGCCCTGGAACCCTTGTGGTTGTTGAGGCCCTTTGCCTGGGGGATGCGTCGGAAAGCCTCTTCAAGCATCCGCACCACCTCTTCTTTGGGGGTGCCGCTTCGGAGCAAAAACCGCTCTCCCGAGTTCTCTCTGGGATCCACCGCTTCCATCGGGAAGTGGATGAGCACTTCCTTCCCGCTTTCTTCAGCTCGTCGGGCGAGGTACGGGCCGTGCGGAAGGTGAGGGAACACCGCCACGTTGAGTTTGACCGGAAGGGAGAAGAACTTCTCTGCCATGGCTACAGCGTACCCAATGTCGTCAATGACGATGGCGACCCGGAAAATCTGCCTGAGGCGAAGGCGGAAGTGGAACCACTCCTCCTCTCCCCAGAAAAGACAGTAATCGTCATCCCCCACCCCTTTCCCCCAAAGACCAAAGGGTCGAAGAGGAGCAAGGAGGGCCTCAAGATGCCTGAAGAGACGATCTCTCTGCCAAGCGTTCTCAAAAACCACCTCGACCTCAAAGGAAGGTCTTTCGGGAAGAGGGTAACGGAGAACCTGAAAGGAGAGGCTATTCTTTCTAACCTCGTGGAGCACAAGAAGGGCAAGCTCCCTGCCTACCCCCCGGAAGAGCGCCCAGGAAAGGGCAGCCTGGCCTTCCTCAAAAAGTCGCGTTTCAAGCCCCAGGGCAAAGAGCACCACTCCCCAGGCTAAAAGCCCAAAAAGGAGGAAGAAAAGGAATCTACGAGGCCAGAGCATGGTCTTTGAGGAGTTTTTTGAGTTCCTGGATGCCCCGCTTCAGCTGCTCGTCTTCACCGCTTGCCAGGACATCGGGAACGAGCCCCTGACCGTTGATGTCCGTCCCATCGGCAAGGTAGTACTTAGAAACCGTGAAGATGACGCCTCCTCCATGCGACAGGGGGGAAATCTCCTGAATGACACCTTTGCCGAAGGTCTTCTCTCCCACAAGGAGGGCGTGGGCTGCAAGACGGAGAATCCCTGCAAGGATTTCCGCGCCACTCGCTGTCCCCCGATTCACCAGGACCACCACAGGAGCCGAGACCAAGGGGTGTACGAAGTTTGTGATGGTCTCGCGCTTGCCATTCCGGTCCTCCACAAGGAGGAGTTTCTCCCCATAGGGCACGAAGAACCCTGCGGTGACAAGCGCTGCCGAAAGCAATCCCCCGGGGTTGTTGCGAAGGTCAAGAATGAACCCCGTAACCCCCTGTGCGACGAGGTCAGTGAGGACTTTCTGGACCTCATCGGCCGTTCGCCCGTGGAACTCGGAAATTCGTATGAGGCCGATACCCTCGGGGAGCACCTCGGCACTCACACTCTGGATTTTGATGATGCTTCGAACAACCTCCACGGTGATGTCCTCCGAAACCCCTTCCCGCCTGAGGGTGAGCACGACCCTGGTTCCCTCTGGCCCCCGCATCTTCTTCACCGCCTGGTCCAGGGACATACCAAGGGTCGACTCCCCGTCAATTGCCAGAATCACGTCTCCTGCCTTCACCCCTGCTTGCTCTGCAGGAGAACCTGCAATGGGGGAGACAACGGTGAGCTTTTCATCCCGTATGGCGATAACAATCCCGATTCCCGAAAAAGCCCCTTCCAGGGTATCGCTGGTTTCAATCTTGTAGTCCTCGGGGTCGAGGTAACGGGCGTAAGGGTCCGGAAGGGCTCGAAGCACTCCCCGGATAGCCTCTTCAAGGAGTTTCCCCTCGTCCAAAGGCTCTCCCGAGTAGAACTTTTCCCGGATGAGGGAAATGGTCTCAAAAAGCGGTTCCCAGTTCTCAAAACCCTTTTCCTTTCCAAGGCCAAAGGCCAGGAATTCCCGCTCAAGGAAGAAAAGGAGTACCCCACACCCCGCAAGAATCCCCAGAAATACCCGCAACCAGAGTCTTCTCTGCCCCATGTGCTCTTCACCTCGAATTCACTGAAGCCAGAGGAGGGGGTCCTCCTCACGGGCGCTTGTACCCACCCGCACCTCAAAGTGTACCACTGGTCGTTCCACAAGGCCAGAGTCCCCGCTCAACGCAATGACCTGCCCTCCCCTGACCGTCTCACCCGCCCGTACCTGAATCTCTCCAAGATGGGCGTACACGGTGACCAGGTCGTTGCCATGATCGATAATGACGGTCTTCCCGTACCCCCTGATGGTGCTCGCGAGAAGCACCACACCGTCGGCTGCGGCGTACACCGGGGTTCCCACCGGACAGGCGATGTCGATTCCAGGGTTGTAGAAGGTGATGCCGTAGCGGGCGTCCTTCCACTCTCCAAACCGGCGGAAGATCGTTCCTCCTGAAACAGGCCAGAAGAGCCGTCCACGTTTCACTGGAGCCTGAGGAGGAGAGGGTGTTTTCTTTCTTGCCAGTTCCTCCCGAAGCCTGGCCAGGGTGGCCTCAAGGTTCCTCTGGGCCTGGACGAGATCTTTGCGGTTTTTCTCAAGACGGGCCCGATCGGTCTCCAGACGCCGAAGAATCTCCTCCCGAGCCTTCCTGAGCTCGGCAAGGCGTCGATTCTCAAGGACCAGCCGTTCCTTCAGCACCACCTCGAGGCGGATGCGCTGCTTGATCTCCTCGAGTTTCCTCGAAAGTTCTTTCTGCTTCCTTGAGGCCTCCTCAATGGTGCTGCTTTTTGCCCTGAGGCACTGCGCAGCCCAGTACGTATTGGCCTCCCACTCGCCCGGGGAAATCCCGCTGACAAGACTCTGCAGCACCACCTCACCGGTGTCCACCCGGTAAGCCCCTCTGGCAATCGCCTCCTGGCTACTTTTTTCCTGGAGAATACCCCGTTGCAGGCTCTCCACTTCTTGCTCAAGCTGCTTCCTCTGCTTTTCCAGAGCAAGAATCCGTTCCCGGGATCTTGCGATATCCGCTTCGGCGGCAGCAATCTGCTTTTCGAGCTTGGCAAGTTCACCGGAGAGGTCCTTCGCGCTTGAGAGGACCTTCTTGAGTTCACTCTCAAGGCGTGCCTGTTCCTTCTGGAGTTCCTCGAGTTTTTTCGTCTGCAGGGCAATCTCATCCTCGAGGGAATCCGGACTCCCCAGAGCCCAGGGTGAACACACAAAGAGCACGACAAGGAGGGTAAGCACAGCGTACCTCACGGTCTTCTCCTCCGGGCCCTCCAGTGTCCCAAAAGCATTCCCAGAACGCCCATCCCACACCCCACACCAAGGTCTAAGGGGAGGAAAACCATGGGGAGCTCCTCCACGTTCACCCACAAAAACCCGGGAAAGGCCTCACCCACAAGGCGAAAGAAAGGCACAAAGAAGGCGAAACTCAAAAGGTACGCCCCTGCACCACCCAGAAGCCCCCCGAAAAGCCCCTCAAGGAGAAAAGGCGCCAGGGAAAAAGCCGGAGGTGCTCCCACAAGGGACAGCACCTCGACTTCCCTCCCCCGAAGCTGCACCACCAGGGCTGTGGTCACCACGATGGCAAAAACCCCAAACCCTAAAACTCCAAGGAAAAACCCGCCCAGGGCTTGGAGCAAAAGCCGGAAAAGACGGAGGAATCCCTCGACTTCCTTCCCTCCGCAGAATACCTCGGCGAAGGCCTCTTCTGTGCGGAGGACAGCAGCGATTTCGGGGAGATCCTCGATGTGCCGGGGAACGACCTCAAGAGAGGCGGGGAAGGAAATGCCTGCAACCTCTTCCCCGGAAAGCCCGAGACGTTCCAGAAAACGGGCTCTGGCCTCCTCAGGCAGAATCAGCGCTACCCGTCCCGCTAGAGGATGCCGGGCAACCTCTTCCCGGATCCGCTCCATGGACTCCCTGCTCACATCCTCCCGGAAAATGGCCCGAATCGTGAAACGCTCGCGCCAGTGTTCCCGCAACCTCACCGCCTCAAGGTACCCGAAAACCGTAACGTTCACCAAAACGCCGGTAAAAAGGACAATCAGAACACCGAGGACGAAAAGCTCGGGACGGCGAAACATGTAGCGGGAAACACGCCCCATGCTCAGCATCTCTCCCCCCGGATTCGTCCTCGCTCAAGCAGGATCGTCCGCGCCGGGAAGCGCTCGGGGAAAGCCTCATTGTGGGTGGCCACAATGACCGTCACGCGGTCATTCCGGGAAAGGTTCCAGAGGAGATTCAGGACTTCAAGCGCCGAGGCGGCGTCGAGATTCCCTGTCGGCTCATCGGCAAGAACGAGCTTTGGCCGATGAACCAGGGCACGCCCAATGCAGAGTTTCTGCTTCTCTCCCCCTGAGAGCCATCGGGCCCTGAACGTGCTTTTTTTCTCAAGGCCAAGAAGGCACAGCACATCCCAGGCGGCCTTTCTGGCCTCCTTCCCGTTAACCCCAAGGACCGCAAGAGGTGCCACAAGGTGTTCGTACACCGTCCAGTCCGGGATAATCTCCAGGTCCTGAAAGACCACACCCAGGTGCTGTCGGAGAAAGGGGACAAAGTGGGGATCCAGGGTGTCAATCCGGCGTCCGGAAAACCATATTTCCCCCTCGGTGGGTCGCTCTTCCTGAGTGATGAGCCGGAAGAGTGTCGTTTTCCCAGCTCCGGTCGGTCCCTGGAGGAAAACGAACTCCCCCTTCTCCACGGTAAAGGTCACCTTCTCCAGGGCCCGAATTCCGGGGGGATACACTTTTGAGACTCCGCGGAACTCCAGAAACGCCATGGTCCTCCTCTCTCACCCCGTAT
>APKF01000089.1 GCA_000353875.1 Candidatus Caldatribacterium californiense OP9-cSCG | reverse complement strand
AAGCGAACGAAAGCCGGAACCACACGCCGGACTCTCCGGGGCTCAAGGAACAGTCGCCACAGCCACTCAAGGCCGAGGGAACGGAAAAACAGTGGCGCGCGGGGGAGCCTCCCCGCCCACACATCGAAACTCCCCCCCAACACCCATGAAGACCCTCACCGGAAGCGCCTCCCGATGGCGGGCAATCCAGAGCTCCTGCTTTGGCACACCCATGCCCACAAAGAGCACTTCCGGAGCAGTACGCTTGATGTCCTCGACAACCTCTGCATCATCGGCGAAATACCCGTGGTGGCATCCGCAAATCTTCAAACCCGGATAACGGCGCTGCATGACCCGGGCAGCCTGCTGCGCCACACCCTCTCGAGCACCAAGGAAATAAAACCCCCAACCCCGCTCGCTCCCCCACGCCATGATGGCCTCTGCCACCTCTATGCCCGGAAGCCGCCGCAGAACCCCACGCCGCAGGAAGTGGGAAGCCCACACCACCCCCATACCATCGGGAAGACGGAGCTCAGCTGAAGCAAGAACCTCGAGGAAGCGAGGATCGCAAAGCACCAGCATCTCTGGATTCACCGTCACGATGTGGAGTTTTTTTCCCTTGCCTCACAGTATCCTCAATCACATTCCGCAAATCCTCAAGCTCTCCAGCAAAAAAAGGCATA
>APKF01000088.1 GCA_000353875.1 Candidatus Caldatribacterium californiense OP9-cSCG | reverse complement strand
CCACAACCGGCACAGACCTCACCCCAGGGTGCTTTTCAGAAAGCGGGCAAGCTCTCCCTTTGCAGCAAGCGCTCTTTTTCGGAACACATCCTGCAAGACGCGCGTCTTCTCGCGAAGCACCGCAGCGTCCTGCAGAGCAGCACAGAGCAGGGTAGGCTCAAGCGTCGCCAGGGACAGGAGATTTTTCCCCTCCCAGTGACGCGCTGAAGGCCACAATCTTCGGGTCAAGGTCAAAGGCCCACCAGGGAACGCCGTTTTGCGTGGCCAGCACCAGGGGATGGAAGCGCATGCTCACCACTCCAGAAAGTCCCGAAAAATAGGAGAGAACTTCAGAAACCCCGGAGAAGACGTACACCGGAGCACAGAGACGGTCTGCAAAGAACTCCGCGATCTCCCGATCCTCCCCCCGGTGGAAAGCCACGAATTCAAGATTCCATCCCTTCCTCTGGAGTTCCCGCAACCCCTCACAGAGCACCTCCTTCCGCTCCAGGGCCTCCCGTCGCAGGAAAACCCCAAGGCGCTGCGAAGACGCCCTTGCTTTTTCCTGCTCAAGGAGAAAAACCGGATCGGCTCCCAGAGAAGCAGGACAGAGGCGGTGTTCTTCAAGGAAAGCCAGAGTCGCCTCATCCCGGGCAAGGAACAGTCGCACCCGGCGAAGTAGCTTCCTGACAAGCTTCACGCTCAGCTTCCTTCGAAAAGGACCAAGGCCGCAACCAAAAAAGACCACCGGTTTCCCCACGCGCTGAGCCAAAGACAGAAAGGTCGCGTAGTACAGGAGGGAACGAAAACTGGTGGCATCCTGAAGGAGACTCCCCCCACCCACGACAACTCCCAGGCTCTCAAAGAGTGCCGAGAGCACCCGATCAGGGCGCCGCCGCTCCACCAGGATTACCTCCCCGGGGAGAGGAGGCACAAGGGATGGATTTCCCACAATCACCCGGTAGGCGAAAGAAAGGGAGAGTTCCTGCCCGATGTCCTCAAGCGTCCTGAGTGTTGCAAGCAGGCTCAGCTCATCCCCCCAGTTGCCGAAACCATAGTACCCGTAGAGCACAAGGGGAATTTTCCAGGAAGGCGTCATGCGCCCCATCGGCCCACCGTGCGCCAGAGCCAGAGCGCAAAGAGCACGGCGAGATAGTACACACCAAAGACCGGAAAACTCAGGGAAAGGGCGTTCACGAAACGGAGGAGAACGAAAAGGAGCGGCGTATGGAGGTGGCAGAAGGAATTCACCAGGGTCACAAACCCTATGGTTGCCGAGAGCCAGAGTACCATCCGGTACACCGGCCGGAGGTCCCGAAGACTCGCAAGAAGCCACAGGGCCGGGTACCCGATGAGGAACTCCTTGGTTCGGGGACGGGCAAAGAGCACCCGCTCAAGGAGCGCCCGCATCCGGCTCTCTAACTCCCCCGCTCCAAGAAGGGGGAAATTCCCCGAACGGGTAAGGTAGAGTACGAAGGCCACCCCAAGCACCACAGCGATGAGCAACTCAAATCGCCGAAGATTCCCAAGGAGCACCTCCTCGATGCTTCCCCCAAGAAGGCGGCGACGGAAAGGTAAAGGAAGACAAGCACC
>APKF01000087.1 GCA_000353875.1 Candidatus Caldatribacterium californiense OP9-cSCG | reverse complement strand
GGACGAAAAGCCAGTGGTACAGTCCCTGGGCAATGACAAGGGAACCCGCGAAAGCCACGAGAAAGGCCTCAAGGATACCCCGAAATTTCCTCCCCTGAGAAAACTCCTCTATAAGGAGCATGACCGAAAGCGTCGGTGCGGTCACCCCGGCGCAGAGGCCGATGATTTTCATCCCCCAGAGGGGACTGGCAAAGACTGCACCCGAAAGGAGCGCCCCTCCCAAAAAACCCCAGCCAGAGGGAGAGACGGGAGAACAGCGCCCCAAGGAGGAAAAGGGCAAAAAACGAAACCACGAAGGCGGAGAGCACAAGAAACGCCCGTGAGGGAGCAAAGGCTCTGTGGGGGAGAAGAGGTAGACCGAAGGTTAACCCCTGTGCCTGGATATCTTCGCGAAGGGCCTGAAGATACACAAGATTCCGCTCCCAGCCGGTGAAAGAGGGTTCGGTGAAAAGACGAAGGTACAGTACCCGAACTGAGCGTTCCTTCAGGGCCCGAAGGAACCGCTCCCGGGCCGTTCCGGGAGTGTAGTTCTTGAGCTCATCGGGGGGAATGCTGTGCACCCGGAGCGTCCACTGGGGCAGAAGCCGCGCCAGGGTGTCCTCACCCTTTTGGCCCACGAATTCCACGTACCCAAAAAAGAGCCCGCGGCTGCTGAGAAAGTCAGCGAACCTCCGAAGTGACTGAGGGTTCCCGTATCCCGGGATGCTATCACCAGAAGCGATGACCCCCACCACTCCCTCGTTCTGCCACACGCCGTCCCCAAGGAGGCGGGAGAGCACTTCAGGGGAAACGTTCAGATAGTTGTACGGTCGAAGGACCAGGGCACAACCTTCTTCCCTCAGGCGCCGGATGAGATCCCTGTCCCAGCCAAGACCCACCTTTTCCTCCTCTTCAGGAAGCAGGCTCACCCCGAGAACTTCTCCAAAAACCTCCACCCGCTTCCCCAGGGTACGCAGCCGCTCCACCAGGGTCTTTCGCACCGTTTCTGAAGCAACAGTGAAGTACTGAAGGTAAGGTGGAGCATCAGGAGGCGCCGGAGCGGGAACGAGCAAACCCCGCGCTTTCAGGGCTTTCAGGGACCATTCGCTTACCCCAAAGACGGTGAACCCCTGTTGCTTCAGTTCCCGGGCAAGCACAAAGGGGTCCACGCCTTTTGTGCGGGCAAACCACTCCACGTCATCCCAGTCCACCACAAGGAGAACGTTGTGGTTCGCCCGTTCCCGAGCTATGCGCTCAAGGGCAAAGGGCAAAGCCGCCACAAGGACGACGATGCTCAGAAGGACAAGAAGGCGTCTTTCCGGCATCACAGACGCACCTCTTCGACGTCAAAGAGGGGATCGCCCACGTCCACGGTGTCGTTCTCCTCAACGTAGACCTGCGTGATCACCCCATCGTGTTCCACCGGAATCTCGTTCTCCATCTTCATGGCTTCAAGAATCACCGCAACGTGTCCAGCCCGGACCTCATCCCCCTTCTTCACGTTGACAGCCACAATCCGCCCCGGCATGGGCGCCCGAACGGTGGTAGTCACCCGAAGGCCCTCAGTGGGTTTCGATTCTCCAATCTTTCGAATGTCACTCACACTAAAGGCTTTCTTCTCACCCCCGGTGATCTCCACAACCTCGACCTCGTACTCCTCACCGTTCACCCGAACGAGGAATTTCCGCACACTCCTTACCTCCCCAGACGAATCCGCAGGCGTCCTTCCTGCAGAGCCAGTGCTTTCCAGGCATGGCTTTTCCGCAAAACGTAAGGCTTCTGACGTGGAGTCTCTTCGGCTGTTTCCAGAAACTCCATGAGCGCAGCCACAATGGCAGCAACGACCTCCGGTTTCACACCCACCCCAAGGTCACACCGGGAAATTGCCATGCTTTTTCCCCTTCCTCTCCTCCCGTTTCGACCAGAAAACCTCAAGTGCCCGGCCGATTTTGAGACGCGTTAGGCGGGGGTCGATGACCTGGTCGACATACCCCCGCTTTGCAGCCTGATAGGGATTGTAGAACTCCTGACGGTACGCTTCAAGCAGCCGTTCCCGTTCCCTTTCGGGGTCCAGAGCGCCTTCAATCTCCCGGCGAAAGATGATTTCCACCGCACCTTCTGCACCCATCACGGCAATTTCGGCAGTCGGCCAGGCGAAGACCACATCGGCTCCCAGGTCCCGGCTGCACATGGCAAGGTATGCTCCTCCATAGGCCTTGCGGAGGATGACCGTGATTTTCGGGACCGTGGCCTCGGAATACGCGTAGAGCATCTTTGCCCCGTGGCGGATAATTCCTCCAAACTCCTGGTTCGTTCCAGGCAGAAACCCCGGAACATCAACCAGCGTCACCAGGGGAATGTTGAAGCAATCGCAGAAGCGAATGAACCGCGACGCCTTATCCGCCGAATCGATGTCAAGACACCCCGCCAGATGATACGGCTGATTCGCCACAATCCCCACCACATGCCCTCCAATTCGGGCAAACCCCACGACGATGTTACGGGCAAAGCTCTTGTGAACCTCGAAGAATTCCCCCTGGTCCACGATACAGCGGATGACCTCTTTCACATCGTAGGGCTTGTTGGGGTTGGTGGGGACAATCCCAAGCAGGCGTTCCTCCTGCCGTTCCAGGGGGTCACCGGTTTCCACAAAAGGGGGGTCTTCGGCGTTGTTTGAAGGGAGGAAGGAGAGGAGTTTCCGGACCTCCCGGAAACATTCCTCCTCGGTGCGGGCCGTAAAATGCGCAACACCGCTTCTTGTTGCGTGGGTCATGGCCCCCCCGAGTTCTTCGGCTGAAACCTCCTCCCCCGTGGCCGCCTTCACTACCTGGGGGCCGGTGACGAACATCCGGCTGATCCCCTCAACCATGAAGATGAAATCCATAAGTGCCGGGGAGTACACCGCACCCCCCGCACAGGGACCAGCGATAACGGCAATTTGCGGGATGACGCCCGACGCCTGGGTATTCCGGAAGAAAATCTGCCCGTATCCTGAAAGGGAGTCGATACCCTCCTGAATCCTTGCACCCCCCGAATCGTTGATACCCACGAAGGGGGGCACCGACTTTCAGAGCCATGTCCATGATTTTGCAGTATTTTTTTTGGCCTGCATCTCCCCCAGGGACCCACCCATGACGGTGAAATCCTGGGAGTACACAAAGACCACCCGGCCATCGATGGTCCCAAACCCCGTCACTACCCCATCGGCCGGGAGTTTCCTCTCGGGCATGCCGAATTTCTCCGCCCGGTGCTCCACGAAAAGGTCGATTTCCTCAAAGCTCCCTTCGTCAAGCAAAAGGGCAATCCGCTCTCGAGCGGTGAGCTTGCCGCTTTGATGCTGCTTTTCAACAGCCTTCTCCCACCACCCAGAAGGAGAACGGCTTCTTTCTCCCTGAGCTCTCTGAGGAGCTCCTCCATGGTTTTGCGAGCCATACCTCTTTCGCCTCACAGGTTTTCGTATTTCCTACCAGATGCCACCCCGGATGTCAAGATTGAGACAGCTGCCAGGAGGGAAAGAGC
>APKF01000086.1 GCA_000353875.1 Candidatus Caldatribacterium californiense OP9-cSCG | reverse complement strand
GGGTGGACGCA
This sequence comes from Candidatus Caldatribacterium californiense OP9-cSCG, assembly GCA_000353875.1. GTDB lineage: Bacteria > Atribacterota > Atribacteria > Atribacterales > Caldatribacteriaceae > Caldatribacterium > Caldatribacterium californiense. The sequence goes on along the minus strand of APKF01000086.1, from coordinate 1,970 downwards.
CTACCGTTTTCTCCCGGGAGGTGTAGAACCAGCGCCACACGCCCACGGGAAGAGCATCGGTAATGGCACTCCAGAGATTGCGCTTGACCTCCACAAGGGGCACGGGAATGGTGTGCTTTCCCTGGGATTCCCGGGCCGCCAGAGCCATCTGAATCTCGTCAAGGGGCGCAAGGTGGAAAATATCCCAGACGACCTCAGGTTTCGGAAGCTCAAGGCGTTCGCAGATTTTCTCCACCATGGGGAGGGAAATGCCAAGGACCAGAACCTTTTCCGGGGCAAGTTCTTGAAGAGCCTTTTTGACTTCCTCCCGATGGTTCGGGAAGTAAAAGACGGCAACCTTGGCCGCCCGAATTTTGCTGAGCTCGGCTTTTGCTGACCTCCCCGCCAGGATCCTCCCTGAAGCGATGAGCAACCCATCGTCAACAATGCAGTCGATACCGTGTTCCTTTGCCAGGTGAGGAGCCCGGTAACTCTTCCCCGTCCCCGTTGGTCCGACAAGGGCATACACCTTCATAGGCTCCGTTCCCTCTTGAGGAACGCTTCGATGAAGTCATCGATTTCCCCATCCATCACCCGCTCAATGTTCCCCGTTTCGTGCCCTGTCCGGTGGTCCTTAACGAGCGTATAGGGATGGAACACATAGGTCCGGATTTGGTTTCCCCAGGCGATGTCCTTCCGTTCTCCCTTGAGTTCCTGGATTTTCTTCATCTGCTCCTGACGGTAGTATTCGTACAGGCGGGCTCGGAGAATCCTCATAGCGACGGCTTTATTCTGGTGCTGGGAACGCTCGTTTTGGCACTGGACCACAATGCCCGTGGGGATATGGGTGATGCGGACAGCCGAATCGGTGACGTTCACGTGCTGCCCACCGTGACCACTTGCTCTAAAGGTCTCAATCCGGAGATCCTGGGGGTTAATCTCCACCTTGACGTCCTCGCCGATTTCTGGAATGACGTCCACCAGGGCAAAAGTCGTGTGGCGACGCCGGTTCGCATCAAAAGGAGAGATGCGGATCAGGCGGTGCACCCCGTGTTCGGAACGGAGGTATCCGTACGCGTACTCTCCCTGAACAAGGAAGGTCACGTGTTTCAGCCCCGCTTCTTCCCCTTCGAGGATATCGGTTACCCGGACATCGAAACCCTTGCGTTCACAGAAACGGAGGTACATCCGGAAGAGCATCTCCACCCAGTCCTGGGACTCCGTTCCTCCCGCACCCGAGTGAATGGTCACAATGGCGTTACACCGGTCCTCCTCCCGGCGGAACAGGAGCCGGATGTCCAGGTCCTCCACAGCTTCGGAGAGCTTCCGAACCTCCTGCACAAGCTCCTGGTACTCCGGGTCCTCAGGAGCGACAAGGTGCGCAAGCTCCTCCGTATCCTCCAGGCGTTTCTTGAGTTCCAGGTACTCCTCAAACACCTGCCGGTACTTCCGGTACTCTGCAAGGAGGCGGCCCTGCTTCTCTCCGTCGCCCCAGAAATCACCCCGGGACATCTCGAACTCTATGGCCTTGATTTTTTCTGGAACCCTTTCCTCCTCAAAGATACCCTCCGATTTCCTCGAGTTTCTTTCGGATGAGTGTAAGGTCCCCGGAGAGGTCAACCTGCATCGTTCTTCCTCCTTTCACTTTTTCCCACAGCAGTATTTGTACTTGAGCCCACTCCCGCAGGGGCAGGGGTCATTCCGGCCCACTTTACGCCGCACCTCCTGGGGTTTTGGTACAGAGGCCGGCCGAGGCTTCTCCGAAGTCTTCTGGAAAGAGGGCCTTCTTTCGGGAACCACCCGGACGTGGAAGAGGTACCGTAAGGCGTCTTCCCGGATAGCGGTGACCATGTTCTGGAACATCTCAAAGGCCTCGAGCTGGTACTCCACAAAGGGGTCCTTCTGGCCTACCGCCCGGAGTCCGATACCCTCCCGGAGGTGGTCCATGTTGTGGAGGTGGTCCTTCCAGTGGTAATCCACAACCCGCAGGA
>APKF01000085.1 GCA_000353875.1 Candidatus Caldatribacterium californiense OP9-cSCG | reverse complement strand
GGAGGATATCCGTTCCCCTTCCGGCCATATTCGTCGAGATGGTGACCGCCCCCTTGCGGCCTGCCTGGGCGATGATTTCCGCCTCCCGCTCGTGGTGCTTGGCATTCAGCACCTCGTGGGGGATACCTCGCTTTTTCAGCATGTCGCTCAGACGTTCCGACTTCTCAATGGAGGTCGTCCCCACAAGGACTGGCCGTCCCAAAGCGTGCAGGCGTTCAATTTCCCGGACCACAGCCTCAAACTTCTCTCGCTCTGTACGGTAGATGACATCAGGAAGCGTCGTTCGGCGAAGGGGTTTATTCGTGGGAATCACCACCACCGGCATCCCATAGGTGTAGATGAACTCTTCTTCTTCCGTTTTCGCCGTTCCGGTCATGCCACAGATTTTCTCGTACATCCGGAAGTAATTCTGGTAGGTGATGGAGGCCAGGGTCTGGTTTTCGCTCGCTACCTGCAACCCCTCTTTTACCTCAATGCCCTCACCGGACGGGGTGTCCACATCGTCACGGTGAACGACTACCTTGCCAAGCGCGACCGGTACTGGATGGGGCCGATTTTTGAATTCCTGGGTCTTTCCGTGGGGCTTATTCAGCATGAGTCAACACCTGAGGAGCGGAAGAGGGCGTACCGGTGCGATATCACCTATGGGACTAACGTCGAGTTCGGCTTTGACTACCTCAGGGTACTAACATGGCC
>APKF01000084.1 GCA_000353875.1 Candidatus Caldatribacterium californiense OP9-cSCG | reverse complement strand
GGGAGAGCTCTTGATCCGAAAGCGCGCATATCTTTTCCTCCAAAGCATTAATGGGTTCGACGAACTTCTTCTGGAGCTCCCGGATGATGCGCTCCTGGGCCTTCTTCGCCCATACCTCTTTCAGCAGGGCAAGCATACAGCTTCCTCCTCAAGGATTGCCCAGAGGGCAGTTACCATTATAACACAGAGAGGTATCGCCAAGGCGCAGAGAGAGTTCCAGAAGGCACCGGCGGGGGAGGGCCCCCGCCGGCCTTAACGGAGGACACATACCGATCGGGGTTCGGTAAGCAAAAGGGCCAGGCTCTCTGAAACGGAGAAGAGATAACCTCCCTCTTCCGGACCGATGAACCCGACCTCAAGGTCCTGACCAAGGAGAATTCGGGCATAGACCGGGTTCACCGCAAGGAGAACGCCTCCCTCTTTCAGGTACGGTGCTTTGACCACCCGGTCACCCACAATGGTC
>APKF01000083.1 GCA_000353875.1 Candidatus Caldatribacterium californiense OP9-cSCG | reverse complement strand
GCGCCACAAGTGGCTGTCCCCCCGCAACAAGAACTCCCTCTTCAAGCGGCTTCGTCCCAAAGGGGACAAAGGCGAATCCCAGACCGAAAGGGCCTTCAAGGGGGAGAATTCTTCGTCCCGAGAGTTCCGACTTTGCCACGGAAACAGCGGTCTTTTCAAGCAGTTCCCAGAAGGCCTGTCCAAAAGGCGCATCTTCTCGACCAAGGTACGAACCGCTCACTGTCCTCCCTCCTCCCGCAGGGACCCCAAAGTTGGAGCACTCTGGCCAAATGAGCGAGCAAGGTCATCGACTTCCTTTGCTCCCTGCGCCAGGAAATCCGCCTCGTCTCCTGTGAGAATCTCAAGGAGTCGCAGGAATTCCCCCGCGTGGACCCGTTCCTCGTTGGCAATGTCAATGAGGACCTTCTTGGCCAGAGGGTGGTCAGTAGCCTCGGCATGGGCAAGGTACAGATGCACAGCTTCTTCCTCGGCTGCGAGATTCAGGCGAATAGCGCGGATGAGCTCCTCTTTCGTCATCTTCCGACCAGGCACCATACCACTGAAGGGATTCACGAACTCCGGCAACGGGTACCACCTCCTTTAGGGTTTTCAACATACAACCAGTCTCTGTGACCGCTTTATTCCAGATTCTGCGTGGCTTCTCCTTTGTGACACACGCTCTCTAAAGTGTGTGAGGCAAGGTACTCTCGAAAGCGATGGGCAAACTCTCCAAGAAGCCCGCCAAAAATGCACTTCCCAAAAGGACATTCTGGCCCTCCGAGGAGGCAGATTCGTTCAGAAACCGGCCCTTCAATGGCCTCGTAGACCTCAAGAAGGGTAATGCGCTCTGGAGGGCGGGAAAGCGTGAAACCCCCTCGAGGCCCACGGGTGGACACCACAAGTTGTGCTCTGCGCAGGCGCTGGAAAACCTTCGCCAGATGGTGAAAGGAGGCGCCTGTCTTTTCGGCCATCTCTCTCACCGTGAGGGGAACACGGCTTTCACTCAAAAGCACCATGCTGTGCAGTGCTAAAGACACAGCCTCACTGAACTGAGGAAAAGGCGACACAGTTTCACTCCCTCAAGAGGAGAATACTCAACGCTCCATTACTATATCACAGAACTCGCAGGATGAAACACTTCAGGTACCGGGATTCAGGATACCCTACAAGGACAGGATGGTCCTGAGCCTGCCCCCGCCGCTCAAGAATCTGCAGGCGCCTTCCGGCGTCCTGGCTTGCCTCTTGGAGCACCTCAAGGAAGAGCTCTTCGGAGAGATGGTACGAGCAGGAACAGGTGACGAGAATCCCCGAAGGAACAAGGAGCTTCATAGCCAGGAGATTGATGTCCTTGTACCCACGAAGCGCCCCCTCAAGGGCTTCCTTCCCCTTGACGAAGGCCGGAGGATCGAGAATCACAAGGTCAAAGCGCTCGCCTCTTCTGAGGAGTTCCCGCAGGGCCTCAAAGACGTCGGCAACCTCAAACCGGACTCGATCCTCCAGCCGGTTCAGGCGAGCGTTCTCCCGGGCAAGGGCTACGGCGCTCTCGGAGATGTCAAGCCCCAGGACCTCTTTTGCCCCAAAAGCCGCCGCATGGATGGCAAATCCCCCAGTGTACGAGAAGCAATCAAGAACTCGTGCTCCCTGGACATAGCGGCGAAGGCTCAGGCGGTTCTCCCGCTGATCCAGGAAATACCCCGTCTTCTGACCCCGGGCAACGTCCACGAAAAAGGCAAGGCCGTTCTCCTCAATGACTACCTCCGGATTCACGCCTGGGAGAATCCACCCCGTGCGTTCCTCAAGGCCCTCTTTCTTGCGGACCTCCACATCGCTCCGTTCATAGATACCCCCAGGATGCAGGAGGGCCTCAAGCGCCTCCACAATGTCTCCTCTTCTCCTCTCCATCCCCAGAGTGAGAAACTGCACCACAAGCAGAGAAGCAAACCGGTCCACAATGAGCCCGGGGAGGAAGTCTGCCTCGGCAAAAACCACGCGGAAGGCACTGGTTGTCTCTTCTCGAAAAAGCTTCAGACGAAGCTCAAGAGCCTGCTGCATCCGGCGGAGGAAAAAGTCCCGGTCGATGCGCTCCTCGGGATTCCGGGTCAGCACCCGGACGGCGATGACCGAATTCGGGTTGTAATACCCCAGAGCAAGGGGTTTCCCCCGGTGATTCTCTAAAAGCACAACATCCCCGGGGTCTGCCAGACCCCGCAGAACCTCGATGTCCGTACGGTACACCCAGGGGTGGCCCAGAAGTACCCGCTTTTCTCTTCCTTTCTTGAGACGAACTCGGGCGTACTCCTTCACC
>APKF01000082.1 GCA_000353875.1 Candidatus Caldatribacterium californiense OP9-cSCG | reverse complement strand
TGGCGGCTCCCTCACAGCACCCTTCTTGGTTTTCTCCAGGCCATTTTTCCGGTTCTGGAAGAATACCATAATTCCCCCCGCCTGTCACCGGCTTTTCGGGTTTGTGCTACAATGGAAGCAAAAAGGAGAAAAAGGGGCTATGTCGGAAACCATTCCCGAGCGTTTGGAAAAGATGAGCAGGGACTACCGGGGGAAAGTTGCCATTTCCTTCCGGGGGACGCGGATACTGTACCGGGACCTCCCTGGAATCATCGCCCAGGAAGTGGCAGCCATGCAACAGGCCGGAATACAGCCCGGGACAAGGGTGGTCACGGCCATTGGGAATAGCTGGCACGCCCTCCGCTTTTACCTTGCTGCTCTCACTCTTGGCGTTATTCCCATTCCTCTTTCTCCCCGTACCCCGGAGGACATGCAGGTGAACATCCTCCGTGCCGCCTCGGCACAGTTCCTCCTCCGTGAAGCCCCCCTCAAAG
>APKF01000081.1 GCA_000353875.1 Candidatus Caldatribacterium californiense OP9-cSCG | reverse complement strand
CCACGGGAATGCCAAAACTCGTCATGCTCACTCACCGGAACATCCTCTCCGACATCGATAGTTGCTTCGACCTCGTCGATATCTCCCCTGAAGACCGGATGCTTGGGGTTTTGCCCATGTTCCACGTCTTTGGGTTCTCCATCGCCTATCTCCTCCCCCTCATGAAGGGCATGACACTCACCATTGTCCCCTCCTTGTATCCCCTTGAAGAGTTCATCGCCGCCCTGCGGGAGGACCAGTCCACCGTCTTCCTCGGCGTTCCGGCAATCTTCTCCATTCTCACCGGTGCCCGGAAAAAGACCTCCTTCGACCTCCATCCCCTACGGCTCCTCATCTGTGGGGGCGATGTACTGCCCTCAAGGGTGCGGGAGG
>APKF01000080.1 GCA_000353875.1 Candidatus Caldatribacterium californiense OP9-cSCG | reverse complement strand
ATGGTGAAAGCCTACATTGTGCCCCAGGAAGGAGTTTCTCTCAAGCCCCGGGAGATTGTGGATTTTTGCCGGAAACACCTTCCCCCTCACAAGGTGCCACGCCTTGTGGAAATCGTTCCTGGACTCCCCCAGACAGCCACCGGAAAGGTGATGAAATACCTCCTCGCCAAGGCTGCTTCGGAGAAGGAGTATGAGGTATGAAGCTTTTTGCGCTTTTTGGAGCTTTGTGTTTTCTCTGTGCTTCCCAGGTTCTCGCGCTCTCTCCCGGAGAAAACCTCATCAATCGCTCTATTGAAGTCCTCTACGAGCTTTCCCGTTCCCTCGATCGCCGGATTCTCCTGCCTCTTTTTGAGAACGCCCAGAGCATCGCGATTTTCCCTGGGGTGAAACGAGTCGGACTCTTTGTGGGCATCGCTCAGGGCGAAGGGGTGG
>APKF01000079.1 GCA_000353875.1 Candidatus Caldatribacterium californiense OP9-cSCG | reverse complement strand
GTCACCCTGGGACCAGCAGGACGGGGAATTTCTGTTGCCCTGGACTCTGAACTCTCCTCACCCTGTTACGCCTACGCCCTCTCCCGGGGGGTGTTCCTTGGGATTACCCTTGAGGGAACAAAGCTCACCGAAAACGTAAAGCTCAACGAGAAGTTCTGGGGACGAAAGGTCGATGCGGCAACCATTCTCTCACAGTTTTTGCCCCCCGACTTTGCTTCACGGAACCTAGAACGGCTCCTGAGAGACCTCACCAAAGGAGGTGAAAAACCCTGATCCGCATCCTGTGGTCGCTCATTGTCCTGGTGTTCCTTGTGGCGCTCTTTACCATCCTCTTCCACACTCTTCCCCTTTTCTTCCCCTTTTTCCTGGGAAGCCTGGCGTTTCTTTTCGTTTTCCTCCTCGGCGTATTCCTCTTTGGCTGGGCGCTGCTTATAGTGTTCCCCTTCGTCCTTGCAGGCCTCATACTCTGGGCAATCCTCTGGGCATTCATCCTCTGAAATGTGCACTCTGGGGTACTTCTGCCGCTACGTCCCCCAGGAGCTCCTTGAAGCCTGTGGCTTCAAGGCCGTATTCTTCAAACCGGATTTCTCAAGCCCTCAGTGCTCCTCCCTTCCTGTTCCCTTTTGCGCGCTCTGCAAGACCTTCATAAGCTGGGCTCTGAACCACAGGGAATTCTCGGGGTTTGTCGTTCCCCTGGCATGCGATGCCTCCCGGAGGACTTACGAAATCCTCAGGGCACTCTCCGTCCCGGCCTTCTCCCTTGACGTTCCCGCTCTGGCTGGAGAAACGGCCGTGGAGCGGTTGACCGAAAACCTGGATGATCTTGCCCGGGAGCTTCTGGCGCAAAGCGGCCGCTCCTTTCTGGAATTCACCGCATCCTTAAAGCAAGCCCTAGAGGAAACGCTCAGGCAGCAAGAAGCGTTCTTTAGAGAATGGGGGAAGCGTCGGAGAGCACCGGATCGTATTCCCCTCTTATTCTCGGGCTCACATTTTGCCCATGTCCTTCTGCCCCTCCTTGAAGAGAAAGGGTTTCTGGTTTTCCCGGATCTCCCTGAAAACCGGATCCTCCTTGGTGAAGAACCTCTGTCTCTCACCGCATCTCCCCTTGAGGACCTGGCACGCTTTACCCTCCACCGCCTCCCCTGTCCGCGGCTTTCCGGCCCTGCACGAAGAACAGCGCTCAAAAGGCTCTGTGGTACTCTCGGCCTGCGTGGAGTGGTGATAGTCTTCTCCAAGTTCTGCGACTTTCAGCTTTACGAGATCGGGCTTCTTGGGCGAAGCCTTGGTCTCCCCGTGCTCTGTCTTGAACACGACACCACCCCGTCTTTCCCTCAGTGGGAAACGCGACTTGATGCCTTCCGGGAGATGATTCTCCATGGATGAAATTCCCCCAGTGCTTCTTCGGATTCTCCGCTTCCTTCTTGAACGGAGAATGCTTTTCCAGCTCCTTGAGCCGTACGAGTGGTGGCTTCGCCGGAAATACCCTAATCCACCGCTCCCACAATTCTCCTACCAGGTGACTATCCACACCATCCGTAACCTTTACGGAAGACGAGGAAAAATCGCCTGGGCCAGCCTCTTTTTCCCTTCAGAGTTCTTCCACGCTGCCCGCCTCATCCCCTTTTACCCCGAAATCGCCATCGGACTCGTCGCCGCTCTGCGTTTCGTCCAGACTCCTCTTGCTGCAGCCGAGAAGGCCTGGTTCTCCCAGGACCTCTGCAGCTACCACCGGGGAGGTATCGGCATGAGCCTGCTCCGGCTCTTTCCCCGACCGGATTTTCTCTTTGCCACTTCAAGCATCTGCCACGGGACGGTAGGATTCTTTGAGGTACTCCGGGAAATCTGGAATGTTCCCCTCTTTCTCGTTGATGTCCCGAAGCAGTGGACCCGGGACGCGGAGGGGTACGTCGCCGAACAGCTCACCGCCATTGCCAGACACCTGGAAAGGGAATGGCGCGTCCACTTTGTGTGGGACAAGCCCTTCTTTTTCTCCAACAGAACCCGGGAGATTCTCCTTGAAGTCGAGGCACTGCGCCAGCGGAAAGACCGGATGCTCCTTCCCCCAACCAAAAACCTCGACTACCTCCCGTACTACTATGAATTCCTGGGTGAGGAGACATCACTCCGCTTTGCCGAACGCCTGAAGGAAGAACTCTCAAAACCTTCCAAAACCCTGCCACATCGCCTCATCTGGCTTCACCTCAAGCCCTTCTACTCAGGCGAACTTCCGGCCCTCCTTGAAAAGCTCGGCCTTGGGGTGGTGTACGAGGAGTTCACAACACCTTTCCCCGAGGAACTCTCTCCCTCTTCGCCCCTGAAATCCCTGGCGCGGAAGATTCTCTGGGCCAGCGAAATCCTGGCCACTTCCCGGGGGCGCATACCGGGAATTCTCGAGGCGCTGAAAAGGTACGACGCAGAGGGCGTCATTCAGTTCACCCAGTGGGGGTGTCGCCAGAGCCAGGGAATGGTCATGCTTCTTCGGGAAAAACTCCTTGAGGCAGGGTATCCGGTGCTCTTTCTTGATGGCGACCACCTCGACCGTCGACACAGCGCCCCAGAGCAACTCCGTACCCGTCTTGAGGCCTTCCTTGAGATGCTTGAAGGGAGAGGGAGTTCCTAATCCTCAAAGCAACGCAGAGCACGCGCTTTCCCCGCCGGACATCTTCCTAAAGAAAACACGTTCCCGCCGCCGTCTTCCCGGTCCCAGGTTCTCCGCTCTTGGGGTATATCCGCTTTTCCTGAACTTGCAAAGCGCACCGCAGTTCGCTAACATTCCCTTACAAAGGAGAAAAAGGAGGTTGCACCATGTACCGGGTGACGCTGATACCGGGAGACGGAACCGGACCGGAAATCATCGAAGTCGCGAAAAGGGTCATCGAAGCCACCGGGGTACCTATTGAATGGGACATCCAGGAAGCCGGTGCAGAGGTTATCGAAAAGTACGGCACCCCCCTCCCGCCACAGGTTCTTGAGTCCATCAGGCGAAACGGTGTCGCCCTGAAGGGCCCCATCACCACACCTGTGGGGACAGGGTTCCGGAGTGTGAACGTCGCGCTCCGAAAAGAGCTCGACCTCTACGCCTGCGTCCGGCCCTGTAAAATGTACCCGGGTGTCCGTTCCCGCTACGAGAATGTTGATCTTGTGGTCATCCGGGAGAACACCGAAGACCTCTACGCCGGGATTGAGTTCGAGCAGGGCAAACCCGAGACTCTGGAATTCATCGCCACCGTGGAGCGCCTGGGAAAGGGGAAAATCCGTCCAGATTCTGGCATCAGCGTGAAACCCATCTCGGTCTTTGGCACCGAACGCATCGTGCGATTCGCCTTCGAGTACGCCCGAAAGCACAGGCGGAGAAAGGTCACCGCAGTCCACAAGGCCAATATCATGAAGTACTCCGACGGGCTTTTCCTTGAAGTTGCCCGGGAAGTGGCCAAAGACTATCCCGATATCGAATTCGAAGACCGCATCGTCGATAACATGTGCATGCAGCTTGTGCAAAAGCCCGAACTCTACGACGTCCTTGTGCTCCCGAACCTCTACGGAGACATCGTCTCCGACCTTGCCGCCGGACTCGTCGGAGGACTGGGAGTGGCCCCGGGAGGGAACATCGGGGACCACTATGCGGTTTTTGAACCGACTCACGGGAGCGCACCAAAGTACAAAGGGCTCCACAAGGTGAATCCCATTGCCACCATCCTCTCGGGGGTTATGATGCTCCGCCACCTTGGAGAAGAAGAAAGAGCGGATCTCCTCGAGCGTGCCGTGGCCGCCGTCATCCGGGAGGGGAAAAAGGTCACCTACGACCTGAAGCCCGACCCCAACGACCCGGAAGCGGCGAAAACCTTTGAAGTGGGCGAGGCCATCATCGAGAAGATGGAGGAGCTGAAAAGAGGATGAGGGTACTCCTCGTTCAGCCCCCATCTCCAGGAATTTACGATCTCATTGGCCTGAAACTCCCACCCCTTGGTCTGGCGTACCTTGCGGCGTCATGCCGCACCCACCACGAGGTTGCCATTGTGGACCTCCAGGTTGAGGATGCAAAGCGCTTTGAGGAGGAACTCAGGCGGTGTGACCTTGTGGGCATCACAGCGACCACGAGCACCTTTCCTGAAGCCCTCCGGATAGCCCGGAAAGCCAAAGACGAAGGCCGATTGGTGGTCATGGGTGGGTACCATGTCACCTTCAGGGATGAAGAGGCCTTAAGAAGTGGCGTGGTGGACTACGTTGTGCGGGGGGAGGGAGAGGAAATCTTTGTGGAACTCCTTGAAGCCCTGGAGCGGGGAATTTCCCCAGAGAACGTTCCGGGTATTTCCTTCCTGCGGGAGGGGACAATCCTCCGCACGCCCACTTCTTTGCCACCCCAGGACCTCGACGCCCTGCCTTTCCCGGCCCGGGACCTCCTGCAACTCTCCAAATACTGGATGACCCAGCTTGAGGGAGAACCCCTGGTGAACGTCCTGACGAGTCGCGGATGCCCTTTTGCCTGCAAGTTCTGTGCCTCCTCCCACTTCTCGGGAAGGAAATGGCGGGCCCGCTCTCCGGAGAACATCCTCCGGGAGCTTGAAACCCTTTACTTCGACTGGGGATTCCGGGCAGTGGCCTTTGTAGACGATAACTTCACCCTGCAGCCTGAACGGGTGGAGCGCCTCTGCGAAGAGATTGAGCGACGACGTCTGAAACTCCGGTGGTGGTGCTTCTCCCGGGCGGATACCATCGTCCGCCATGAGTTCCTGGTGAAAAAAATGGCAAAAGCCGGACTCCGCATGGTGTACCTTGGTCTTGAGAGCGCCGAGCGGGCCATTCTCGAAGACTACGGGAAGCAGCTCACCCAGGAGGTAGCCAGGAAGGCCCTGGAAATCCTCCGCAAGTACGGAGTAAAAAGCTGGGGGTCGTTCATCCTTGGAAGCCTCCGGGAAACGAAGGCCACCATCCGGAAAACCATCGAGTTTGCCCGGAAAATCCGCCCGGATATCGTGCAGTTCTCCCTCCTCACGCCTTTTCCCGGAACAGCGCTTTTTGAGGAGCTCCAGAGGGAAAACCGCATTCTCCCCCTCAGCTGGTCGCTCTTTGATGGTGCCCACCCCGTGGTGAGGCTCGACACCTTAAAGCCCGGGGAACTCCGTCGACTGCTCATCTCGGCGTACCTTGAGGTGTACCGGGGATGGCATGCCCTGCCACAGGCTGTACAATTTTTGCGGAAACTCTGTACCGTGAAGATTCCTTTCCTTGCGCGTTTTAAGGAACAGCTTTACCTGAAGGAGCGGATGAACCGTGAAAATCCTTCGCTTTCTGCATCCTGAGCAACGCACGCCCTCCTGGGGAAGGCTCCTTGAAGGAGACGTGGTCGAGGAAATCACCTCTCCCTTTGGAAGGGTAACAGAACGGGGCGCACGCTTCTTCCTCAGGGACCTTCGGATCCTCCCTCCCGTGCGACCGAGCAAAATCGTGGCCGTGGGCCTCAACTACAAAGACCACATCACCGAGCTTGGCCAGAGCGTTCCCGAAAACCCCATCCTCTTTTTGAAGCCTCAAACAGCGGTTATCGGGCCGAAAGAACCGATTCTCCTTCCTCCCTGTTCCAGCCGGGTGGATTATGAAGCAGAACTTGCAGTGGTGATGAAACGACGGGCTTTCCGCCTGAAAAAAAGCGAGGTTCGGGACTACATCCTCGGCTACACCTGCTTCAACGACGTCACGGCCCGGGACCTCCAGACCAAAGACGTGCAGTGGACCCGCTCAAAGTCTTTTGACACCTTTGCCCCCCTTGGCCCCTGGATTGAAGATGAACTCGACCCGGGAAACTGCACGGTGCGGTGTTTCGTGAACGGCACCTTGAAGCAGGAGGGCAACACCCGGATGCTCCTTTTTCCGGTGGAGGAGCTCATCGTGTTCATTTCGGAAATCATGACCCTTCTTCCCGGGGACGTCATCGCCACGGGAACCCCAAAGGGTGTTGGACCGCTTGCCCCCGGGGATGTTGTGGAAGTGGAGGTTGAGGGTATCGGCATCCTGCAGAATCCTGTAGCCACAAGGTAGGGCACAATGAGCCAGGTCCTCGGGTTGATGTTCGCGCTCATCGGCCTTGGGTTTCTCCTGCGGGTTCTCCGGGTTTTCCCGAAAGAAACCGCTCCTTTGCTCAATCGCTTCGTCCTCTACGTGACCTTCCCGTGTCTTGTTTTCCGTTCCCTCCAGGGAGCCACCTTAGACCGGAGGCTGTGGAGTATCCCACCCCTGGCCTACGTGGCTATCAGCGCTCTTTTTCTTCTCGCCTTCCTCATAGGGTCGAAGTACTTCCGCCTTCCCCCGAGGCGGGCGGTGAGTTTTGCCATGGGTGCAGCTTTTGGCAACACCGCATTCCTGGGGTACCCGTTCATCCTTGCCCTCCTTGGGGAAGAGGGGTTACCGGCAGCCATCTTCTACGACCAGCTTGGGAACTTCCTCTCAGTCTACACCCTGGGGGTAACGTTCTGCGTTTTCGGGAAAACGGGGAAATTCTCAGGGAAAAACGTCACGGAATTCCTGAAGCTCCCTCCCTTCAACGCTTTCCTCCTGGCACTCCTCCTCAATGGTCTTCCCCTGCCACCCTTTCTCCTCGGCATCATCAACCGCCTGGCCGACGCCACCGTTCCCCTCACCATGGTAGCCATCGGCCTTGCCCTCTCCCCTACCAGCCTCTCCAAAGATGCGCCACTCCTTGGTGCTTCAGCCCTCCTCAAGCTCCTTCTCCTTCCCCTCGTGGCTTTAGGGCTTGTGAAGCTCTTCCCCCTTCCCCCGCTTTATGCGAAGGTCTTTGTGCTCCAGTCGGCCACACCGACTCTGGTGAGCTCCTATGTCTTTGCCTCGGTGTATGAACTCGACACCGAACTCTCTTCAAGCATTATCTGCGCAACGACGCTCATCGCCTTAGGAAGTCTTCCCCTCTGGAATCTCCTCCTTTAGCCTCAGGAAAACCCTCATGGGACCAGCCACAAAGATGTCTCCTTCGGCCACCGCCTCAAGGACCACCGTCCCTTCCCGCTCTTCAAGCTCCTGGCGTATCTCGCTCAGGTTCATCGCCGAAATCACCCCCACCTTTCCTTCCTGGGGGAGAATCCCCCGCTCCACCCCCAGGACGTTGAGGTCCCGGAGCATTTCTGCAAGCACCAGGTCGGGACTGGTCTTCCCCCGCTCAAGCGTCAGCTTCTTCTTCAAGAGTACCTCACCCTGGGCAAAGATTTTCCGGTTCTCATCAATCACAAAGCGGGCGACGACCGGCTCTCCTCGGAGGGTATTGAGGGCAGCCACAAGACGCACCACGTACTCCTTCGTTGCTCCAGAGAGCCTCTGCACCGCTTCGCGGAAGTTCATTTCCTGGACGAACACCACCCCCTCCCTTCCCGGTCCTGTCCCGCTCCCCGCGCCTGGGCAACAACCGTTGCCCGCTGAATGAGGGCAAGGAGGAAGTTCTCCGCCTCTTCTTGAGTCATTCCCGGCTGGGCCACCACACGCAGGATTTCCTCTTCATCCCGGAAGACAATCTCTCCTTGTCGCACCGCCAAGAGATTGGCCCGAAGACGGGTAAGTTCCATCTGCAGGGACTGGATTTCATCCTGGAGGGTTTTTCGCTGCTTCTCAAGTTCAGCAACACTCTGGGAAAGCGCCTTCACCTGTTCTTCGAGGCTCGCTTTGGAGATCGAGAGCTCCTTCTCCTTCTCCGAGAGCGCCGTGACCTGTTCCTCATACATCTTGACGGTCTTCTGCATGTGCTCAAGCTGGGCATTCCGTTCCAGAACCTCCCGGTTCAGCAACTCAAGCTGTGTCTTTAGTTCTTCCATGCCAAAAAGCGCCGTACGCACGTCTTTTGAAGCCAGGCTCAGAATGGCGAGTGTCACCGTAGAGATGAGAATCCCCGTGAGGATGCTCACAAGAATCGCCGTATAGCGGGGACGGAGGGTGAGAACCGAGAGCTTTCGTTTGCCGATACGACGGCCGAGGAAATCTCCCACGTAGGCAATGACACCGCTGAGGAGGAGAAGCACCAGAACAAGCAGAAAGCCACCTGTACCCATTGTGTCACCTCACTGTGCAGAATCCCGCCTAAAGAGGAGCACACTTCCCCCGAGGCTTCCGAGGATATTCGGTATCCACGTACCGAGAAAAGGAGGGAGCACTCCTCCTTCGGCGAGGGTGCTCATGATGGAGAAGAGGACGTAGTACCCGAAAACGATGAGAATGCTCAACCCAATGCCTAAAGCCTTCCCCGAGCGGGGCGAAGTAATCCCAAGCGCCACACCAAGAAGGGCAAAGACCAGCGCCGCAAAGGGGATAGCGGTTTTGTGCCAGAGGAGAACCTCAAGGCGTCCCGTAGCCTGACCACGGGCTCTCTCCCGGGCGATGTAGGCCCGGAGTTCTGCAAAGCTCATCTCCTGGGGGCTTTTCCTCGTTTTGAGGATACCCGGAATGGTTTCTTGTGTTTTTGCTCTTTCCCGGGTGAAACGAACGACTCGCTCGACCTCACCACGGTCGTTCACCTCGTAGTACACCCCATCCTCAAAGACCCACTGACCGTCGGTCACCCGGGCCCGGGCTGCGTTGATGATACGCCGGAGTTTCTCTTTCTGGTATTCCTGGACCACGACCCCCCGGAGGGTTTCATGGCGGGAGTCTATCTCCCGGACGTAGAAAATGCGCTCCACACCCTCCTCGCTGACGTCCCGGAAAAACGTCCGTTCCTCCACCGGCCAGGAAAATCCCCCTTCAGACCAGATTTCCTTCAGTTTCAGCGCTGAAAAGGGAAGCGCAACTTCCTGAAGAAGAATGGTCCCCACGCACACCCACAGGGCGAAGAGGAAAAAGGGAGCAAAGAACCGGACAAGGCTCACCCCACAGGACCGAAGGGCGATGATTTCACTGTCTGCGGCCATCCTTCCGGTGACAAGAAGCACCCCCAGAAGCAGCGCCATGGGGAGGACGTATACGAGAAGTTGAGGGAGGCTCAGGAAGAAAATGGCCACAACCCTCTCCCCCGAAAGACCCTCCCGAAGCCACATCCGGGCCAGGCGAAAGAGGAGATCTCCTGCACTCAGAATGGCCACGAAGAGGAGAACCCCAAAGAGAAACGACCCACTGACCTGCCTGAGTACGTACCGGTCAAGCACCTGCATGTTTCAGAGATTGAACCGCTCCCCAAGGTAGTACCGGCGGCTCAGTTCCGATTCGATGATGTCCTTCGGTGTTCCTGAAACCAGGATCTTCCCCTCAAAGATAATGTAGGCCCGATCGGTTATGGCCAGCGTCTCCCGAACGGCGTGGTCGGTGATGAGGACACCAATACCTCTTCCGGCCAGCCCCCGCACGATGTTCTGGATGTCCTCCACGGCTATGGGGTCGATGCCTGTGAAGGGTTCGTCAAGGAGGATGAAAGAAGGGGAGGTAGCCAAAGCCCTGGCAATCTCCAGACGCCTCCGCTCACCACCCGAGAGGAGGTTGGCCACGGATTTCGCCAGATGGGCAATACCAAACTCCTCAAGGAGCTCGTTCCTCCGCCGCACCACCTCTTTCCGGGAAAGCCCCTGCATCTCCAGGACAAGGTCGAGGTTTTCCTGAACCGTAAGCCGGCGAAAGACCGAGGGCTCCTGTGGGAGGTACCCAATACCCATGCGGGACCGGAGATACATGGGGAAGTGGTTGAGCTCAAGGTCATCAAGGAATACCTGTCCCCCCGTGGGTCGGACAAGACCAACGAGCATGTAGAAGGTGGTGGTTTTCCCCGCGCCATTGGGGCCGAGGAGTCCCACGATTTCCCCCCTGCGAACCGTAATATCGACCTCATTCACTACCCGTTTCTTACCGTATTCCTTTGTCAGGCGCCGACCGGAGAGGACACTCCAGTTCCGTTTCATGGTGTCTCTTCCTTGGGAGGGACAAGGAAAATCTCCACGTTACCCTCCACTCTCACCTGAAGGGTATCGAGGTTGACCGTGATACGTTCCCCCCGAAGGCGGTTGCCCTCCCGCTCAAGTTCTGCTTCCCCCTCAAGGATCAGGAAACTGGTCCCCTCGGTGTACCGCGCCCGCTTCGCACTCCCCCGCCATCCCTCCCGCTGGACCACCGCATCCTGTCCCTGCCAGGCTCTTTCGACAAAGCGGTACTCTGCCCGGGAAAAGACCACCCGAAAGCCCCGGAAGGTGAGGGCAGGGTTCCCCGTGAACACTGCCACACCCTGAAGGAAATCGAAAAGCCCTTCCCGAGCCCCAAAGCTCATGTCCTTCCCGGTCCCTGAAAGGTCCAGGACATGAAGGGCATTGGCCTTTCGGGAGTAAGAGAGGGAACCGATACGGACTGTAAGACCATCAAGGAGAGCGGTGATATCACCGCTTGAGCGGACCTCCTGGGCCTTGACGTCCACCTCGAGGGTGGGCAGAAACCTCTAAGGTTTTCCAGCTCAGAGTGGCCTTGT
>APKF01000078.1 GCA_000353875.1 Candidatus Caldatribacterium californiense OP9-cSCG | reverse complement strand
CCAGTGGGGCCAGAAGGTTAACACCTATTTCCTGAGGAGAACGGACACTCATGATGGCAAGAACAATGACCTCATCACTCTTTGTGATGCCCAGAGCCTCGCATTCAGAGGAGGGAATCTCCACCTCGTACCCCGGGAAACACACAAAGGGGTCACACACGGCAAAGACGATGTCCGGGTCGTCCACGCTCTGCAGCCAGAAAAATCCCCGATCCTCAAGGAGGAGAAAACGGTGGAGGTGCTCAAACCCGGGAATACCCCAGGGGAAAAGGAGGATTTTGCTCTCCTCAACCTCAATGTCACCGAAATACCTCGTGGTTACCCTCAAGGCGCTTCCCTCACCGCAAAAAGTCAAGGAGTGTCGGTTGCAGGAGTCTTGCCGCAGCTGCCAGGGCCATCTGGTAAACATTCTGATGCTCCTGAAGCTGCACCACAACCTCGGCGATGTCGATGTCCTCATCAAAGGAAAGGAGCTTTTTGAAACTCGTGGTGAAGTCCTTGAAACGGTTCAGGGCGTTCTCCAGGCGAAGTGTGCGGGCACCGACTTCCGCCCGGACCTTCAGGAGGAGATCCAAAACCTGGTCCAGTTTCTCCAGATCCTCTCCAGAAACGAGGTCCACCCGGTTCTCCCGAAGATGCTCCACAAGGTCCCGGACCACCTTGAGAACCCCCGAGGCTTCTCGGGAGTTTGCAGGATCCAGGAGCCCCCAGTTTTCTAAGGGTGTCCCCGAACGGTCCTCGAGGATCAGGGGGTCTTCGGTCCGGGAACGCAGGAAAAGTCGCTTACCATCGGTGAAAGCGTACACCTCTCCTTTGAGGGCCGGATCCTCGTTGATGCGGCGGACAAGGTCCTCAAGGGTCGTCATGGTGTTATCGATTTCGATTTCCACACCGTTTATGGCAAAGCGTTCCCCCGCTGTCAGCGTTATACCTTCGTTACTCTGGACTTCAAACCCCCGGAAGAAGAGGCCATCCCCGGGTACCCCAATTGCCACCACCACTCCCTCGCTGATTTCTCTCTGGATGGATGCTCCGTTCCCCTGATACGTAAGACGGCCACCAGCAAGAACAAAGGGCGTGGTGAGGGTTTCGGTTCCGGAAAATACGTATCTGCCAGCATAGGCAGTGTTGCCAATTCCCACAAGTTCCTCAAGGTACTTCTCCACCTCGGTGGCGATCATAGCGCGGTCTTCAGGGGTGAGTGTTCCGTTCGCCCCCTGAACGGCCAGCGTCCGTACTTTCTGGAGGACGCTGGTGGCCTGGTCGAGACTTGTGTCGGCGAGGTTGAGCCAGCTCAGCCCGTCCTCAACGTTTGCGGTGTACTGCTCGAGCTTCCGGATGGATGTGCGCAGAAGGAGCACGTGGTTGAGCTTCACTGGGTCATCCGAGGGACGGCGGAGGGTTTTGCCCGAAGAGAGCATATCCTGCACCCGGAGGAGCCTTTCCGTGATGCTATAGAGATTCACCATGACCTGGTTTGTAACTATCCGGTGGGTAACCCGCATCCTCTCACCTCTACCTGATCCTGTTCACCAGGG
>APKF01000077.1 GCA_000353875.1 Candidatus Caldatribacterium californiense OP9-cSCG | reverse complement strand
CCCTCGATGTCGGTGATATCCTTAATCCGCACCACCTCTGCCCGAAGGGGCAACGCCAGAAGAACGCAGAAGACGCTGAGGAGAACTCTAAAAAGCCGCCTCATCCTCTCCCCTCTAAAAGAGCACGTCAAGAATGGAACCGAAAAGTCCCTGGAGCACTCCCAAAAGGCCACTCTGTTTTTTGGGCTTGAGCGTTCCTTCAAGGCGAATCACCACGTCCATCACCTGGGTGGAAGAAATGGTGTTCTGTGGCGAGAGCAGGCGGGGGTCGATGGTTCCCTCAATACTCAGGGTTTCCCGCTCCTTATTGAGGAAGATTTCCTTTTTGCCCGCAATGCGAAGGTGACCGTTCTCGAGAACCTCGACAACCCGGCAGGCGATGACACCACTCAGGGTGACACCCCGGCTGTACGAACGCTTCCCCGTCTGGGAACTCTGGTGGTTGAGCTGCGCCGGGGGAAGAAAATCAAAGATTCCCTGGCCTGCTTGAAGCCCAACCTGCGTCTCGTTCCTGCCCTG
Organism: Candidatus Caldatribacterium californiense OP9-cSCG; assembly: GCA_000353875.1. Classification (GTDB taxonomy): domain Bacteria; phylum Atribacterota; class Atribacteria; order Atribacterales; family Caldatribacteriaceae; genus Caldatribacterium; species Caldatribacterium californiense. The sequence continues at coordinate 11,851 of APKF01000077.1, read as the reverse complement.
GGATGAAGCTGTGGCCGTTCCCTTGGTCTGTTCTTCAAGGATCACCGTGACCATATCTCCGACGTTCCTGGCCCGTTCCGCCACGTAAGGTTCCGAGAACCACCCATCATCCCGCCAGAGGGATTCCCCGAAGGCCACACTTCCGAAAAGAAGGGAAAGACCGACAAGACAACCGAAAAGCCACCTCACCGGACCACCACCCGCACAGTCCGCTCATCAACAATGATGCCCTCCACCCTCTTTCGGGAGGAGATATTCTCAACAATAATGCGATCTCCCAAGGTCCCTTCCCCCCTGGCCTTCCCCGTGGTCGTCACCACAATGCCCCCGTATTCTGCCACCATGGTCACGAGGTCTCCTCGCTTGACAAGGACGTCCTTCCCCAAAGCGGTGGGCACAACAGGATCCCCGGCTCTGATGGTCTTCCGCACCGGTTTCCCCAGAACCTCTTCAAGGGTGGCACAGGTCTTTTCGGTTTCAAAAGACACCGGCTCAACACTCACGGTGACGTCCTCCGGGCCAATGGTCTCGTGAACGGTTAGGTCTTTCCTGGCCCGAACTACAGGGCGGTAGATCGAAAGAGCGAATCGCACCGTTTTCTTCTGTGTCCCATCCCCTGCAACAATATCCGCCCCCTGTACCCCCCAGGGTTTCAAGGTCTTTGGGAGCACCACCGTAAACTCTGGGGTGGGGAGGATAATCCCGGACTCCTCAAGGAGGGTCACCTCAATCCGCTCAGCCCCGGGGAAACGTTCCCTTAAAGCCTTACGAATCTCATCCTCAAGGGTTTCCCGGGCTACCGGCACTCCTCCTCGCCGCACCCGGGAGACACTGGCCCCGGAGAAGTAGATGTAGTCAAGACCCGGAACCCCCTGCCTCACCACCCGGGCGTAGATTTCCTGGGGCGAAATCACCCGCTCTCCCTGAGGGGGCAAAGCCCCAAGGCTCAAGCCCCGCAGAACCTTCTCCCACCGGGGATCGGGATAAGAGACCTCGGCGACATCCCCGAGTGTGAGGGTCTCCTGGAAGACCACGACCTCATCCCTGAGGCGCACCTCAAGGGTCAGCGCAAAGGCCGAGGACACTGCGCTCAGAAGGCCAAGGAGAAGAAAACACCCGACCCATCGCCGCAAATGGCCTCACCTCTTCATATTGTTGGTGATGCTCATCATCTCATCGGCGGTGGTGACTGCTTTAGCGTTGATTTCGTAAGCTCTCTGGGCAGAAATCATCCGGACCATTTCCTCCACAATCTGGACGTTGGAGGTCTCGAGAAATCCCTGGGCCAGCGTCCCGAAACCCCCAAATCCTGGGGTTCCCACCTGAGGATCGCCTGAAGCTGCTGTGGCCACGTAGAGATTCCTTCCAATACTCAGGAGTCCTGCAGGATTCACAAAACGGACCAGTTCAATCACTCCGACTTCCTGAGGTTCCGTCTCCCCGGGCATCTTCACCGTGACCGTCCCGTCCTGGGCGATGGTGATGGACTCGGCTTCCTGAGGAATGGTGATGGGAGGCTCAAGAGGGAATCCATCGCTTGTGACCATCCTTCCCTGAGCATCGAGCTTAAAGGACCCGTCTCTCGTGTAGGCTACCGTTCCGTCAGGGAGAAGAACCTGGAAGAACCCATCTCCCTCGATCACGAGATCCAGCGGATTCCCCGTTTCGTAGATATCACCCTGGGAGAAAATCTTCTGAATGGCCGCCGGGCGTACCCCAAGACCCACCTCAATACCTGAAGGAACCTGGGTCTCGGGAGAGGTGGGGGTCCCTTTGAAGCGGATAACCTGGTACATGAGGTCCTGGAAGTCCACTCGGCTCTTCTTGAACCCCGTGGTGTTGACGTTGGCGAGGTTGTTGGCAATCACATCGAGATCGAGTTGCTTGGCCTGCATCCCCGTGGCCGCCGTCCATAGCGCTCGAATCATCGCTCTCCTCCTCCTATCCCAGACGAGGGATGTCATTTACCGCCTTCCCCAGCGTTTCATCCTGGGCCACTACAGCCCGCTGGGTGAGCTCGTACTCTCTGAGGGCTTCAATCATCCGCACCATGGCTTCCACAATCTCCACGTTGGACCGCTCCAGAAATCCCTGCCGGATGGTATACTGCTGGGCCGCCTCAGGCACCACTCCTTCCGGCGCCCGGAAGAGGTTCTCGCCCTGTTTCTCCAGAAGGCCAGGATCAGCGAACCGCACAATCCGGAGTTTCCCCACCACCTCTTCCCCCACCCGGATATTGCCCTCTTCATCCACCACCACTTCCCCTTGCGGGGGAAGCACGAGGTCGCCCCCTTCTCCCTGGACAGGATACCCCCCTGGAGTCACAAGCCTTCCATCGGCACTCCGCAGGAAATTCCCTGCCCGAGTGTACGCTTCGCCTTCCCCGGTCATCACCACGAAAAACCCTTCACCCTCGATGGCGAGATCCAGAGGATTCCCCGTCATCTCCAACCTGCCCTGGGAAAAATCGGTGGTGAACTCCACCTGGGGTTGCACGGCAAGGGGGAGTTCTCCCACAAAGGCGGGATGTTCTCCAGAGACAAAGCGGAAAAGCTCCGCCACCTCTCCTCCCTCAATGGAGAAGACGTTCTTTTTAAAGCCCGGGGTGTCGATATTGGCAATGTTGTTGGCGAGGATAGCCTGCTTGATTTCGTGGAGATTGAGCCCCGAAAGGGCAGTGTAGATTCCCCGGATCACTCTATCACCTCCCGCAGGGGAGGTGATAAAGAAATATGCCAAAAAGAAGAGGTTACGGATGGGAATTTTTGAGGAAAACCCGAAGGAAGTTCTCCCAAAGACGCGCCTTCAGGTCCTCGGGATTCTCCCCCAAAAGAGCGGCGAAAAAGCCTGCCGTCTCAACGAGGAATGCCGGCTCGTTTCTTGCACCCCGCTTTGGCTGAGGCGCAAGATAAGGCGCATCGGTTTCGAGGAAAAGACGCTCAGGAGGAACCGTCCGTGCCACTTCCCGGAGACGAAACGCCTTCGGATAGGTCACCACACCGCCAAAAGATACGTACCACCCCCGGGAGAGAACACGCCTGAGGAGTTCCGAATCTCCAGAGAAGCAGTGCCACACCACGGGGACGTTTCTGGCTTTTTCTGCGAGAATCCGGAAGACGTCTTCCTCTGCATTCCGGGAGTGCACCACAAGGGGAAGGCTGTACCGTTCAGCGAGTTCAACCTGAGCGGCAAAAACGGCCTTTTGCTCTTTTTTGTAGGTTGTGTCCCAGAAGTAATCGAGGCCAACCTCCCCCACTGCAAGGATGTCTTCTTCCTCAAGGAGGCGCTCAAGAGGCGAAAGGTCAACTTCTCCCTTCACCTCTTGAGGGTGTATCCCCACACATCCGTAGAGTCCGGGATAGAGCCGGACGAGTTCCACGACCTTTTCCGAAGACTCAAGAGAGGTCCCGGCGGTGACAACGTGCGCCACTCCCACCTTCCGGGCACGGGACAGCACCTCGGGGAGATCCTCCAGAAAGGCCCTATCGTCGAGGTGGGCATGAATATCGACCCAGGAGGTCATCGCACTCTGCTTCCCGGAGCGATGTCTCGATCAACGGTGACGAGGCTCACCTTCCCCTGCCCGTCATCGGCAGCAAGGAGCATTCCCTGAGATTTGATCCCCCGGATGACTGCGGGCTCAAGGTTAGCGACCACCACAACCCTTTTCCCCACCATCTCCTCCACCGAATAGTACGGAGCCAGTCCGGCAACCAGGGTCCGTTCCTCCGTTCCCAGGTTCACCCGGAGCACCATAAGGGCCCGGGTTCCCTCCACCCGCTCGGCACTTACCACTTCCCCAACCCGAAGGTCGATTTTCTGGAAGTCTTCAAGGTGGATTTCCTGAGATTGCATTCCGTTCAACCTCCTCTCATCCCTGCAGGCGAGGAAACAGGGGTTCAGGCTGAGCCACAGAGAACACCGATGGACCCTTCCCCCAATCGCACAGCGCCAGAGGATTGCGATCCTCCAGAATTTCCTCCACCCCCAGGTACTGCAAAAGCCTCGTTGAGGTCTCCGGCATGAAGGGGAACAAGAACACCCCGAGTATCCTTCCGCAATCAAGGAGCCTATATAGCACCCGATCGAGTTCCTCCCCAAGACCCGGATCCTTTGCCATCCGCCAGGGGGCCCTCTGGTCGAGGTAACGGTTGCCAAAGTGCACAAGACGCCAGACCTCTCCAAGGGCCTGGGAGAAGGCAAAACGGTCCATAAAGGTGAAGAACCGTTCTCGAACCTCCTGAAGGAGCTCTTCCCACTCCCGGTCTTCATACCGGGAAGGTTTCGCCACCCGGCCACTCCGGTACTTCCAGACCATGTTCAGCGTCCGATGGATGAGGTTCCCGAAGTTATCCGAAAGATCGGCATCGCTCCGCTCCACAAATGCCCGCTCCGAAAAATCCCCATCCAGCCCAAAGCTCACCTCCCGCATGAGGAAGTACCGGAAGCGATCTACACCAAATCGAGCAATGACCTCAAGGGGGTCCACCACGTTGCCCTTGGATTTGGACATCTTCTCCCCCTCCACCGTCCACCAGCCATGGGCGAAGACCCGCCGGGGGAGAGGAAGCCCCGCCGCAAGGAGCATGCTGGGCCAGAGGACAGCATGGAACCGGAGGATGTCCTTCCCCACAAGGTGGTGGGCCGAAGGCCAGAAGGTCTCAAAGAGTTCCCTATCCCTCCCAAACCCCGCCACCGTGAGGTAGTTGATGAGCGCATCGAACCAGACGTAGATGGTGTGATTCGGGTCTCCGGGAACGGGAATCCCCCACCGGACCCCCAGACGGGAAATGCTCTGGTCTTTGAGGCCCCCCTTCACGAAACTGTAGATTTCATTGAAGCGGCTCTCCGGCATCACAAAGTCGGGATGCTCGTCAAGGTACCTCAGGAGAGGCTCGGTAAATTTCGAGAGGGCGAAGAAATAGCTCTCCTCCCGCAGGCGCTCAAGGGGCCTGCCACAATCAGGACACACCAGACGCCCCTCAAGCTGCGCTTCCGTCCAGAAGGTCTCACAGGGCACACAGTACCATCCCTCGTACTCACCCTTGTAGATGTATCCCCTCTCCCTGAGGAGGAGAAAGAACGACTGAACGGTTCTCTCGTGTTCAGGATCGGTTGTCCTGATGAACACATCGTAGGAGATGTGCATCCGTTTCCAGAGGTCCTGGAAACGAAGGACCACCCGGTCTACGAGTTCCTGGGGAGTGAGACCGGCATCCTGAGCGGCCCTGGCGATTTTCTGCCCGTGCTCATCGGTTCCTGTGGAGAAGAGCACCCGTTCCCCTTTCATGCGGTGGAAACGGGCCAGAACGTCGGCAGCGCAGGTGGTGTAGGCATGCCCGATGTGGGGAACATCGTTCACATAGTAGATTGGCGTCGTGATATAGAAACTCCCATCCATTCCCTTCCCCTCGTTTCCCACATTTTGCCCTTAAAAGTACCGCACTTTCCGGGCGCTGTCAATCGCCCGGCGGAAGACACCACGTACTTCTCCCTCGAAACCACAGGACCGAAGGAAGGTCACGGAGCGAGATTGTCTTCCATTTGACATAACCTGATATTTTGACTATAATAGAGAACGCCTGCAACGTCAAGCCCTCGTGCGGAGGTGGTTCCCATGCGTGATCTGGTTACTCAAAACCATTCCCGTCGCACCGGTCGGCACACGAGAGAACCGTGCATTGAGGAGGTCCAGAAACCGTGGGGACGTTTCATCCGGTACACTCTCAACGAGCCCACCACGGTGAAGATCCTCGAGGTGAAACCTGGAGCTTCCCTGAGCTTGCAATCTCACCGTCATCGTGACGAGCTGTGGGTTGTGCTCTCTGGAGAGGCCACAGCAGAAATCGAAGGGAGGAAACACCGGCTTGGAGACCTTACAACGCTCTTTGTTCCCCGAGGGACAAAACACCGTCTCCGGGCACACCGCGCTCCGGTGAGAGTCCTCGAAATTTCCTTTGGCTTCTTCGACGAAGAGGACATCGTCCGCTACGAGGACGAGTACGGGAGAATCTGAAAACTCACAGGAGGTGAGAACAATGTCCATCCCTCGCAATCAGAGGGTCTTGTATTTTTCAACATACCCCCCAACGGAATGCGGCCTGGCCACCTTCACCCAGGACCTTGCTTCCGCCGTAGCCTCCTGGAGTCTCGCACATCCTGTAGTCATTGCCATTGAACAGGGAGGGGAAAAGACTTCTGCACGACCTCCTGAAGTGCTCTTTGTGGTGCGAAGGGACCATGAGCTCGACTACATCAAGGCGGCGAAGATGGCCAACGATGTTGCCGATGTGGTGAGCATCCAGCACGAATTCGGCATCTTCGGCGGAGAAAACGGAGAGTTTGTGCTCACCTTTCTGAAGCACCTGAAAAAGAGCTCCGTTGTGACCCTCCACACTGTTCTCTCGCACCCGGATCCTGGGAAACTTGCCATTATCCGGGAAATGTCCTGCTACGTCGACGCCTTCGTCTGCATGAACCGTCTGGCCATCCCCATCCTTGAACGGGTGTACGGTCTCCCACCGCACAAAATTTCCTACATCCCCCACGGAGCGCCCCACCACATCCCCGAAGACAAAGACAGAGCAAAGGGTCTCCTTGGGCTTTCGGGGAGAACCGTCCTCGCCACCTTTGGTCTCCTCGGCCCGGGGAAAGGCATCGAATACGCCATTGAAGCCCTGCCTGGTGTCGTTCGCCGTTTCCCCAACGTCCTCTACCTTATCCTCGGAGAAACCCATCCCAAAGAGCGAGAAAAACGGGGAGAATCCTACCGGGCCCTTCTTGAAGAGAAAGTTCGTAGACTCGGTCTTGAAGACCACGTGCACTTCGTGAACCGTTACCTCTCTCAGGAAGAACTCGCCCAGTACCTTACCGCAACAGACATTTACCTCACACCCTACCTCAATCCCGAGCAGGTCACAAGCGGTACCCTCACCTATGCCCTCCGCTTTAGAAAAGTTGTCATTTCCACACCTTACCTCTCTGCCCGGGAAGCGCTTCAGAACGGCACAGGCATTCTCGTTCCCTTCCGGAATACCACGGCCATCCAGGAAGCGCTCCTGGAACTCCTTGAGCACCCCGGGAGAATGCACGCCATTGAAGCCCGGGCAAAAAACGCCGGGGCAGCCTACTCCTGGGACCGGGTAGCTCAAGAATACGCGAAACTCTTCGAACGTATTCTCTGCCATACCCGTGCCGCGTCCTCGAAGGAGTGAAGGACCATGCTCTCCCTGAGGACACGGAAAAAGACCCTCGCTCTTCGCCTCGAGTACCTTGCGACGCTCACTGACCACTTTGGTCTCTACCAGCACTCCGTTTTTGGCGTCCCCGACCTCCGCCATGGGTACACCACCGATGATGTAGCCCGAGCTCTCCTTGTGACCATCCGCCATTTTGAGCTCTTCGGCCAACCCTGGGTATTGAAACTCTCAAGAAGGTACCTGTCCTTCCTCCAGTGGGCTCAGAGACCCGATGGGCTCTTCCACAACCTCTTCGCCATCGACCGTAAACCCCTTGACGAGGTGGGTTCTGAGGACTGCCAGGGGAGAGCCTTCTGGGCGCTTTCGGCCCTGTCTGCTTCTCCCTGTTTTCCCCGGGAGCTCAGAGAACCCGCCCAGAGAATGCTCGAGAAACTCACCCCCCATCTTCTCTCCCTGCACCATCCCCGCCCAATGGGTTTTCTCCTTGAGGGCCTGCGTGAACTCGCTCCGAAAGGAGCAGTCCCGGGGGTGGAACTCTCCATCACCGAATGTGCCTCGCTCTTTGGGGAAAAGATCCTCAGACGTTACAGGGAGCATTCCGACCCTCTGTGGAGGTGGTTCGATGAGGCCCTCACCTGGGGCAATGCCCTGCTCCCCCTGGCCCTCTTCACCGCCTACGAACTCACCGAGGACCAGAGGTTTTTCAAAGCAGCCAGAGAGAGCTTTGAATTCCTTTCTTCCCAGGTCTTTATGGACGGCATGTTCGTCCCCATCGGGAATAGAGGATGGTACCGGAAGGGAGGGAAACGGGCGTTTTTTTGACCAGCAGCCCATTGAGGCCTTCTGGATGCTCGTTGCCTCCCTCAGGGCCTCGAAATTCTACGACCCGGAGAGGAACCGAAAACGAGCTTCGTTGTCTTTAGAGTGGTTTCTGGGACGAAATGTCCATCATTTGAGCCTCTACGACGAAGCAACGGGTTCCTGTGCTGATGGACTCACGCCTTCTGGGCTCAACGAGAATCGGGGAGCAGAAAGTACGATTGTGTGCCTTTTGAGCTTGCTTTTTGCCCATAAAACGGGACTCTCCAGGGTAAAGGCCCTCTGAACCTTGCCGAAGCTCAAAACTTCTGTCATAATGGGGTTGTGCGCGGAATCGAACACGCCCTCAATCCCCGAAAGATTCTCAGGCAGTTCCTTGTGGGAGTGGGCGGGAGTGCAGGAGCGCTGGTGCTCATCGTGCTTTCCCTTTTCCGCCGGGAAGGACGAGTGGTCTTTGCTGTTCCTGCTCCCCAGTACCTCCTTCTGGGCGTACTCCTCCTTATCTGCGGATGGTCCTGTGATGCTCTGCGGGTTATGGTGACGGCTCGCATCTGGAGAAAGCGCATTCGCTTTCGGGATGGCCTCACCGTGGTCCTCTCTGGGTACTTCCTAAGCGGCATCACCCCCGCTAACACAGGAGGGAACGTCGCCGAAATTTACGTTCTCACAAAATCCGGGCTTTCCCTCGGGGAGGCAACCTCGCTAACCCTCGTGGGAGGAGCACTGTACTCGCTGAGCCTCGTGGTCCTCTTCCTCCTTTTCTCCCTCCTCCAGAAGGAGCCCATTCCTTCCCGAATCTTCCAAATTACCTCGTACCTTCTCGGGCTGTACGCCATCCTCATCGGCATCCTGGCAGCCTTCCTCAGGTTCCCTGCACCCCTTGTGGCGCTCTCCGGCAAAGTCGGTACCTTTCTGGTCTCCCGTTTCCCTCGCTTTGCTCCTGCCGGACAGGAGATCCCCACTTTCGTCAACAACTTCCTCCTCGACCTTCGGGAAAAACTCCTCATTTTCCTCCGCAACCCCCACTACCTTGGATGGAACATCTCCATGTACTGCCTGCACTTTCTTTGCCTTTTCGGTACGACCTACTTCATCCTCCTCGCCCTCTCTGAAACCCGTCTTTCCTGGTTCTCAGCCATTCATCTCCAGGTTCCCCTCTTTTTCGCCCTTCGTTTCACCCCGGTTCCCGGAGCAAGCGGTGTGGCCGAGCTCTCCTTTGCCTCGCTCTTCAGACCTTTCCTTGAAGGTGGGAAGGCAAGCCTTCTTGTGTTCTTCTGGCGTCTCTTCACCTACTACGGGGCCTTAGGTGCCGGAAGCATTGCCTTTTTCCGAACTTTGGCCCGCTGAACCCTTGCCATCCTGTAATTTCTCTGGCAAAATTGGGCCATGAACCACCTCTTTTGGGGAATCATAGCAAGTACTCTGGCGGGTCTTGCAACGGCTCTCGGAGCTATACCTGTCCTTTTCCCCTCGCTCCATGCCCTCTCCCATCGCCTGAAGGACGAGCTCCTTGGCTTTGCCGCCGGAGTCATGCTCGCCGCCACTGCCTTCAGTCTCCTTGTTCCCGCCATCGAGCAGGGCGGGACGTGGGTGACCATCGCAGGGCTTCTTGCCGGAGCTGCACTTTTAGACCTTCTTGACCGCATTGTCCCCCATGAGCACTTCGAAAAGGGAAAGGAGGGCCCGGCGTCACAGCTTCGGAAAATCTGGCTTTTTGTCCTTGCCATCACGCTGCACAACTTCCCGGAGGGCCTCGCTGTGGGGGTAAGCTTTGGGAGCAAGAACATCGCTGACGGCATCACGGTGGCCGTAGCCATCGGGCTCCAGAACATCCCCGAAGGTCTTGCGGTGGCGGTGTCTCTTCTTGGGGCAGGATACAGCCGAGAGAGGTCCTTCCTCTACGCCCTGCTCACCGGACTTGTGGAACCTCTGGGAGGGATACTGGGTGTCGGGCTTGTTTCAATCATGCACACCTTTTTGCCCTTTGGCCTTGCCCTTGCCGCAGGAGCGATGCTCTTTGTGATTGGGGACGAAATCATCCCCGAGACCCACCATGGTCCCTCAGCCCGCTATTCCACGTATGCGCTCCTTGTGGGTTTTGTCGTCATGATGGGTCTTGATACGGTTTTCGGGTGAAGAGGAATTTCCGTGTGTTTCCCTGGTTAGGAAAGAAAAACCCTTGAAGGGGGGAGAATGATGGACCGCTACATTTGCCGCATCTGTGGATACGTGTACGACCCGGCCAAGGGGGACCCGGACTCGGGAATTGAACCGGGAACACCCTTTGAGGCTCTGCCACCCGACTGGGTGTGCCCGGTGTGTGGAGCAAGCAAAGACCAGTTCGAGAAAGAGTGACGAAAAAGGGCGGTAGCTACCGCCCTTTTTTAGCCTCTTCGGCCTCCTTCCACAAGCTCTGCCCCCACCATGAGGCTGACGATTTCATCGGGATTTGTCTCGTGGGTGAGGCGCTCGCCAACCTTTTCCCCTCGCCGGAGCACTACAAGACGGTGTGCAACCTGGAAAACATCGTAGAGCTGATGGCTGATAATGATGACGGCGACACCCTGGGCACTCAGGGTCTTCACGAGATTCAGGACCTTTCGCTGCTCCGTGACTCCCAAAGCCGCAGTCGGCTCATCCATGATGAGGAGTTTGGCGTTCCAGTAGATGGAACGGGAAATCGCCACCGACTGGCGCTGTCCACCGGAAAGGGTTTTGATTTTGTTCCGCAGCGATGGGATTTCTATCCCCAGGCGGTCGAGGACCTTCCTCGATTCCTGCATCATGTACTCATGATCGAGAACCGGGATGAGGTTGAAGAGCTTTTTGAGTTTCTCACGACCCAGAAAGATATTCGAGTACACGTTGAGATTCTCCGCAAGCGCCAGGTCCTGGTAAATGGTTTCAATCCCCAGGCGAATCGCGTCCATGGGACTGGTGATACGAACCTCTCTCCCCTCAAAGAAAATTTGCCCCTCATCCGGACGGTACACCCCGGAAATGACCTTGATAAGGGTTGACTTTCCCGCACCGTTGTCCCCCAAAAGCCCCACCACCTCTCCGGGGTATACCTCCATACTGACCCGGTTGACCGCCACGAGGCCGCCAAAACGCTTGACGATGTTCCGCACCTCAAGGAGTGGTCTTCGCTCTCCTTCCATACCCCTACTCCCCTTTTCTCACGAACTCCGGGAAGAACTGGTCAATGAGCACCGCAAGCACCAAAATGATTCCCACATAGACGTACTTGTTGTATGTGGGAAGACCCAGATTGACCATACCGGTTTCCAGCATGGCGATAATCAAAGTCCCGATGATGGACCCCACCATACTCCCCGTCCCCCCATAGAGGCTTGCCCCACCGATGACCACAGCCACAACCGAATCAAGCATTCGTGCCGCCCCGGCATCAGCCCGTCCGGTCACAAACCGAAGGGTATACATCACTCCACCCATTGCTGCAAAGAACGAGGAAATCATATACACCCGGATGAGGTGCTTCTCCACAGGGATTCCAGCTCTCCGGGCAGCATCGATATTCCCTCCGATGGCGTAGATGTGCTGCCCGAACTGGGTTCTGGCAAGGATGAAGCCAAAAATAGCCACAGCAATAATGGAAAAAACGAACACATTGGGGAAGAGAGGAATCATGGCCCGAATGTCAGCCCGACTGATCCCCTGAGGCGGACTAAAGAAGGTCAACGCCTTTCCCGGAAGGTAGTAGAGGAGGTACCCGTTCCCAATGAAGCCCACAAGGGGTGGAAGCCCGGAAATCGGGACGTTACTGCAGAGAATCTCAGAGAGCCCATAGGCAACACCGTACATGCCAAAGG
>APKF01000076.1 GCA_000353875.1 Candidatus Caldatribacterium californiense OP9-cSCG | reverse complement strand
TCCTGAAAGAACGGTAAAGAAGGGCAAAAGGTGAGCGAGAACAGGTCGGTCGGCCACGCTCATGGGTCCAAAGGAGGCAAGCACCATGAACACGGCGATGACCTTTGCCAGGATGTTCCCAGTGGTGCGGAGGTACTTTCGCCGGGCAAGTTCTCTGCCAACCTCCTTCCGGTACGACGAAAGAGCACTGTTGAAATTTTTGGCCTCCTTCAGGGACCGCTCGAGCTTCTCTTTAAGACGCTCAAAGCGAAATACTCCGTTTTCGGAAAAGCGCTGGAGAAGCGCAAAAAGGGCCTTCTCGGTTTGAGGAAGGTTCTGGGGAACGGCGCTACCTTTCAGGACAATGGCTTTTCCTTCCTCGGCAAAATCCACAAGGTCCAGATGGTACAGGTGCAAAAGCACGGCAGCAATGCCATCTTCGTCCACAGACCACCCGAGGTTTTTCACAATCGCGTTGACCACATCGGGAGGGTCATCATAAGGTGGCTCCTCTTCGTAAAGGCGCTCATACGAAACCTCAGGTTCCCGCCCAAAGCGAAGGAAAACGAGAAGGAGCAGGACGCAGAAAATCCCAAAAAGCCCCAGAAAGAAAAGCAGGGCATTCCGTACCTCGCTCTGGTAGAAACCCTCCTCCCGCTCTATGTCCTCAAGAGTCAAAGAAGGGTTTGAGGCAGCATAGGGAAGATCGGACAAGGGTCTTGCTACGAAGCGGACTTCGGCTAGAGCCCTGGGAGGAAGGTGACGGGCGAAGATACCGAAACGGTTCCCCTCCTGGGTGACCCGAAGAGCGGGATGGGTGTAGACCCGTTCAATCGTCACGTTCTCGGGGAACTCAAAGATGCTCCGAATGCCTGAGGCCCACGAATCCCACTCCCCCCAGAACTGGCGGAAAACCTGGGCAATGGAGGGACCGTTTTCGTAGACGTACCGGGCCCTGTAGGCGACACGGAGCACCACCCGGGGGTAGGCTCTCGGGTCAAGGCGGAAAGCGCTGCCAAAGGGAACCAGCCACACCCGGACAGAAAACCCCCTGGACGTGAGGTACTCCCATTCAAGGTGCTCCGCCGGAATCCCCTCGGTTGAGACCCTGACATCCTCAATCTCCACATACCGGGAAGGAGGAACTTCCCGAAACACCCCCCGGAAGGGTTTGCGCATGCGGTAGACAATCTCCTCCTCAACCTCAAACTCGCCCGTTGGAAGCATTCGCTGGGTGATTGTGGCTTGCTCAATGGTATAGAGAGACGAGAAATAGGCGGAAAGATAGGGATTCCCCAGCTGGAAGATGAAGACCAGAAGGAGCAGCACAATAAGCCTTTTGAGTACCTCTTTTCCGGCCACACCTTACTCCTTTCT
>APKF01000075.1 GCA_000353875.1 Candidatus Caldatribacterium californiense OP9-cSCG | reverse complement strand
AAAATTTCGAGAACTTTTACACGAAAGAAGACATTGCCTCCTTCAACATTGAACACCTCATCGACTGAGGAGAGCACTTCCATCACAGGTGAGGTCATTGAACTCGGGGAAACCCTCCCGGCAGGTGGAGAAGGGGAGATTGTGAGCATGGACGATTTCCCGGAGCTCTTTCAAAAGAGCGCGCCGTACCTTTTGCTCAAGGTACAGACTCCGTCCTTTTCTCTCGGAGAAAAGAGGCAGGAAGTGTCGTATTTCCGGGAAGGAAGTAGCAATCCTTTTCCCTGTATCCCACCGGAGCTTCAGGGTAGAGGCAACAACCTGCCTGATGTACGGAGCAAGCCGCGCAAGCATGGTATGCCATTCTTCCTGAGTGTCATTGACGCCAGGAATAATGGGATCCAGGCGGAGGATTGTAGGGATACCGGCTTCCGTCAGGGCCTGAAGAGCATGGACACGGTCCTGTGGGGGAGGGGCACCGGGCTCAAGAAGCCGGGCTTTTTGGCTGTCCAGAGTCGTGATGGTGATGCTTACTGCGGCCTGCATTGTCCGCAAAAGATCAGCGTCCCGTACCACCAGGGGAGATTTGGTCAGAATCAGTACGGGCATGCCTTCCCTCCGGCAAAGCTTGAGAATCGCCCTTGTGAGTTCCCGTTCCGCTTCCATTGGGGGATAGGGGTCAGAGGAGTTGGCAAGGGAGAGGTAGAGGGTTTTTTCACGTTCTCTTAGGTCTTTTTCCAGAAGGTGGAGGAAGGGAGATTTCTCTCGAACCTCAAAGGCCCGGGGGATAAAGGAGGAGATGTAACAGTAGAGGCACCGGTGGGCACATCCGGTGTAAGGGTTCAAAGTATACTTTGGAGGGCAGGTACAGAGCTCTCCCTGCCAGGGATCAAAGAGGCGGAGTACTCGCATAGCGCTTCACAATGGGGGTGAGACCTGTGCATTTTGACAGATGTTCCTGGGAGGAACTGTGTTCTCTGGCATTCCGGGTCCTTGGAACCACAGGGGGGTTGCTCCTTGTGACCCAGGGGAAGGAACACGCAGCGACGAACGTTATGACTATCGGGTGGGTGTCCTTTGGAGTGGTCTGGGGGCGACCAGTCGCCTCCATTCTGGTTCGTCCTTCCCGGTTCACCCATGTTCTCCTTGAGGAGACCCCTCTGTTCACCATCAACATTCCTCCTGCGCAGCTCCGAAGAGCCGTTGAAGAGTGTGGGAAATACTCAGGACGGACAATGAACAAGTTCACCCACTGTGCGCTTACCCCTGTTTACCTTGGAGGGTTCCCCGTCCCCTCCGTTGCCGAGTGTATTGCCACTGTTCAGTGCGCCGTTGTCGAGAAGACACGGGTTGAACCTTCAACGCTTGCGCCCCTTATCCATGAGACCTACTATCCTCAGGGGGATTACCATACCATCTACTTTGGTGAAATCCAGGCCTCCTGGAAGAGGATTGAGCCTTAGGACGGTTCATTCTCTTTTCTTGAAGATTTCAAGGAGCTCGATAGGAAGCGGAAAGACAATAGTTGTGGCGTTCTCCGCAGAGATATCGCTCAGGGTCTGAAGGTACCGGAGCTGCAAGGCGATAGGGTTTTCTGCGATGATACGGGCAGCCTGGGAGAGTTTTTCGGCTGCCTGGAACTCGCCTTCGGCGTTGATGATTTTGGCTCTGCGTTCCCGTTCGGTTTCTGCCTGCCGAGCCATGGCCCTTTTGAGTTCTTCGGGGAGGGTTACCTCTTTGATTTCTACCGCCGAAACCTTGATCCCCCAGGGATCGGTTTTTTCGTCAATGATTCGCTGCAAGGACTCGTTGATCTTGTCCCGATGGATAAGGAGCTCATCGAGCTCCGACTGTCCGACAACGCTGCGGAGGGTGGTCTGGGAAATCAGCGACGTTGCTGTAATGTAGTTTTCCACCTTGGTCACTGCATCTTCAGGGTTCATAACGCGAAAGTACACCACTGCATCCACTGTGACTGGAACGTTGTCCCGGGTGATGAGTTCTTGCTTTGGAACGTCCATGGTGACCACCCGGAGGTCCACCTTCACCAGCTGGTCGATGAAGGGGATAATGAAGAAGAGTCCTGGACCTTTTGCTCCGACGAGACGTCCCAGGCGGAAGATGACTCCCCGCTCGTATTCCCGAACTACCCGGATGGACGCAAGAAAGAAAATGAGCGCAATAACAATGATGGTGCCCAACACAACCATGTCTATCCCTCCTTCTTCTCTACAAGGAGCATCGCTCCTTCTTTCCCCAGAATGACCACTCTCTCTCCCTTTTGAACCGGGGTTTTTGCCCTTGCCCACCACAGCTCTCCGTCGACCACGATGAACCCCTCGGGGGCAAGGTCCTCCCGGGCGATGCCCGTCTTCCCGATGATGGATTCTACACCCGTTGTCACCCTTTGCTTGTGGGCACGCAGGGCCATAAAGAGGGCGAAGACGAAGAACGCTGTCACGCTTCCGGTGACGGCGAAGATGAGCCCAAGGGGAATACGGATGCCTCCCTGAGGGCTGAAAACCATGAGCGAACCGAGGAGTAGGGAAACTATCCCTCCTGCGGTGAGGACACCGATGCCCGGGGTGACGAAAAGGTCCAGGGCGAGGAAGAGAAAACCAAGGAGCAGAAGAACAATTCCGCTCCAGTTGGTGGGCAGAAGTGAAAACGCGTACAGTGAAAACAAAAGAAGAATGCTTCCAAAGACTCCAGGGACAACGGCGCCAGGGTTGGAGAGCTCAAAAATAAGCCCGAGGATTCCCAGCACCAGAAAGATGTACGCCAGATTCGGGTTAACAAGAAGCTGGAGGAATTTTTCCTTCCCCGACATCTCCACCCAAAAGACAGGGACTCCCCCCATGTGGAGGGCCTCAAGAACCTCTTCAACAGACGCAAAGACTCCATCGACGACCTGCTGAGTGTATGCCTCTTGCTCGGTGAGCGAGAGGCTTTCCCGAACCATTTTCTCCGCAATTTCGGGGTTCCGGTTTCGGCTCTCAGCCAGAGAGCGGGCAAAGGAGGCCATATCGTTGACGATTTTCTCACTCACCTTCTCCCCCTCAATGGTCACCGGATGAGCTGCTCCGATGGTGGTGTTTGGGCTCATGAAAGCGCGATGGGCAGCAAGGACGATGAAACTTCCTGCAGAGGCAGCCCGTGCCCCCTGGGGATAGACGTACACCACAACCGGCACCGAAGACTGGAGGATTTTCCGCACGATGTTCCGCATGGACTCTTCGAGGCCTCCAGGGGTGTCGAGGAGGAAGAGCACTGCTTGTGCCTTTTCAGAGAGGGCACGGTCAAGAACACGCTCGACAAAATCTTCAAGAACCGGAGTGATGATCCCCACAATTCTCCCTCCAAGAACCTTCTCCTGGGCTCCCAAGGGAGAAAGGGCCATCACGAAAAGACATGCGACGATACCGAGTGCTCCTATGCTCCTTTTCACGCTTTCATTGTAGCACAATTCTCAACCCCAGGAGAGTGGTGTATAATGCAGGAGAGATTAGAGAGAAAGAGGGTTGATTATTTGCGGATTCTTCTTGTTGCTCCGGATCCGAATGCACCACGTCGAAAAAGGGCATGGTATGTTCCTTTCCCTCAGGCCAGCCTTCCCCTCCTTGCTGCTCTGACTCCTTCGCGCCATGAGGTTCGTATTGTGGATGAGCGGATTGAGGACGTGAATTTTGACGAGCCGTATGACCTTGTGGGTATCACCGTCATGAGTGCCACGGCAGTTCGGGCCTATCAGATTGCCGATGAGTTCAGGAAAAGAGGGGTGAAGGTTGTCCTTGGAGGTATCCATCCCACGGCACTCCCTGAGGAGGCGAAGGAACACGCGGATAGTGTGGTGATTGGAGAGGCGGAGGGTCTCTGGGAGGGACTTCTTGAGGACTGTGAACGAGGGGCATTGCAACCATTCTACAGGAGGGAGGATTTTCCGTCTCTTGCTGGCCTTCCTCACTCGAGACTTGACCTTCTGCGGGGGAGGTATCTCTTGAAGCACGTCTTTCAGACCACCCGGGGATGTCCTCACGCCTGTGGTTTCTGCTCCGTTTCAGCCTTCATGGGGAGGAAGTACCGTCACCGTCCGGTGGAGGAAGTTGTTGAGGAGATTCGACAGTATTCCTCCCGGATGATCGGATTTTTAGATGACAACATTGTGGGGAATCCTGCCTATTCCCGGGAACTCTTCCAGGCACTCATACCCCTGAAGAGAAAGTGGGTGAGCCAGGGGACACTCCGCATGGCAGAAGATGAAGGACTTCTACGCCTTGCTGCCCAGAGCGGGTGCATTGCCCTTTTTGTGGGATTTGAATCGGTGAACGAGGAGAATCTCCGGGAGATGCACAAATCTTTCCACCGAGTTGACCAGTATCGGAAGCTCATCGATCGCTTCCACCAGCACGGCATCATGGTGATAGGTTCCTTCGTCTTTGGATTTGATGAGGATGACCCTGGTGTTTTTCGTCGAACACTCCAGTTCATTGAGGACACCAAAATCGACTTTGCCCAGTTTTCGATTCTTACCCCTCTCCCTGGAACAGAGGTTTTCCACCAGCTGAAATCTCAGGGGCGCATCTTCTCTTTTGACTGGTCAAAGTACGATTTCGCCCATGTGGTGTTTCAACCGGCGAAGATGACTCCACAGGAGCTTCAGGAAGGATACAATTTTGTCTTTCGGGAATTTTACTCTTTACCCCGCATTACCCAGCGGCTCCTCCGAAACTGGCGGTACCTCCACTACTTCCTTCCCGCCAGCCTCTACTACCACTGGGTGGCTTCCCACCCTAAAAGCCTTCCCCACGAAGGCAGGCGCCCCTTGACAGGTATGGTATATTAGGCAGAGGGTGTTGCTGTGAAGGCGCTGCTTGCTTTAGAGGACGGACGGGTTTTCTGGGGTTACGCCTTCGGAGCGTTAGGGGAAGTCAGCGGGGAAGTCGTCTTCAATACCAGCATGACCGGCTACCAGGAAATCCTCAAGAAAAGAGAATGAACCGTACCTAAGGT
>APKF01000074.1 GCA_000353875.1 Candidatus Caldatribacterium californiense OP9-cSCG | reverse complement strand
CATGACCGGCTACCAGGAAATCCTCACCGATCCCTCCTACAAGGGCCAGATTGTCACCATGACGTATCCCCTCATCGGGAACTACGGCGTGAACTCTGAGGATGTGGAATCGGCAAAGCCTCAAGTAGAAGGCTTCATCGTTCGAGAAAAGAGCTCCCTCTACAGCAACTGGAGAGCGGAGGAAAGCCTTGAAGAGTATCTGAAACGCCACGGTATCATGGGGCTTGAACGCATTGATACCCGTGCGCTCACGCGTCATATTCGGGAACGAGGAGCCATGCGTGGGGTGATGTCCTGCCTTGACCTTGATCCAGTGTCTTTGGTTGAGAAAGCGCGGAGCATCCCTGAAATGGCTGGTCAGGACCTGGTGCAGAAGGTGACAACCCAGAAGCCCTATGTGTGGAGTGAGGATGGAGCCTACACCATTGCCGTTTTAGACTGTGGGGTAAAGTTTGGGATTTTGCGGCAGCTGGCCAAACGATGCTGTCGCGTTATCGTGTACCCCGCCTTTACACAGGCAGAAGATGTACTTCGAGAAAAACCTGACGGCATCCTGCTCTCCAACGGACCGGGAGACCCTGCAGCGTTACCATATGTTGTGGAATTCGCCCGCCGGGTCATCGGGAAGGTTCCAGTGTTTGGGATTTGTCTTGGACACCAGGTCATTGCCCAGGCGTTGGGGGCAAAAAACCTTCAAGCTCAAGTTCGGCCATCATGGAGGGAACCATCCGGTGAAGGATCTCCGAACGGGACAGGTAGCTATCACCACCCAGAACCATGGTTTCGGTGTTGACGCCGATACCCTTCCAGGGAATGTGGAGGTCACCCACGTGAACCTCAATGACTTTACCCTCGAGGGTATTGCCCATCGGGAACTTCCGCTTTTCTCCGTGCAGTTCCATCCTGAGGCCTGTCCTGGACCCCATGATACCGCGTATCTTTTCGACCGGTTCATAAGGATGGTGGAGGACTGCCGTGCCTAAAAGGACGGATATTCGCCGGATTCTCATTATCGGTTCGGGCCCGATTGTCATCGGACAGGCATGTGAGTTCGATTACTCAGGTACCCAGGGATGCAAAGCTCTCAAAAGCGAGGGGTACGAGGTCATCCTTGTGAACAGCAATCCTGCAACCATCATGACTGATCCAGAGATGGCTGATCGAACCTATATTGAGCCTCTGATCCCTGAGGTTCTGGAGAACATCATTGCCAGGGAACGTCCTGATGCACTTTTGCCAACCCTTGGAGGTCAGACGGCACTCAACCTTACCGTCCAGTTGAAAAGGCGAGGGGTTCTCGACCGTTTCGGTGTCAAGGTCCTCGGAGCTTCGCCGGAGGCGATCGAGAAAGCCGAAGACCGAAAGCTCTTCAAGGAAGCCATGCTGAAAATTGGCATTGATGTACCCCGAAGCGGCCAGGCCTATAACCTTAGGGAAGCTCTGGAGGTTGCCCGGGAAATCGGCTTTCCCCTTGTGATTCGGCCGAGTTTCACCCTGGGGGGAACGGGCGGAGCTATCGCCTACAACATTGAGGAATTCGAGGAACTCGCCCAGCGGGCCCTCGACAGCAGCATGATCCGGGAAGTCCTCATTGAAGAGTCGGTCATCGGGTGGAAGGAGTACGAACTCGAGGTCATGCGCGATGGAAAGGATAACGTGGTGATCATCTGCTCCATTGAGAACCTGGACCCCATGGGAATTCACACCGGCGACAGCATCACCGTTGCTCCTGCGCAGACGCTTACCGATGAAGAGTACCAGAAGATGCGGGATTACGCTATCCGGGCTATCCGGGAAATCGGTGTGGACACAGGAGGGTGTAATATCCAGTTTGCCGTTAACCCCGAAAACGGTCGTATGGTCATCATTGAAATCAATCCCCGGGTGTCCCGGAGCTCTGCCCTGGCCTCAAAGGCCACCGGGTTTCCTATCGCTAAAATCGCTGCCAAACTTGCCGTTGGGTATACTCTTGACGAGATCCCGAACGACATCACGAAGAAGACCCCTGCCTGTTTTGAGCCTGCTCTGGACTACTGCGTGGTCAAGATTCCCCGGTTCACTTTTGAGAAATTCCCCGAGGCAGAACCGTGCCTTGGTATCTCCATGAAGAGTGTTGGAGAAACCATGGCCATTGGGCGGAATTTTAAGGAAGCACTGCAGAAGGGCCTCCGTTCCCTGGAAATAGGAAAATGCGGCCTTGAAGACGTGAAAGGATGGGATAACATTCCCAGGGCAAAGCGGAGGGAAATCCTCTACGAGAAGCTCACGCGTCCCAACCCTGACCGGATTTTCTATATCAAAATGGCCCTGAAAGAGGGACTAAGCATTCAGGAAATCTATGAGTGGTCGAGGATTGATCCATGGTTTATCCGTCAGATTGAAGAAATTGTCGAGATGGAAGAGGAACTGCGCAGGGTTCCCTCGCTCCACCAGATTGACAGGGATCTCCTCCGACGGGCGAAGGAGTTTGGCTTTTCCGATCGGCAGATTGCTTGTCTTCTTGGGACCGATGAATGGGAAGTTCGTCGGGTTCGCAAATCCTTGGGGATTGAGCCTGTGTACAAGCAGGTGGATACCTGTGCTGCAGAGTTTGAGGCTGAGACCCCTTATTACTACTCCACCTATGAGGAGGAGTGCGAGGCGAACCCCAGCAATCGCAAGAAAGTTGTTATTCTCGGAGCGGGGCCAAATCGTATTGGCCAGGGGATTGAGTTCGATTACTGCTGTGTCCACGCCACCTGGGGTCTGCAGGACCTGGGATACGAAACCATTATGGTGAACAGCAATCCCGAGACGGTGAGCACCGACTATGATACCTCGGACAAGCTCTTCTTTGAGCCCCTGTACATTGAGGACGTTCTCAATGTCATCGAGAAAGAGCGTCCCGAGGGGGTTATCCTCCAGCTTGGAGGGCAGACCCCCCTGAATCTGGCCAAGGACCTGGAACGGGCTGGAGTGCCGATTCTGGGAACGTCTCCGGAGAGCATTGACATTGCTGAAGATCGGGATCGTTTCAAAAGTCTTGTGGAACGCCTGGGTCTCAAACAACCAAGGAATGGCGTGGCAACCTCTCCTGAAGAGGCCAAACGCGTCGCTCAGAGTATCGGGTATCCGGTCATGGTCCGACCTTCGTATGTTCTCGGAGGCAGGGCCATGCGAATTATCTACACCGAAGAGGAACTCGAAGAGTTCATCTCTCAGGCTGTGGAGGTTTCCCCCGGACGGCCAGTGCTTATTGACGAGTTCCTTGAAGACGCCATCGAAATCGACGTCGACGCCATAAGTGACGGTGAGCTTACCGTTGTTGCAGGAATCATGGAACACATTGAGGAGGCGGGAATCCATTCTGGCGACAGCGCCTGTGTTCTTCCTCCCTTCTCTCTGAGCGATGACATTATTGACCAGGTGAAGAAGTACACCTATGCTCTTGCCCGGGAACTCAAGGTTGTGGGGTTGATGAATGTGCAGTATGCGGTCAAGGATGACGAGGTCTACGTTCTTGAGGTGAATCCCCGGGCTTCCCGGACCATTCCCTTTGTGAGCAAGGCTACTGGTGTTCCTTTCGCCCGCCTTGCGTCCCAGGTGATGGCGGGGCGAAAGCTCCGGGACATTGGTCTCACAAGGGAAATCGAAATCCCGTACTTCGCAGTGAAAGAGTCGGTATTCCCCTTCCGTCGTTTTCCAGGAGTTGATCCCGTTCTTGGCCCTGAGATGCGTTCAACAGGCGAGGTTATGGGGATTGACCGGGACTTTGGCATGGCCTACGCGAAATCCCAACTCGCTGCCCAGTCGTATCTCCCCCTTGAGGGAACGGTTTTCATCAGCGTCAAGAACAAGGACAAACGGGGTGTGATTTTTCTCGCGAAAAAACTTTGGGACATGGGCTTCCGGATTGTGGCCACGAAAGGTACGGCAAAGGTCTTAAGCAATAACGGTATTCCGGTTGAGGTCGTGAAGAAGGTCGGGGAAGGTCGACCGAACATTGTGGATATGATTAAGAACCGGGAGATTCATCTCATCATCAACACGCCTTCTGGAGGAAAGGCCCAGAAAGAGAGCAGCGTCATTCGAAAGGAAGCCATTATGCGTGACATTCCCTGTGTCACGACACTCTCAGGAGCAGAAGCTACGGTCTATGCGATTGAGCGGCTCAAAAGCGGGGAAATGACCATACGGTCAATTCAGGAGTACCACGAGGAGGTCCGGACTGCCCTGGACCTTTCTCTGAACCTCAGAGGGGGCAAAGAGGAGATCGCTGTGCTTCCGTGAGCCCTTTTCTTGAGAGAGCCCTTCACATCGGAGCCATTATCGGGTTTTCGTGGGTTTTGGTGTACACGAGTCGTTTTGTCTTCCGGCAGCTCTTCCTCAGACGACTGAAAACTCGGGAAAAGCGGGTTGACCTCTCTCGCAAGCTCAACACCTTTCTTCCCCTCTTCCAGAGTGTGGTGACGTACTTTGTGGTGTTTTTTGCTCTGGTGCTGGTCCTTCGGGAAATTGGTGTTGACGCCACGGCAATTCTGGCAGGTGCAGGAGTGGTGGGTATCGCTGTAGGTTTTGGTGCCCAGACCCTTATTCGGGACATCCTCACAGGGCTTTTCCTGGTCTTTGAGGACAGCCTTTCGGTGGGAGATACGGTGCAGATTGGAGACATCACCGGGACTGTGGAGGAAATTGGCCTACGGGTCACGCGGATTCGTACCCTGTCGGGGGCACTGGTGACCATTCCCAACGGGGAAATTTCCCGTATCGTGAACTACAATCGGGGATTCAGCCGGGCTGTGGTTGAGGTCAGTGTAGCCTATGAGGTGGACATCGACAGGGCCGTAGAAGTGCTCCAGAGAGTGGTGGCAGCGTACCAGGAGAGCCACCCCAACCTCCTTCTTGGCGAGCCTTCGGTGCAGCGCATTGTTCGCCTGGAGGGCTCAGGTGTGGTTTTGCGGGTGGTGGTGCAGGTGCTTCCCCAGAAACACTGGGAAGTGGAACGGGACCTTCTGTACCATATCAAGAAGGCCTTTGACGCTGAGCGCATTGAGATTCCCTATCCGAAGTACGTGGTTTTCCTCGATACTCCTGGGAAGACCTGAGGGCTGTTTCCGGTTATTCTTTGGCAAAAACAAACGAGGTGAAGCCCATGGTTGATATTACCCTGAAGGTAGGTGGTGCGGCGGGACAGGGGGTGCAAACCGTCTCCGAAGCGCTTTCCCTCATCCTTGCCCGGCACGGGTACTACGTGTTCTCCATCGAGGACTACCAGTCACGGATTCGAGGAGGTCACACCTTTACCCTCGTACGTGTTGCAGAGCAGTGGGTCTCAGGAGGAAAGAGGGCACTGGATATCCTCGTGTGTCTCAACGAAGGGACGTACCAACTGCACCATGGCGAGGTGAAGGAGGGTGGGGTGATTCTGGGAAAGACGGGCAACGAAACGCCCGGCAGAGGCGTTCATCTTTTGCCCCTTGATTTTGAAGGGGTAGCCCTGCGCCTTGGGAACCGGGTCTTTGCCAATATGGTAGCCACGGGAGCGGTTCTGGCAATCCTGGGTGTGGGCCTTGAGAAAGCCCGGGAGTACGTTCGGGAGACGTTTGCCCGAAAGGGCCCTGAGGTTGTAGCAAGGAACGAAGAAGCCCTGGAGGAGGGAGCAAGGCTTGTGGAGGCATCGGGGATGATCTTCTCTTCTCCGTTTCTTACGGAACATCGAGATCCCTCAGAAATTTCCCGACGGTACCTCATAAGCGGCAACGAAGCCCTGGGACTTGGGGCACTTCTTGCCGGATGCACATTCTACAGTGCCTATCCCATGACCCCTTCAACGGGGATCCTGAATTTCCTTGCCGCCAGGGCCGAAGCTTATGGTCTTATTGTGGAACAGGCAGAGGATGAAATCGCTGCCATCAACATGGCCATTGGGGCGTCCTATGCAGGAGCGCGAGCCATGACGGGGACATCGGGTGGGGGATTTTGCCTCATGTGCGAGGGGCTGGGGCTGGCGGCAATGACCGAAACCCCCATTGTCGTTATCGACGCGCAGCGTCCCGGACCCAGCACCGGTCTTCCGACGAGGACTGCTCAGGGGGATCTTCTTTTCGTGCTCCATGCTTCTCATGACGAATTTCCTCGCTTTGTCTTTGCTCCCCGGGACCCCCAGGAAGCGCTCAACACGGTCATTCGGGCTTTCAACCTGGCTGAGAAGTACCAAGTCCCGGCGATTATCCTCAGTGACCAGTACCTTGCAGATACCAGGTGGTCCTATGACCGGCTGTCCTGTGAGGAGCGCCCGATCCGGCCCTTGTTCTCCTGGGATGGTACCTCTCCCTATCGGAGATATGCTCTGACTCCTGATGGCATTTCTCCAAGGCTTTTCCCCGGAGGAGAAGCTCTTGTGGTTGCCGACAGTGACGAACACGACGAACGTGGACACCTCACCGAGGACCTCGCACTCCGAAAGGTGATGCAGGAGAAGCGGATGAGGAAGCTCGAGTTCATGCGGAAAGAAATGCGTTTTCCTTTTGTGCTTGAGGGGAAGGACGCTACGCTCATTGGGTGGGGATCCACCTGGGGAGTGCTTCTTGAGGTACGCAAGACTTTGGAGCAAAAAGGCAAGAGTATCGGAGTGGTGCATTTCAGCGATCTCTACCCCCTTCCAGAGGGCCTTAAGGATCTCCTTAAGCGTTCCCCCAATCCTGTTGTGGTGGAGCAGAATTTCAGCGGCCAGCTGGCCATGCTCCTTGAGCGAGAAACACTCCTTCCGTTCCCCAGGAGGATCTGCCGTTACGATGGACTTCCCTTTCTTGTTGAGGAGCTCGCTGAGCAGGTCGAGGAGGTGCTGTGACCGTGGCTACCCCTTTTGACGCCCAAGATGTGGAAATTGCCTGGTGTCCCGGATGCGGGAACTTCGGCATCCTTCAGGCTTTGAAGGAAACCCTTGACGAGCTTGGGTATCGTCCTCAGGACGTTGTGGTGGTTTCTGGAATCGGTCAGGCGGCCAAAGCCCCTCACTACCTCAGGGTCAATGTCTTCAACGGTCTCCATGGAAGGAGCATCCCTGTGGCTTTCGCCATTAAGACCGTTCGGCCGGAACTCCTCGTCATTGCCGAATCAGGTGATGGATGCATGTACGGTGAGGGCGGCAATCACCTCCTGCACGCCATTCGCCGCAACCCTGACATCACCGTTCTCGTTCACAACAACCAGGTGTATGGTCTCACGAAAGGCCAGGCTTCCCCGACTTCAGGGGAGGGCTTCAGGAGTAAAGCGCAACCCTGGGGAAACCTCTCAAGGCCGCTCAATCCCCTGAGCCTGGCCATATCCCAAGGAGCAGGGCTTGTGGCCAGGGCTTTTGCCGGGGACAGAGAGGGACTGAAAGGGATTCTCAAGGAAGCCTTGAGTTTCCGCGGTTTTGCTCTGGTGGATATCCTGCAGCCCTGTGTGACCTTTAACCCTGTGAACACCTATGCCTGGTACCGGGAGCGGGTGTACTACCTTGGAAAGGACCACAATCCCGAGGACCAGGTGGCGGCGTTCCAGAAAAGCCTCGAGTGGGGTGATCGTATTCCTCTTGGGGTTTTCTACCGTAACCCTCAGCCGACTTACGAAATGAAGGTGGAGGAACGAGCGAAAAGACGGCGGAACCTTTTTGAGGAGGAAGAGTTCCAGAGAATCCTCCAGGAGGAGTTCGCCCAGCTCCTGTAAATCCCTGCCCCGTCCGGGGCAGGGATTGCTTCATTTCAGCCCTTCCGGGCACTTCACCACCATCACGGGGATACACGTTCTCCTGATGACTCCCATGGTCACGCTCCCAAGGAGGATTCCCGCAAGTCCCGTTCTCCCATGAGTTCCCATGACGATGAGGTCAACACCGTTTTCCTCTGCAAAGCGGGCGATTTCTTCTGCTGGTTCTCCCACCACGACTTCAAGGTTCACGAGTTCTTTGGAAAGGGAAGGGGCGTTTTTTTTCCACCTCCTCAGTCATGGTGTTCTGAATTCGCAGCACCACGTTTTCCCAGGGATTCCCAGGTTGAGCAGTTAGGGTATCGGCCTCAAGGGGGGTGAGCACATGGAGCACGGTAACCCTGGCGTTGAACTTTTCCTGAAGGGATGAGACAACCCGAAGCGCCAGGTCTGAGAAGGGCGAAAAATCCGTCGGCACCAGGATGTGTTTGATGGTCATGTTTCCACCTCCTCTCATCTTACTTACTCTTTAATGGCACCAAGCGTAAGCCCCCGAATGAGGAAGCGGGAAGTCAATGCGGCAAGGACCACGGGAGGGGTGATGGCAAGGAGCGACAGCGCAGAGACCTTCCAGAAATCCAGTCCCCGTACGGTGAGCGTTCCGGCGATGATCACCGGCATGGTCATGGTCTTTCGATATGAGAGCGTCACCACAAAGAGGAACTCGTTCCAGGAAAAGATGAAGCAGAGGATGTACACTGCAACGATTCCTGGAAGCGAAAGAGGCAGGGCAATGCGGAAGAAGGCCTGGAACGATGAACACCCATCAATAAGGGCAGCCTCTTCCACCTCTTCGGGAAGTTCACGGAAGAAGTCCATCATGAGCCATATGGCCAGAGGAAGATTGTACACCGTGTGAGCCATGATAACGGCAGGCAGAGTATCAAGAAGCTTCAAAGTTCGCATGATGAGGAAGAAGGGAATGGCCACGGCAATGGGAGGGAACATACGATTGGAGAGAATCCAGCTGGCGATATCTTTGTTTTTCCAGCGGTGGAAACGAAAGCGGGTGAGGGCGTAACCGGCAAGGGATCCAAGGAGGAGAACAAGGAGTGAACTTAGCGAAGAAATGAGGATGCTATTTCGCAGGCCCTGGCGGGTACGTTCGCCCTCTGCCTGTCCGAGCACAACCTGCCAGGCATAAGTAGAGGGCCGGAACTGGACAAGGGGGAGGAAAGTGGTGGTGTACTGTTCCCCGGGGGACTTGAAGGAAGTGATGGCACCCCAGAAGAACGGGAAGACTGTCCATACCGAGAAGAGAATGAGAACAACCCAGGCAAAGACGGAAAACCCGGTAATTCGCCCCTTTTTCATTTCATACCTCCTTGCGGAGCCTCTTGAGGAGAAAGTTGGCCATGATGAGGACGATCACCAGGAATACCCACGAGAGTGCACAGGCGTATCCAAGGTCGAAGTACTGAAAGCCCACGGTGTACGTGTAATAGGAAAGGGATTCCGTGCTTGTTCCTGGCCCACCGCCGGTGATGCCAAAGACGAGTTCGAACAGCTTGAAAGCGTCGATAGCCCGCAAGAGCACAAGCGTCACCATGATGGGAAGAAGGAGAGGGAAAGTGACAAACCAGAAGATTTGCAGGCGAGAGGCTCCATCAACCTGAGCAGCGTCGTACAGGGACACGGGGAACGATTGCATGGCAGCGAGAAGACCAAGGAACATGAAGGGCGTCCACTCCCAGATATCTACCGCCATAAGTACAAAAGGAGTGAGCCGGGCGTCGGTGAGCCATCGAACCATGTTCAAACCCATAGAGTTCAGGATTTTGACCACGATGCCTGCATCGGGGTTGAGGAGCATTCGCCACATGAAGGCAACGGCAATGGGCGGTGCTGCCATGGGGAGGAGGAAGAGTACCCGGAAGAAGTTCCGGAAACGAATGCGTTCATTGAGAATGTACGCAAGGAGAAGGCCCAGGGAAAGCTCCACGCTCACCACGATGGCAACGTAAAGCACCGTGAAGCGAAGACTGTTCCAGAAACGGGGATCCCGGGAGAAGATGTTGAGGAAATTTTCGATGCCCACGAAAACCCTTGGCGCGGCTGTGGCGGCTTTCCAGCGATGGAAACTCAGTGTCAGTGACCAGATAAGGGGAAACACCGCCATAGCCATAAGGTACAAAAGTCCTGGCAGGAGGAAACCAAACTTTGTGGCCTCTTTTCTCATCAGTGTTCACACCCTGAAAGGCAAAGGGCTGGGGGACATGTCCCCCAGCCCTTTGGAAGGCGTTCACTCTGCAGGAAGCCCAAGGGACTCACGGTAAAGGGCCTTTTGTTTCTCCTTTCCATGAGTTTCGGTGATCTTCACCCATTCGGCGTAAATGGCGTCGCAAGCATCCTTGGGTGCCTTGGTTCCAGAGAGCACCTCGGCAAGGTAGAGGTCAAGATAGTCATAGTACTCTGCGGCTCCAGGAATGCGAAGATCTGTGATGGCTTTGGGGTCGGAAAGAATGGTCTGGATGGTTTCCAGGTACTTTGTGACAGAATCCTTGCCCCAACCGCCCTCGACCCACTTGTCGATGTTCTTGAAGTGCGAGAAGCGCCAGGGGTTGGCTCCGGTGTATCCGTGGATGCCGCAGACGTCAAGGAGGCTTCGCTCGGGAGCGGTGAAGTACGTGGCGAACTTGTACGCCGGGACAGGATTCTTCGAGAACTTAGAGATTGAGAAGACCCACCCTCCGAAGTTCAGAAAGTTCACCTGGTTGTATCCCTCAATCCACCGCTTTGCCTTGAAGTCGTAAGTCTTCATGGAGCCGGGGAGTGGACCATACCCCAGGAGCCCCTTGACTTTACTGCCGTATTTCTCCGGGGATTGCTCGAGAATGCCAATATCTCCCCAGTCAAGGGCAATTGCCGAGTTCCCCGACACAAAAGCCTGACGGAGCTCACTGTACCCGTAGCTCAAAAGACCTGGGGGAGCAAATTTCGTCAGCTTCTGAATGACGTCCATGGCCTCAACCCATCCAGGATTGTTGACTTGAGGCTCCATGGTGTCAGGGTCAAAGAAGGGAGCAACACCGGGCTGTGCCGCGTACTGCATGGCGATATCAAGGTACGACCACATAGCTTGGGTCTTCCGTTGAGCGATAAAGGCAATGCCGTACTCCGTTTCTCCGTCGTTATCCCAGTCCCATCCAGTAAAGAACTCGGAAATGTCCATAATTTCCTCCCAGGACTTCGGCGGGATGTTGTACTCATAGCCGTACTTTTCCTTGAACTTTGCCCTGTAGTCGGGGTTCTCAAGGGCATCTTTGCGGTAGTAGAGCATGTGGCAATCGCCATCGTAAGGAAGTGCGTAAACCTTGCCACCCCAGGAGACGATGAGTTTAATGGCCGGGACAACGTCGTCCCAGTCCGGGTAGCCGTACTCTTCCATGAGGTCTTCAAGTGGCAGTACCCATCCACCACCCATGACGTCCCCTGCCCAGGTGGAGGGCCAGCAGATGAGGTCGTAAGCACCGGTTCCGGTGATGAAGTCCGTCATCATTTTGTCGTAAAGGGAAGCGTAAGGAACGACGACCATTTCTACTTTCGCTCCGGTGAGGGCTTCCCACTCCGGCTTCCAGGATTCCACAACGGCAGAGTGGGGATCAGTGATGAGCACCGTGATGGTCTGGCCCTTGAACTCTCCTGGCTGGGATTCCCACGTTTTCTCTGCAGCAAGCGCGGAGGCGACAACGAGAAGGACTACCAGCACCACGCACCACAAAAGCTTTCGCATACGCCTACCCCCCTTGAAATGAGGTTTTGCTATCATCCTACCAGGGGGAACAAGCGCTGTCAATAATGGTATGGCACACAACCCCGATGTCCTGAGGGTTTACAGTACCTGTGTTTCTGTGATAAACTACTTTTTGAATGTCTGAGAGAAGATAAGCTGGAGGTGGAGCGAAGTTGGCTCTGACAAAAGAGCGGAAGAAGGAGATCATCGAACAGTTCAAGATCCACAGTACGGACACCGGTTCTCCTGAAGTGCAGATTGCTCTTCTCACGGAACGCATCCGCGAGCTTACTGAGCATCTGAAGCAGCACCCCAAGGATTTCCATTCCCGAAGGGGTCTGTTCATTATGGTTGGGCGAAGACGGAGGCTTCTCAACTACCTCCGGAAGTACCACGTTGATCGGTATTATGCCATCCTTGAAAAACTCGGGTTAAGGAGGTAGGGTAGTATTGTGTCCTACAGGTGGGAAATAGGCTTTGGAAGAGAAACACTCCTCATCGAGGCAGGAAAACTTGCCCAGCAAGCCCACGGTGCGGTAACCGTTCGTTATGGTGATACCGTGGTCCTTGTGACGGCCACAATGTCCGATGAGGTTCGTGAAGAGGTGGATTTTACCCCGCTTCTTGTGGATTTTGAAGAGCGTTTTTACGCTGCAGGGAAGATTCCCGGCGGTTTCATTAAGCGAGAGGGGAAACCCCGTGTCCCGGCAATCCTGAGTGCCCGTCTCATTGACCGTTCCATTCGTCCTTTCTTCCCCAAGCTCCTCTATAACGACATCCAGGTTGTCGTCACCGTGCTCTCTGTTGATGAAAGCCATCCTCCCGATGTCATTTCCATCGTTGGGGCTTCCTTCGCTCTGGGGCTTTCGGAAATTCCCTTTGAGGGGCCTATTGGAGCCTGCCGTATAGGCCTCGTTGGAGACCAGTTCATTGTGAATCCCACCTTGGAAGAACTTGCATTGAGCAGTCTGGACCTTGTCGTTGCCGGCTCTGAGTATGGCATCGCCATGATTGAAGCTGGTGCGAAGGAAGTGGACGAAGAGAAAATCGTTGCCGCTCTGCGCCTTGGGCACGAAGAAATCCTGAAGATGATTGCTTCCCAGAAGGATATCCTGGCCTCCTTTGGAAGGCCTAAACGAGAGGTTCTCCTTCCTCCCTTCTGGGATGCGCTTCAGGCTTTCGTTGACGAAGAATA
Organism: Candidatus Caldatribacterium californiense OP9-cSCG; assembly: GCA_000353875.1. Classification (GTDB taxonomy): domain Bacteria; phylum Atribacterota; class Atribacteria; order Atribacterales; family Caldatribacteriaceae; genus Caldatribacterium; species Caldatribacterium californiense. The sequence continues at coordinate 47,462 of APKF01000074.1, read as the reverse complement.
CCGCAAAGCCATCGCTCAGATTATCACCATTCCGGAAAAGAAAGCCCGGGAGAAGGAGATGAACGCCCTCTTTCAGAAGGCAAAGGAGGAAGCCGAAACGCGATTTGGGAATGCCTCCTTCCTGACCCCTGTTTGGGATAGCGTCGTGAAGGAAGAAATTGAAAACCTGGTCTTCACCACGGGACGGAGACAGGATGGAAGGACTCCCCAGGAAATTCGGCCCATTCGCTGTGAGGTTGGGTGCCTCCCACGCACCCATGGCTCGAGCCTCTTTGTCCGGGGACAGACCCAGGCACTGGTTATCACCACGCTTGGTGCAACGAGCGAAGAGCAGAAAGTGGACGGCCTTCAGGAGGAAGAGGCCAAACGTTTCATGCTCCACTACAATTTCCCACCCTATAGCACCGGAGAGGTCCGTCCCATGCGTGGTCCCGGACGGCGAGAAATTGGCCACGGGGCTCTGGCAGAGCGAGCGCTGGAGTGCTTCATTCCTCCGGAGGAAGAGTTTCCCTATACCATCCGGGTGGTTTCAGAGATTCTGGAGTCGAATGGTTCATCCTCTATGGCCACGGTGTGCGGGGGCAGTCTTTCCCTCATGGATGCGGGGGTTCCCATCCGTTCCTCCTGTGCCGGCCTTTCGATTGGTCTTCTTCTTTCCGGTGACAGGAAGGTTTTCCTTCGGGATATCATTGGCTCAGAGGACCACTATGGAGAAATGGACTTTAAGGTTGCGGGAAGTCGCAAGGGCATTACCGCTATTCAGCTTGATGTCAAGAACAAGGGGTTGCGGTGGGAGATTCTTGCTGAGGCTCTCCAGGAAGCGAAAGAGGGCAGAATGTACATTCTTGACATCATGGACTCTGTGCTTGACCGGCCCCGGAGTTCCATTTCGCCGTATGCGCCCCGCATCGGTATTGTGGAAATCAATCCGGACCGTATTGGTGCACTTATCGGTCCGGGAGGAAAGATCATCAAGCGCATTGTTGAAGAGGCCGGGGTGACCATAGATATCAAGGAGAACGGGAAGGTCCTCGTGTTCTCCCGTACCGAGGAAGGCAAAGAGAAGGCCATCGAAATGATCCGGAATGTGACCCAGGACGTCGAAGTCGGGAAGATTTACCTCGGGAAGGTGACGAGGATCGCCGACTTCGGGGCCTTTGTGGAGATTTTCCCCGGCCGAGAAGGATTATGCCATATTTCCCAGCTTTCCTTTGAACGCATCCGAAAGGTAGAGGATTTTGTCAAGCCAGGGGAAGACCTCCTGGTGAAGGTTATCGGTATTGATTCTCTGGGACGCATTACCTTAAGCCATAAAGAAGCCATTGCGGCGGTTTCTCCCCCCAAGGACACAAAGCCTCCTCAGAGGAGAAAATAAGGACGAGTGTGGGCATCGTGGAACCGAAGAGAAAGCTCTTCGTTCTTTCGATACTGACTCTGACAGCAGCATACCTCCTCCTTGTCCTCCTTTCCTCAGGAATGGGGGTGGTTGGGGATTTTCTCCGGTATCAGGCGCTCCGGGCCTTTGGCCTCGGGGCTTATGTTTTGCCCTTTTTGCTGGGTTTTGTCGTCTATGAGCTGGCGGTGCTCCATCCTGCGAGGAAATATCGTTTTGTGGGGAGAATCACCGGTGTCTCTTTGTGGCTTTTTGTGTTCCTTGCCCTTTCTGAGCAAGAAGCTCTGCGAAGAGGTTTCTCCCTCCCTACGGGAGAAGTAGGAGGTGTGTTTGGCTTCTTCTTGCTGGGCTTTTTTCGGCGGTATTTCGGAGATCTGGGGACGGCATTATTCCTCTTCCTCGTGGCCCTTCTTGGCACCTATCTTTTGAGCGACGGAAAGCTCCTGCGAAAGATTGCTGCCTTTGTGCAATTCGTCAAAAGTAAGGGAAGCACACAGACCACCTCTTTGGCTCCTTCGAAGGAGCCAAAGAGTCCGTCACCTGCGCCTGCAAAGAAGGAAAGCACTGAGATAGTGGAGACCTTTAGCATCCCAAAGCTCCTTGAGCACTTAGAGCTTGGGCCTTCTCCCCGGAAGAAACCGAAACCAAAGACTCCTCAGGAGGAAAGGAAGTCTTCCTGGGTTTTGCCTTCAGTGGAACTTCTCAACCCCCCTCCTCCAAGGCGATTCGAAAAGAGCCGTCGGGATATCGAGGAGGAGGTGGTGAAACTCGAGCAGACCCTTGCGGAATTCGGGGTGATGGGCAAGGTGGTGCATGTCCAGGTTGGCCCCACGGTTACCCGGTACGAGTTCCAGCCTGCTCCGGGGATTAAAGTCAATAAGATCGTTGGGCTCTCGAACGACATTGCGCTGGCCTTCGCCGTGGCAGCAGTACGCATTGAAGCCCCGATTCCCGGGAAGGCAGCTGTGGGCATTGAGGTTCCGAACCGTCACAAAGAAATCGTCGTCTTGCGGGAACTCCTTGAACGGGGAGAGTTTAGCGGTCACCCCTCTCCATTGCTTCTTGCTCTGGGGAAGGACGTGGGTGGAAAGCCAATTTTCTGGGACCTTCGGGACATGCCGCATCTGCTCATCGCCGGTGCTACAGGTTCAGGAAAAAGCGTCTGCATCAATGCCATCCTTGCCAGCCTCCTGTATCGGGCTGATCCGACGCGGCTTCGGATTGCCCTTATTGACCCAAAGAGGGTCGAGCTTTCGGTATACGCTGGCTTGCCCCACCTCTGTGCTCCGGTCATTTCTGAGGTCCGTCTGGTTGTACGTTTCCTCAAGTGGCTCTGCCGGGAGATGGATGCAAGATACGAGCTTCTGTCAGAAGTTTCCTGTCGTAACATCGAGGAGTACAACAGCATTGTGGAAGATAGAGAAAAGCTCCCCTATATCGTTGTGGTTATCGACGAGCTTGCTGACCTCATGATGACTGCGCCGGGGGACGTTGAGACCTATATCTGCCGGCTTGCCCAGATGGCAAGAGCCGTGGGCATGCACTTGGTTGTCGCGACCCAGAGACCCTCTGTGGATGTCATTACCGGGCTCATCAAGGCCAACTTTCCTTCCCGTTTGGCTTTTGCCGTCTCCTCGCAGGTTGATTCCCGGACCATCCTTGACGGTCCGGGAGCCGAAAAACTCCTCGGGAATGGTGACATGCTCTTCGCCCCCATGGGGGTGGGTAAGCCCATCCGCGGTCAGGGAGCATTCATCCGTACGGAGGAGACAAAGAGAATCGTGGAACACTGGACGCGCCAGAAGGGAGACGTTCCCTATCCCCTGGAGTTCATTGCCCAGGAAGAGAAGACCGCCATGGGAGAAGATGAGGAAGACGACGAACTCTATGAGGAAGCCGTGAGGATTGTCCTTGAGACGGGTAAAGCCTCGACATCACTTCTCCAAAGAAGGCTTCGCATTGGCTTCAACCGGGCAGCCCGGCTTATTGAGCGGATGGAGCGGGAGGGCATCGTCGGCCCGTATGAGGGGAGTAAACCCCGCAGGGTTATTGCGAAGCGAGGGGAGAAAGGTGCAGGAATTTAACCGGGAAATAGCGAAACAACTTGGGGACCTGTTACGGCGTGCTCGAGAGGAAAAGGGTGTGCCTATTGAGAAGGCTGAAGCAACCACATTCATCTCTGAGCGTTTCCTCCGGGCTCTTGAGGAGGGGCGATGGGAAGAGCTTCCCGGGAGAGCCTATGCCCTGGGGTATGCGAAGGTTTACGCCCGTTTTCTCGGCCTTCGCCAGGAAGAGGTTGTTGACCTCTTCCTGAAGGCTTACGGAGAAGGGGGAAGGCGCGAACACCCCAGGGAAGCAAGGAAACCTGCTGAGGCGCTTCTTCCAAGGCCCAAAAAGAGGCGGAAAACTGTACTTTTTGCCATCCTCTTCTCCCTTGTGGCGCTCTGCGGTGTACTTCTTGTGTTCTTCTTTGCTCCTCTTCATTCCTTTGTGGCGGAGAATCCTGGAAAAAGCGAGGAAACCCTCCTCATCGGCGACCTTGCTTCACCCCTTCCCTCTGAAAGTCCCTCTCCGTCCTTTCCCGTTGTTCTGCGCCTTGTGGCGGAAAAGGTCACCTGGGCCGATGTTGCTTCCCTGGGAGTCACGATGTTCTCGGGGGTTCTTGTCCCTGGAAAGGCCTATGTGTTCCGGAGTGAGGGTCCTGTTGAGGTCTCTGGAGACGATGGGAGTGCCGTTCGGGTATGGCTGAACGGGGAGGAGAGAGGATACCTTGCTGAGACCCCCGGACCCTTCCGTGAGACCTTTGCTCCATGAAGCGCATCGCCTTTGTCACTCTGGGTTGCGACAAAAACCTCGTGGATTCTGAGGTCGTCCTGGGGAAGCTCCTTGTCCACGGGTACAACGCCGTGGTTCCCCCTGAAGAAGCTGAATGGGTGTTCCTCAACACCTGCGCTTTCATCCGGCCCTCCTGTGAGGAGGCAGAGGCGTGGATTCGGAGGCTCATTCGCCTCAAGAAGAAGGACCCCCGGAAGAAAATTGTGGTCCTGGGATGTTACGTGGAACGTTTTCGGGAAAGGGCTGCCTCCCGGTACCGGGAAGTGGATTTCTGGGTAGGAGTGCACGAAATCTTCCGTCTTCCAGACATCATCTCCTCCGGGAAGAGAGGGGTGTTTCTGGGGTCTTCCCCTTCAATATACACTCACACTGACCCCCGGATCCTTTCCACACCGCCCCATTATGCCTATCTGAAGATTGCTGAAGGGTGCCTCCACCGGTGCAGCTTCTGCCTCATTCCAGCCCTTCGCGGACCCCTTCGGAGTCGGCCCATTTCCTCTGTGGTCGAGGAGGCTCGTTTGCTGGAAAAAGCAGGAGTTCGGGAGATTGTCCTTGTTGCTCAGGACCTGACCTCTTACGGTCTTGACCTCTATCGCCAAAGAAGCCTTCCTAGGCTTCTTCGGGCTCTCGGTGAAGCTCTCCAAGAGGATACCTGGATCCGGCTGCTCTACCTCTCTCCTGAGGGAATCGACGACACCTTAATCGAGGCGGTTGCTTCCATTCCCCAGGTTGTCAAATACCTGGATATTCCCCTCCAGCACGTTGTGCCCGATATTCTCCAGCGTATGCGCCGCTTCTCCTCCTTTGAAGAGATCCGGAGGAGACTCGAGAAGATACGGGATCGTATCCCTGGAATCGCACTTCGAACGACCTTCATGGTGGGGTTCCCGGGAGAGGAGGAGGAGCACTTTCTCCGTCTTCTTGACTTTGTTCAGGCTTTTCGTTTTGAGCGGATGGGAGCCTTCATGTATTCCGATGAAGAGGGCACACTCTCCTTTGCCCTTGAGCCCAAGGTCCCTGAGGAAGTGAAGGAAAGGCGGTACACTGTGCTTATGGAAGCGCAGAGAGCTGTCATGGAAAGCGTGCACAGGACATACCGTGGGATGACCTTTGAAGTTCTCCTTGACGAGGGGCCGCTGTGGAGTGAACAGGGGCCGTTCTTTCTGGGGCGTACGACCAAAGACGCTCCTGAGGTCGACTGTCGGGTTAGGGTGTGGGCTCGTGGGGTGAATCTTCAGCGGGGCCAAAGGGTTGTGGTGCGTATCACAACGACTTCTGCTTACGAGCTGGAGGGAGAGGTTCTGTGAACGCTGCAATTCTCTGTGTGGGGACAGAACTCGTCACTGGCATGGTGCGGGATATCAACGCGGGTTTTCTGGTCCATAGGCTTTTGGGCAAGGGGATTTTCCCAAAGTGGATACTCTTTGTTCCCGATGGCATGGAGGAGATCGCCTCTGGTCTTCGCTTTCTTCTGGAGCAGGGAGTGAACTTCCTTTTCGTCTCAGGAGGTCTGGGACCCACGGTTGACGATTTCACCCGGGAGGCAGTTGCCCGGGCTCTGGGGAAGTCGCTCGTCTTCTGCGAGGAAGCCTGGGAGAGTATTCGTCAGGCATTTTACCGGATTCGGAGCGTCGAACCACCGGAGAACAACCGGAAACAGGCTTTCTTTCCCGAGGGTGCCCGTTTCCTCCCCAATAGGGTGGGTACCGCTCCCGCTTTCATCCTTGAGGAGAGAGGAACCAGAATTTTTGTCCTTCCTGGTGTTCCGAGGGAGGTGGAGTTCTTCTGGGGTCTTCTGGAGCAAGAGATTCCCACGCTTCAGGGCGGGGTTTACCGCAGCGAGATCCTGAAGTTCTGCGGTATTGGAGAATCGCAGCTTGAAGAGAAAATGCTTCCTTTGCTTTCCGGGCTTCCGCAGTCGCTCCGTTTTGCCTTTCTCCCCAACTATGGGGAGGTCTGGTTCTTCCTCTACGGCCAGGATGTTCCACTGGAGGACCAAAAAAGGGCAGAGGAAACCATTGCGGCGGTGAAGAGCGCCTTTATGCCGTATCTCTTTTCTCCCTTCGGTGAGACGCTTGAAGAAGCGGTAGGGAGACTGCTCCTTGAGCGGGGGTGGAAGGTAGCCCTGGCTGAGTCCTGCACGGGTGGTCTTGTGGGAAGCCGCATGACCGATGTTCCGGGGAGTTCGCGTTACTTCGAGCGGGGGTACATCGTGTACAGCAATGAGGCGAAGCTCACCGACATAGGGGTTCCCAAGGAGATCCTCTGCCGCTTTGGAGCGGTAAGCGAGGAAACGGCACGGTATCTCGCAGAAGGGGTGCGAAAAAAGACGGGAGTAGATATTGGTCTGGGCATCACGGGTATCGCTGGTCCCGGGGGAGGAAGCCCGGAGAAACCGGTGGGCCTTGTGTACGTCGCCGTGAGTGACGCTTTGCGGACAGAGGTCCGGAAATTCCAGTTCCGAGGCGACCGGCTGATGAACAAGCGTTTCTTCTCCCAGGCAGCGTTGACTATGCTCTTTGCTTTCTTGCGAGAGAGGGATGTCCGGTGAGAGAAAGCATTCGTGCTTTTGTGGCCCTTCCTCTACCTGAAGAGGCTAAAGATGCCCTGTGGCGTTTTGTGGAGAAGCAGAGGAGTGCCTATCCCCAGGGGAAGTGGGTCAGCAAAGACCATTTCCATCTCACCCTCGCGTTTTTTCCGGCACTGCCTTCTCCCCGTGTTGAGGACATTCGTGGGATTCTTGAGTACCTCGGTGGTGCCTTCCCTTCGTACGGTGTGGTTCTTGAGGAAATTGGGGTATTTCCCTCCTGGCAGAGGGCCAGAGTCCTCTGGATAGGCCTTGATGGCGAGGGAAAGACGGTGACCATCCGGGTGGCGAGGGCCCTGTTCCAGAAGCTCCGTGAGGCTCGTATTTCCTGGGACGAGGATAAAGATTTTGTTCCCCATGTGACCCTCGCCCGGTTCCGGTCGCCCCTTGCGCTGCAAGCTGCAGCCCTTGCAGGATGGTCACCGCTTCCAGTGGTTTTCAGGGAAATCGTGCTCTTTCAGAGCACTCTTACGCCTTCGGGCCCGGTATATCAGAAACTCGTGCAGGTTCCTTTGAAGGGGTGATGTCCATGAACGAGGCGGGAAGGGATAGCAGAGAAGAAATCATCAAGCAGGCTATGAGCATCATAGAGAAGAAGTACGGAAAAGGGGCCATCATGTTCCTTTCTCAGAACGTGCTCGCCGCCGACGTGGAGGTGATCAAGACTGGGTCAATCCTCCTTAACATTGCCCTGGGGGTTGGAGGGTTTCCCAGAGGCCGGGTGGTGGAAATCTTCGGACCAGAGGCTTCAGGAAAAACCACCATTGCCCTCCATGCCATTGCCGAGGCTCAGAAAAAGGGCGGCATTGCGGCTTTCATCGACGCCGAGCACGCTCTGGACCCTGCTTACGCTAGCCGCATAGGGGTTCAGGTGGACAGGCTTCTTATCTCGCAACCCACGACGGCTGAGGAGGCTTTAGACATCGTGGATACCCTGGTGCGCAGTGGCAGCATCGACATCGTGGTTCTGGACTCCGTGGCGGCGCTTGCCCCACGGATGGAGCTTGAGGGAGGTATTGGAGAACCCACGGTTGGCCTCCAGGCAAGGCTTATGTCCCAGGCCCTTCGCCGGCTCACAGGGTATATCAGCAAAACGAAGACTGTGGCGATTTTTGTCAACCAGCTCCGCGAGAAGATTGGCACAAACTACGGTCCCTCTGAGACCACCCCCGGAGGAAGAGCGCTCAAGTTCTACGCTTCGGTCCGGCTCGATGTCCGCAAAAAAGACTACATCCGGATCGGGGGAGGCGACCAGATTGTCGGGGCGTGGACGAAGGTGCGGGTGGTTAAGAACAAGCTTGCTGCTCCCTTCAAGGATGCGGACCTTGAGCTCTTCTACGGAGAGGGTATATCGAGGGAGGGAGAAATCCTGGATCTCGCCGAGGGAGCGGGAGTGGTCAGGCGCTCGGGAAGCTGGTACGCCTTTGGCGAATACCGGCTGGGACAGGGACGGGAAGGAGTGCGCCAGTTCCTGAAAGAGAATCCCGAAATCGCCCAGAAGATTCTTTTGGCTTCCCTGGAGAAGATGGGAATTGACCCGAAAATTGCCCTTAACGACTGATGAAGCCTTAAAACGGGCGCTGCGGAAACTTGCCCGGAGGATGTGCACGTCCTGGGAAATCCGGGAGGCTCTGCGGCGCGAGGGATTTCCTGACGCAGTCTTGGAGGAAGCGATTGCTCTGCTTTCTGAGAGAGGGTACCTCAATGACCGGGCCTACGTGAGTGCGTACGTTGAGGAGCGGCGTCAGATAAATCCCAGAGGATTCTTTGCACTGCGCCATGAACTCAAGGAAAGGGGCATCCCCTCACCGCTTCTTGCCGAACTCCGTAGCGTCTACCCCCTTGAGGTCGAGGTTGAGGACGTGGTGAGGTTGTTGTCCTTTTGGCAAGCCAGAGGGGAAGACCGTGAGAGGTTCTGGCGTCGTCTCAGAGCCAGGGGGTTTGCGGAAGAGGCCATCGAGTGTGGGTGGTCGCTCTTTTTCGGTTCTCCCCGTCCTTGACTTGCCTTTCCAGGGCGATTAGAATATTTCCAAGGCTTGTTCCGCACATTGAAAAGTGAATAAGGGGTGAATCCAGCCTATGGGGCCGATATATATCTTTTTAGGAGCGGCAATAGGGTTCGTAGCAGGTACGTTCTTCGTGAACTTCCAGCTTAAAAGACGAAAGGAGAGCGTGGAACTTCAGGTTCGGGGAATGCTTGAGGAGGCTGCCCGCCAGGCAGAGAACCTGAAGAAGGAAGCACTCCTTTCGGCAAAAGAAGAAGTCCTCCGGGAAAAACAGGCGCTTGAAGAAGAGATTCAGCGGAAGCGAAAAGAACTGCAGAACCTCGAGGGCCGTCTTCTTCGACGGGAGGAGATGCTGGAGCGCCGGATGGAGCAACTTGAGAGATCGGAGAACGCTCTCCGGAAGGCTCAGGAAGCCCTTGAGCGGGAAAGACAAGAAGTCGAAGCCCTGAAGGCGAGAGAGATCCAAGAGCTTTCTCGTATTGCGGGGCTCTCTGTGGAAGAGGCGCAACGAGAACTTCTGGAACGTGTGGAGAAAACCTTAGAGTATGAGGTGGGTTTAAAGATAAAGGAGGCCGAAGAACGGGCAAAGAAAGAAGCAGAGAGGATTGCTCGAGATATTGTGGGTCAGGCTATCCAGCGCTACGCTGCAGACTTTACGGTAGAGAGTACGGTATCCGTGGTAGCACTCCCCAACGACGAGATGAAGGGGCGCATCATTGGTCGCGAGGGAAGAAACATCCGGACCTTTGAGATGATGACCGGGGTTGACCTGATTATTGACGACACGCCGGAAGCCGTTATCATCTCATGCTTTGATCCCATACGACGAGAGGTTGCTCGCATCGCCCTCGAAAAGCTCATCATGGATGGTCGTATCCATCCTGCTCGTATCGAGGAGCTTATCGAAAAGGCCAAGGCCCAGGTTGAGGAGAAAATCCTTCAGGAGGGAGAACAGGCCCTCTTTGATACCGGCATCAAGAACATGAACCCGGAACTCGTGAAGCTTTTGGGGAAGCTCTATTTCCGCACGAGTTACGGGCAGAATGTTCTGCAACACGCCAAGGAAGTGGCGCACTTCGCCGGTATGATGGCGGCGGAGCTTGGGGCGAACGTGCAGGTGGCAAAGCGGGCAGGACTTCTGCACGATATTGGCAAAGCTCTGGACCATGAAGTCGAGGGACCCCATGCAAAGATTGGAGCAGAGCTCCTTGGAAGGTATGGGGAAAGGTGGGAGGTTATTCACGCTGTTGAGGCACACCACGGCGATGTCGAACCCCAGACCCTCGAGGCTGTGCTTGTGCAGGCGGCGGATGCTATCTCGGCATCGCGCCCTGGGGCACGAAGGGAAAGCCTTGAGGCGTACATTAAACGTCTGGAGCGTCTGGAAAGGATTGCGGATTCTTTCGAGGGTGTGGAAAAGGCCTATGCCATTCAGGCGGGCCGTGAGGTACGCATTATCGTGAAGCCAGACCGGATTGACGACGCTGGTGCGGCGAAACTCGCTCGAGACGTGGTGAAGCGGATCGAGAAAGAGCTGGAGTACCCGGGGCAGATTAAGGTGACGGTTATCCGGGAAACCCGGGCCGTTGAATACGCCAAGTAGTGGAGGAGGGTGAGTACTTGAAATTCCTCATTGTAGGAGACGTAGTAGGAAAACCAGGGCGACGGGTGCTTCGGGAGAAGCTCTCGTCGCTTCGGGAAGAACTGCAGATTGACGCTGTCATCGTCAACGGCGAGAACGCCGCAGGAGGCTTAGGGATAACACCGGAGGTTTGCGAGGAAATTCTGGGGTACGGGGTGGACGTGATCACCACAGGTAACCATATTTGGGACAAGAAGGAGATTGTCGCTTACATTGAGCATCAGCCTCGTCTCCTCCGTCCCCTGAATTACCCCGATGGTGTTCCAGGGAGGGGGTCGCTCATCTTGGAGAAGGGGGGGAAGGTTTGGGCAGTCGTGAACCTCAGTGGCCGTGTGTTCATGCCTCCTTTGGATTGCCCCTTTCGCAGGATGGAAGAAGAGCTCAAACATCTCCACGAAGAGACGCGGCTTATCCTTGTGGACTTTCATGCCGAGGCCTCGTCGGAGAAAATAGCGATGGGGTGGTTTCTGGACGGAAAGGTCTCGTGTGTGTTTGGAACCCATACCCATGTGGCCACGGCCGATGAACGCATCCTCCCCCAGGGAACGGCGTACATCACCGACATTGGTATGACAGGTGCTCACGATTCGGTCATCGGGATTGAGGTAGCGGACATCGTTGGAAGATTCCTCACACAAATGCCAGTGAAGTACCGAGTGGCTAAGGAAAACGTGAAACTCAATGGCATTGTCGTGGAGGTGGATGACACTACAGGGAAAGCGCAGAAGATTTTCCGTCTTTCTGTACCTCTTGCGGAGCACGTTTGAGTACTTGATGTGGAAGGAGAAACGAAATCTTTCATCTTGTGGACAAGGGGGAATCGACGATGGACGTTCTCAAGGTATCCTCAAAGTCCAATCCCAATGCAGTTGCTGGTGCCTTGGCAGGTGCAATTCGGGAAAAGGGCATGGCAGAGATACAGGCCATAGGGGCAGGGGCAGTGAATCAAGCGATTAAGGCTATCGCCATTGCCCGGGGATACGTTGCTCCAAGCGGCATTGACCTTGTGTGCATTCCTGCCTTTACCGACGTGACCATCGACGGGGAAGAGCGGACGGCGATTAAACTCATCGTCAAGCCCCGGAACGATTAAGAAAGAGAAAGCCTGCTCAAAAAAGAGCAGGCTTTCTCTTTTTCCGCCTTTTCCCGAGGAATAGGTGGGTTTTCTTTTCGTTTTTCTTCTTCTGGGGAAACTATGGGAGATAGGCTTTCCGTTGCCCTGGTAACTTTTGGCTGCCAGATGAATAGGAGCCGCTCTGAACACATTCTTCACCTCTTCCTTCAGGATGGCTTCTCTGAAGCCCGGGAAGAGGAGGAAGCAGATGTGCTCGTTTTCAATACCTGCGCTGTTCGGGAACACGCCGTGGCAAGGGCTGTTGGGGTTATTACCCATCTCTATCACGCTGCGCTGCAGAGAAGGGGAAAGCCTCCCTGTGTCGTTCTCTGCGGGTGTATGAGCGAGCTCTTGCGGGAGGAGCTTCTTGCTCGCCTCCCGTATGTGAGGGTTCTCACCGGAACCCACAACATTGATGTGCTCCCTTCCCTTGTTCGAGAGGCCTGTGTTACGGGGGAACGAAAAGTTGTCTTCTCACCCCCCTCGCCGCACTTCGCCGAGAGAGGATACCGGCGGAAAGGAAGGGTTTCCGCTTACCTCCCGATTGCCTTCGGGTGTGATAATTTCTGTAGCTACTGTGTTGTACCATATACGACTGGCCCTCAGCGGAGCAAACCCCACGATGTGATTCTTGAGGAACTCGATGAAATCGTTCGCGAGGGCTTTCGGGAAATCATTCTCCTGGGACAGAACGTCAATAGCTACGGCAAGGACCTCGGGAATCCCCGGGCGTTTGAGAGCCTTCTTGAAGATATCGAACGCCGTTTCGGAGGAGAGAAAATCTGGGTTCGCTTCATCACCTCTCACCCCCGGGATATGCGGAGGGAAATCGTGGAAATCGTGCGGGGAAGCCGCATACTCTGCCCGTACTTCCACCTTCCTCTCCAGGCTGGTTCAGACAGAATCCTTGCCCTTATGAACCGGGGATACACCCGGAAGGAGTATCTGCAGATAGCCTCCTTCATTCGTGAACGTATTCCTGAAGCAGTCATTGGCACGGACATCATCGTGGGGTTCCCCACGGAGAGCGAGGAAGATTTTGCCGAAACCCTCAGAGTTGTTCGGGAGGTACAATTTGAGATCGCCTATACCTATGCGTATTCTCCTCGCCCCCGCACAAAAGCCGCACAGCTCAAAGACGATGTTCCCCAGGAAGTAAAAAAAGAACGACTGCGAGTGCTGAATGACAGGCTACGAGAAGCTTATCTTCGCCGCCTCCGTGTCCACGAGGGAAGAGTGACGGAGGTTCTGCTCCTTGAAGAAGATGGAGAACTCGTAGCCCGGACTCGAGAGAACCTGAGGGTTTTCCTGGAGGGCGAAGAAAACCTCCGGGCGGGGAGCTTTCTAGAGGTTCGTCTTGCCAGGAATCCCCAGGGGAAGTGCATCGGTATTCCTGTATTGTGTCGGGATGACGGAAAAAACTAAACCTGTCCTCTGCATCCTCGGTCCCACGGCGAGCGGAAAGACGGCGCTTTCAATAGGCCTTGCTGAGCGCTTCCAGAACGTGGAGATCGTTTCTGCTGATTCCCTGGCGGTGTACAAGTACCTTGACATCGGAACGGCAAAGCCTCCTCTTGAGGTCAGGCAACGCATTCCCCATCATCTTGTTGATTTCTTGGATCCCCGGGAACGGTGGAGTGCTTACGAATTCCGCAGGGAAGCCCTTCGTTTGTTCCGCGAGATTTCCCTGCGAGGGTGTTTTCCGGTGGTTGTGGGCGGTACGGCGTTCTACCTAAACACGCTTTTTCACGGTATTCCGGGATGGGGAGCACCACAGGATCGTAACCTTCGCCGGGTCCTTGAGCGAATGCCGACGGAAAAACTCTACGCGCTTCTTGTGAGCGTTGATCCCCATCGGGCCAGAAAGATAGGAAAAAGGGATCGAAAGCGACTCATCCGCGCTCTTGAGATTTTCCTGCTTACATTGAGGATGCCTTCGGAGAAGAGAACACCCTACCAGAGGTCCTGGGCCTTTCAGTACCTCCTTGTCGGGATTTCCTGGAGTAAAGAAAAGCTCAGAGAGCGAATCAGGGAACGGGTGGAGGAGATGTTCCGCCAGGGTATCGTCGAGGAAGTTCAGCGCCTTTTCGAGCAGGGATACCGCCCGCCGATTCCAGCGCTCGAGAACTTCACCTATCGTCCTGTTGTTGATTTCCTCGAAGGTCGATGTTCCCTTGCTACCGCGAAGGAAGAGATTGTTCGGGGAACCCTAACGTTTGTGAAAAGGCAGATGAACTGGTTCCGGAAAATGCCCATCACCTGGTTTTCTCCTGAGGATGGAAATCTCCTGAAGCTTGTAGAAGAAGTGTATCATTTTGTCAGGACCCGTCTTGAGGGGGGATAGGCCATGGAAGAGAAGACTGCACAACCCGGGAAAATCAAAGACCTCGGTTACTACTTCCTGAACCTCCTTTCAGCCAAGGCCTGGCAGTATCTCGGACTTATGGTGCACCCCGAGAATGGACAGATCCTTGTGGACCTTGAGGAAGCGCGAAAGGCCATTGATCTTTTTTCTGTTGTCCTCGAGGCCCTGAAGCGGGACCTTGAGGCAGAAGAGGTTCGGGAACTCGAGTTCCACCTTTCTAATCTGCAGCTGAACTTTGTAGAGAAGATGCGGCAGCTTGCCCAGGAATAGTGATTTAACATAATATACATTATGGGAAGTAATGGGTTACCGGGAAGCCACAAGCGTGTGGAGCCCGGTGAGAAACTCGCGCTGGACGACGCAGTCTAAGGCAACCTTCCCGTTCTCTAAGGGTTTGAGGTGCCGGATATACCCCCGGAAGGAAAGCCGCTGCCGTACAAGGGGAAGCTGCTCTGGAGCAACCTCGAGGTGGATCTCTGCGACTTTCGGCTGGAGCGCTTGGGCAATCGCTTCAAGAAGACGGTCAAGACCGATTTTTCTCTTTGCGGAGACGAATACATAGGGATGTGCGGTTCGCATGTCGTATTCGAGCAAAGGAAGCTCGTCAAGAAGGTCGATCTTGTTCAAAACGAGAATTTTTGGGAGATTTTCGGCGCCAATTTCCCGGAGAGTCTCGCTGACCACCCGAAAGTGGTTGACATAATCAGGATCCGCAATGTCGATGACTTCGAGGATTACGTCCGCTTCTTTCACCTCTTCCAGGGTGCTCCGGAAGGCATCCTTGATGGTTTCCGGCATCTCCCGGATAAACCCCACCGTATCGATGAGGATGACGTCTCCGATACCGGGAACAAAGAGTCTCCTTGATGTGGGGTCAAGGGTGGCAAACATCCGTGCCCCAGCGTAGACCCTGGAACCGGTGAGAGCGTTCATGAGCGTGGACTTCCCGGCGTTGGTGTACCCCACGATGGCCACCTGAAGTACCCCAAGCTTCCTTCGAAGGCCTTTTTGAGTGAAGGCCTGCTGCTCAATCCTTCTCAGTTCCCGGGTCAGGAAGGCAATGCGGTCCTTAATTTTCCTCCGCTCCACCTCGATTTTCTGTTCTCCCGGACCTCTTGTCCCGATGCCACCGCCGGTTCGGGAGAGCTCCGTTCCTTTCCCCGTGAGGCGGCTCAGTTCATAACGAAGGCGAGCGAGTTCCACCTTGATTTTCCCTTGAGCTGTTCTGGCTCGCTGGGCGAAGATTTCGTGGATTACCGCCTGCTTGGTGCATACCGGAATCCCCCACGCCTCTTCGAGGTTCCGCTGCTGGGAAGGGGTAATTTCAATGTTGATGAGAACAAAGTCCGGAGCATGGGCTGCAATGAGTTCACGAATCTCCTCCACCTTGCCCCTGCTGAGGTAATACCGGGGAAAGGGGTTTCGTACCCTGCAGGGGACAACAAGGGTGATGCTTCGACCCGCACTCCTTGCAATCTCTACCATTTCCTCCACAAGGGGCTCAAAAGGCTCTGAGAAGGGAGGACGCTCGACGAACACAAGGATTCCGGAACGGTTGCCCTTCATCTTCTGTCTCCGTCAACCCTCCGGTAGAGGTTCTTGAAGATTTCCCAGTACATTTTCACTCGCTCCCGCAGGCCCCGAACAAGCCCAAGCTTCTCCTCTTTCATCACGTGGGTGAGTCCCGGAAGCTTCACCAACTTCACCCGAACGCCATTCCTCCGGACGTACCTGTTGATGGCCACCTCGACTCCGTAGCGGGCGACTTCCATATCCGGGATGTTCTGCAGGATGTCCGTGCGAATGGCTCTCTGTCCGGAGAGGAAAGGGGCAATCTTTTGCGCAAGGTCTGTGGCCAGTCTCCCCTCCTCAAAGACTCCAATGGCCACATCGGCCTCCCCCCGGAGCACCGGTTCAATGAGGGACTCAACGTGCTTTGGGTTCAGTCCGATGAGGTCGGCATCAAGAAGGAGCACCACGTCGCTGCGGATGTACTCGAGTCCGCGGTACAGAGCTCCACCCTTTCCGACATTATGTAAAAGCTCGACGACTTCTGCCCCTTTGCTGCGGGCGATCTCAACGGTTCGGTCTGTGGATCCGTCGCTGACCACCACAACCTGATCGACCAGGGGGCTTTCCCGGAGCACGTCAAGAATAGGACCAATGGTCTTCTCCTCATTGTACGCGGCGATAATGGCTGTGGTTTTCATGTTCTTCGAGACTTCTCTCTCCTCCATCGCTACCCCAGAAGCTCCTTTCGAATCTTTTCGAGGAGCTCACACACGTCGTCCTTCTGGACCTCAAAGCGCTCATGAGTTCTACGAAGCTTGACCTCAACCCTTCCGCTCCGTTCCATCCTTTCTCCCACAATAATGTGGAGAGGAAAGCCGATGAGGTCTGCTTCGGTGAATTTGTACCCTGCGCTTTCTTCCCGGTCGTCAATGACGGCCTCAAAGCCGGACTGGCACAGCTTCCCATACAGTTCTTCAGCTGCCTGGCGATGTCCTTCCTTTTTCATATTGACCGGAATGACCACAACCTCATAGGGTGCAAGAGAGATCGGCCAGCAGATGCCTTTCTCGTCATGGTTGGCTTCGATGGCCGCTGCCATGGTCCGCCCAATTCCTATTCCATAGCAACCCATAACCAGAGGCTTTTCTTTCCCATCCCGATCCACGAAATAGGCTTTCATAGGTTCGCTGTACTTTGTTCCCAGCTGGAAAATGTGGCCGACCTCAATACCCCGCTTCTCCTCTAAAAAACCTCCACACTGGGGGCACACGGCTTCCTCGACCGTGGTGGCATTGTTACAGCTTGGGCAAACGAAGACCTTCTCCTCCCCGGATTCTGCGAGGATAAGGAATTCGTGAGAAACGTCTCCTCCAATCACCCCGCTTTCCGCCGGAACGGCAATGTACCGGAGCCCACAACGGCTGAAAACACGGCAGTACGCTTCGTACATTTTCTGATAGCTTACTCGAAGCCCTTCCACGTCTCGATCAAAGCTGTAGAGGTCTTTCATGATGAACTCCCGTGCCCGCATGATGCCAAAGCGCGGGCGGATTTCGTCCCGGAACTTCGTTTGGATCTGGTACAACATGAGGGGAAGCTGACGGTACGAGCGAATTTCCCTCCGGGCGAGATCGGTGATGACCTCTTCGTGGGTGGGACCAAGGCAAAAGTCCCTTCCTCTCCGGTCCTGGAAGCGGACAAGCTCTGGTCCATACAGATCCCAGCGACCGGTCTCTTTCCAGAGCTCTGCGGGCTGCATGGCAGGCATAAGGAGCTCCTGACCCCCTGCCCGGTTCATTTCTTCCCGGACGATGCGGATGATTTTCTCCAGTGTTCGCCACCCCAGGGGCAGAAAGGTATACACCCCGGCTGAGAGCTGGCGGATGAATCCTCCCCGGAGCATCAGACGGTGGCTCACAACCTCCGCTTCCTGGGGGTCTTCCCTCATGGTTGGGGCGAAAAGCAAGGACATCCTCACCGGCTTCTCTCCTCCCCTTTCTGGATTGCTTCCCTGACGAGATCAATGAGTTTTTCCAGGGCCTCTTCCTGTGGCGCCACGGCGGTCACCGTACCCCGGACAAAGAGCACTGCTTTCCCACCTGAACTTAAGGCAAGACCAAAATCGGCTTCCCTGGCTTCTCCCGGACCGTTCACTTCACACCCCATAATGGCAACCTTAAGCGGTGTCTTTCTGGCAACTTTCTCTAAGGGCGCGATGGCTCTTCGGAACCTCTGGACACATGATACCACATTTCCCCTGACCCGGGCACAGGTCGGGCAGGAGATGACGGTCACGCCCCGTGACCGTATGTTGAGGGCTTCAAGGATTTCCCACCCTACTTTCACTTCAAGAACAGGGCTTTGTGACGTCAGAGACACCCGGAGGGTGTCTCCAATGCCCTCGGCAAGGAGCACTCCCAGCGCTACAGAAGATTTCACGATGCCCTCAAGCCCACCTCCCGCTTCGGTCAGCCCGATGTGCAGTGGATACGGAAAGACTCTGCTCAGCTTCCGGTACACCTCTACGGTTTCCTCGATATCAGGGGACTTTGCCGAGAGGATCAGGCGGCGCATGTTTTTCTTTTCCGCTAACTCCACGCACAGACCAACGCTCTCAACCAGTGCTTCGTTTCTTTTCTTCCCGCGCAGGGATGGGGGGAGAGAACCCGTGTTCGCCCCGATGCGAAGCGTGACTCCCCGGTCCCGGGCAAAGTCGATCAGGGATTCCAGAAGACCGGCGTCATGGACGGTGCCAGGATTTATGCGTACTGCATCAACTCCAGCCTCAATGGCCTGGAAAGCAAACTGGAGCGTGAAGTGGATATCCGCCACAAGAGGAAGGTCTCTGCTTCGTTTTTTGATTTCTCGAAGACCAAAAACGCCACGCTCATCGAAAACGGCGACTCGGAAAATCTCGCAACCCTGGGAGAATGCCTCTTCAATCTCCTGCAGACAGCTCACCCACTCCCCCGGGTGCTTTCTTCCCATGGCTTCTACCCAGACAGGGGAATTTCCTCCAACTGTCAGGGAGCCGAGAGGAACTTCCTGAGTTCTCCGCCGCTTCATTTCCCCGCTACAATTCTGAGAACGTCCTGATAAGTGACGAAAATGGAGAGAAGAAAGATAAAGACGATACCGATGAGATATATTATACCTTTCTTTTCCTCTTCAAGGGGCCGACCTCTCACCTTCTCGTAGAGGAAAATGAGAAGGTGGCCTCCATCGAGGACCGGGATAGGAAAGAGGTTAAAAAGGGCCAGAAAAACACTGATCACTGCTGCGAAGGCCAGGAGGTTCACAAAACCAAAAGCTGCTGCCTGTCCTGCCATCTGCGCTATACCTAAGGGTCCGGTGACCTCAAGGGGGAATCTTCCCGTGATGGTGTACAGAACTCCAAGAAGGCTCAGCACAAACCATTCAAACACCGTCATGGCACTTTTTGCCACCGTCACCAGGGGATGGTACCTCCTATTCTCCCCACCGAACACCACCCGGATAAGAGCCCGGTTTTCCTCTGGACTCCATTCGGGGACCACGGGAATCTCCACAATGCTCCCTTTTCGCTCCAGGGTAAGGACTATGGTCTTCCCCGGGCTTGTGGCAATGGTCTGGGTGACCTCTTCTATGCGTTCCACCGGCCTCCCGTTCACCGCGATGAGGACATCCCCTTTCTGGATGCCGCTTCTTTCGGCGGGACCACCGGGCATGACCTCGAGAACCGCAATTCGCCCTGTGGGAATGCCCGAAATGCTGAAGACGATGAAGAGGAGAAACACCGAGAGGAGGAGGTTCATCAAGGGACCGGCAAGGACGACGAGGCTTCTCTGCCAGAGGGGTTTCGTATCGAAGCGCTCCGAAGAGGAGACGGAGAATTCCCCTGGACCCTCGATGAGATTCCCCTCCATCCCTGCCATGCGGACGTATCCCCCAAGGGGGAGCATTCGGATAGAAAACTCCACATCCCTCCACATCCAGGAGACGATTTTCGGTCCATATCCCAGGGCAAAGTGCAGGACCCTGATCCCGAAACGGCGAGCCATGAGGAAGTGACCGCACTCATGGGCGAGAACAAGGAGGCTCAAGACGAAGATAAAGGCGAAAACGGTGATCACCGCAGGATACTCCTTTGACGGATCAGTGCCTCGGCCTGAGAGAACCCCAGCTGGAAGAGGCGCTGGACCTCAGAGACACTCCGGGGAGGAGATACGTCGTGGTCGAGAACCTGCTCCAGAATCGAGGGAATGTCTTCAAAGGAGATATTCCGTGTCAGGAAATGATGCACGCATGCCTCGTCAGCACCGCAAAAAAGCGTGGGATAGCCCTGGCCCCTGGAGAGGGCGTACAGTGCCAGATAAAAACCCTGGAATCTTTGGGGGACCGGATAGTCAAAGTGCAGGGTACGGAGTTCCGCAAAGCGGAGACGCTGGAAAGGATGTTCGAGTCTTCTTGGGGAAATGGCGTTCTGGATGACAAGGCGCATGTCAGGAGGGGCAAAAACCCCAAAGACAAAGCCGTCTTTCATCTCTACCAGGGCGTGGACCACGCTTTCGCGCTGGATGAGCACGTCGATTTTCTCCTGGGGGATATCGAAAAGGAAAAAGGCCTCCATTACCTCAAGGCCTTTGTTCACCAGGTTTGCGGAGTCCACAGTGATTTTGGTTCCCATCTTCCAGTTCGGATGGGCCAGAGCCATCTCGGGGGTGATGTCAGTAAAGGACCCCTGCCATTCGTAGAAAGGCCCTCCGGAAGCGGTGATATACACTTTAGCAATCTCTTCCCTGGGGAGCAACCGGAGCATCTGCCACAGGGCATTGTGCTCGCTGTCCAGAGGAATGAGATGGGGATACCGCAAAAGCAACCCACTGCCCTCCAGGTCTCCCGCAAGAATTAGGAGTTCCTTGCTTCCCACCCAGGTGGTTTTCCCTGTTCGCAAAAGCTTAAGAAAGGTCTCGAAAAAGGCGATACCACTTGCGGCGAAGAAGACCCCTTCCACTTCATCAGAAAGAAGGACTGCTTCAAGTTCTTCGCAGGAAGTAAGGGTATGGCAGGGGACGGAGAGTCCCTCAAGGTGAGGACTGTAAACGTACCGGGGACGGAAGGAAGTTGCCTGGTTGAGGAGTTTTAGGACATTGCGGAAACCCCCAAGGAGCACAACCTCGAAGTCCCGGTGTGCGCTGAGGACCTCGAGAATCTGTTCTCCGAGAAAGCCTGTAGACCCAAGGAGTGCAACGCGCATGGTCATCCTCTCCTGAACAAAGCAAGAAGATACACCAGAGGTCCAACGGCGAAAAAGGCGTCAAAACGGTCCAGAATGCCTCCGTGTCCAGGGAACAGCTCTCCGGAGTCCTTGACACTGCTTCTTCGCTTCAGGGCAGACTCAAACATATCCCCAAGAAGGGCTACCGGAGGGATAACTGCTCCACAGAGGCAAGACCATGGAAGGGGCAATCTCCCGAGAAAACCGACGAGGACGCTTCCAAGGACTGTGCTCCCCGCTCCTCCAAGAAATCCTTCCCAGCTTTTTCCAGGGCTTAAGGAGGGGGCAATCTTGTGGTTTCCCCACCAGGTTCCGAAAAGGTAGGCGCAGGTATCGTTGATCCACACAAGAAGGGCGAAGAAGAGGAGAAGCCAGGGAGAAAACTCTAAGCCGATTCTCACCCAGAAGAGGGGGAGAACGAAACAGTACAGGTTCCCGAAGAGGAAGAAACCCATCCGTTCAAGGCACTTTTTGGCGTCCTGCACTGCCCACCCGGCAAGGAAAAGGGCGATACCGTACCATCCGAGAAGCTGTAGGTTCCGGGTGACCCAGGGCGATGCGTATGTCCAGAAAAGCACAATACCCGAAAGGAGAACGACGAAAAGTTTCTTTTCACCCGTGGCGATCTTCCAGTATTCCTGGAAGGCCAGGAAGGAAAGCACGGCGAAAAGACCCACAAGGGTGATTCTGCTTACAAGAACCAGCACCAGGAAAAGGGGGAGAAAGATGGCGATGGTCACCGTTCGTGTCCTAAGGTCAACCTGGGGAACCACGGCTTTTCTCAACCAAGACCTCCGAACTTCCTTTTTCGCCGGGCGAAATCCTCGAGTGCCTGGTGGAAATGGGAGACGGTGAAATCCGGCCACAGGGTATCAGTGAACCAGAGTTCGGTGTACGCGATTTGCCAGAGGAGAAAATTGCTGATACGCTGTTCGCCTCCGGTACGGATAAGGAGATCAGGATCAGGCTGGTTCTCCGTGTCCAGGAAGACGCGAAATGTTTCTTCGCTCAGGGTGGACCAGTCTCCCTGTGCCTTTTGGAAACGCTGCACCGCCCGAAGGATCTCGTCCCTTCCTCCATAATTCAGGGCAAGGTTCAGGGTAAGACCTTGGTTGATTGCTGTTTGCTCCTCAAGCTCGTGCATCATGGCCTTCAGATGTTCTGGGAGACCCTCCCGACGTCCCAGGAAACGAACACGAACGTTGTTTCTCTTAAGCTCTTCTCCATAGCGGAGTATCGCCTCTTCAAAAAGTGCAAGCAATCCCTGAACTTCCTGGAGCGGCCTCCTCCAGTTCTCGGTAGAGAAAGAATACAGCGTCAGGAATGGGATGCCCAGGCGTCCCGTTTCTTCAACGATAGTCCGTACCGTTTCAAGACCCCTTCGATGCCCTTCAAGGCGGGGAAGTCCCCGGCGCTCAGCCCACCGCCCGTTACCATCCATAATGATGGCCACATGCTGCAGGAGAACGCTCACACGCTCATAATCTCTTTTTCCTTCTTCTCCCATAGACCGTCGAGTTCATTAACGTGCTCATCGGTCAGCTTCTGGATCTCGGCCTGGGCCCATTTGCTCTCGTCCTCGGAGATTTTGCCCTCTTTCTCCATTTTCTTCACTTCTTCGTTAGCTTCCCGGCGGAGATTCCGTACCGCCACCTTCCCATCCTCCACAATCTTTTTGGCCATCTTAGCGATTTCTTTCCTTCGTTCCTCGGTGAGTGGGGGGAGATTCACTCGTATGACGGTGGCGTCAACCGTGGGATTGAAGCCCAGGTCGGATTTCCAGATGGCCTTCTCAATGAGCGGCAGGGCGTTGCGATCCCAGGGCTGAATGAGAATGGTTCGAGCATCGGGTGTGGTAATGGAGGCGATCTGTTTGAGCTGCACCGTCGTACCGTAGTACTCTACCTCAAGATGCTCAACGAGTGCAGGAGACGCCCGGCCGGTGCGAACATGGGAGAGTTCCTCCCGCACGACGTTCACTGCCTGCTTCATGCGTTTTTCAACGTCCTTCAGAAGGGGTTTCAGGAGTTCATTCATACTTTTCCCTCCCCACGAGCGTTCCAACCTTATGCCCCGTGACAATCTTCTGGAGATTTCCTGCCTGGTTGATATTAAAGATGATGATGGGGATGTGGTTTTCCATACACAGGGAAACAGCGGTGGAATCCATAACCCTCAGTCCCCGATTGAGGACCTCGAGGTAATCAAGAGTGTCGAACTTTGCGGCGTCTTTGTGAAAGGCAGGATCCGCCTCGTACACCCCATCAACCTTTGTGGCTTTCAGGAGGGCATCGGCTTTGATTTCTGCAGCCCGCAGAGCTGCAGCGGTATCGGTAGTGAAATATGGATTCCCCGTTCCACCGGCAAAGATCACCACTCTTCCCTTTTCGAGGTGCCGGATGGCTCTTCTCCGGATGTAGGGTTCTGCTACCTCTCGCATCTCAATCGCCGTCTGCACCCTGGTTGGGATTCCCCGCTCTTCGAGGAAATCCTGCAAAGCCAGGGCGTTGATGACTGTAGCCAGCATGCCCATGTAATCTGCTGTAACCCGACTGATGCCCTTTTCTCCAGCACTCCTTCCCCGAAAGATGTTCCCCCCTCCTACCACCACGGCAACCTCAACACCCAGGGATCGAACAGCATCGATTTCCGCTGCAAGGTAAGCAAGCACCTGTGTATCGATTCCCGAAGGGAGAGACCCTTTAAGTGCCTCCCCCGAGAGTTTCAGAAGGATTCTTTTGAAGCGCAATGAATCACTCGTCATCTCCTTCACCCAGCTTAAAGCGGACAAAACGCCGCACAACGATGTTCTCCCCGAGTTTGGCGATGGCCTCAACGAGAAGGTCCTTCACCTTCTTCTCAGGGTCACGGATGTACTCCTGTTCGAGGAGGCAGTGCTCCTCGTAGAACTTCTTCATCTTCCCTTCCACAATCTTCCGCTTCACTTCCTCAGGCTTGTTGCTTTCCTTCAGCTCTTCCCAGTAGAAGCTTTCCTCACTCTTTCGGACGTCCTCAGGAACGTCCTCGGGAGCAATCCAGCGAGGTGCCTGCGCGGCGATCTGCAGTGAGAGCTCCTTGACGAGGTTTCGGAATTCCTCTGTTCGGGCAACAAAGTCTGTTTCACAGTTCACCTCAACGAGCACTCCGATTTTCCCATCCGTGTGGACGTAAGCGCCAATCAACCCCTCCCGGGTGGTGCGTTCTTTCTTTTTTGCTGCAATCTCGATGCCTTTCCGGCGGAGAATCTCACAGGCTTTTTCCAGGTCTCCCCCTGCCTCGAGAAGGGCCTTCTTACAGTCCATGACCCCTGCACCGGTTCGATTCCTGAGTTCTAAAATGTCTTTGCTGTTGACGCTCATTGTTCTTCCTCCTCAAGCTCCTCAAGTTCTTCAAGGATGACTGAAGCCTCCTCTTGGGTTTCCTCAGGGATGGCGACTCCCGTGGTGGGCACAACGTCAGCGCCCTCTGTGGCCAGCCTCCGGCCTTCGATGACGCGATGACGGCATCGGCAATGAGAGAGGCGAAAAGACGGATGGCACGAATGGCGTCGTCGTTGCCCGGGATGACGTAGTCGATTTCATCTGGGTCGCAATTCGTGTCCACGATGGCAACGATAGGGATCCCCAGACGACGGGCCTCAAGAACGGCATTTCGCTCCCTGCGGGGATCGACGATGAACAGGCAATCAGGTAAACGTTCCATATCCCGGATACCACTCAGGTACTTCACCAGGCGGGCTTTCCTCTTGAGAAGCTGCATGACCTCTTTTTTCGGGAGCTTCTCCAGAAGCCCTCTGGCCTCCATGGCCTCGATGTTCTTCAGGCGTTCGATGCTCTTCCGGATGGTGGCGAAATTCGTGAGCATGCCGCCCAGCCAGCGCTGGTTGACGTAGAACATGCCACAGCGCTGAGCTTCCTGCTGGATGGCTTCCTGAGCCTGCTTTTTCGTCCCCACAAAGAGCACCGTACCACCCTGGCGGGCGAGTTCTTTCACGAAGTTGTACGCTTTTTCGGTGAGCTCGACGGTTTTCTGCAGGTCGATAATGTAGATATTATTCCGCTCGGTGAAGATATACGGCTTCATTTTGGGGTTCCATCGCCGGGTCTGGTGGCCGAAGTGGACCCCTGCCTCAAGCAGCTGCTTCATGGTAACAACAGCCATAGGCCGATCCTCCTTCCGGTTTTTTTCCTCTGCGGGGAGAACCATAAAAGGCACCGGAGGGTTCCCCGCATGCGTGCTCAAAACCTGGGTAAGTATAGCACGAAGGGCAGGAACGCCACAAGTCCCCCTCATCAGAGAATGTACCTTGTGACGTCTTCATCCTTGAGGATATCCTGGAGCTGTTTTCTGACGTACTCCCGGTCGATCACGATGTGCTGCCCCTTAAGACGCGGTGCGTTGAACGAGATGTCCTGGAGGACCTTTTCCACAACGGTGTACAGCCTCCGCGCTCCGATGTTCTCCATCTTTTCGTTCAGCGAGTAGGCAATGTGGGCGATCTCGCGGAGGGCGTCCTCGGTAAAGTCAATGGAAACCCCTTCGGTGGATAGCAAGGCCTTGTACTGTTTCACCAGGGAGTTGTACGGCTCAACGAGGATGCGGTACAGGTCCTCTTCGGAGAGTGGAGAGAGCTCTACCCGGATGGGGAAACGTCCCTGGAGCTCGGGAAGGAGGTCTGAAGGTTTAGACTGAGAAAAGGCTCCCGCAGCAATGAAGAGGATATGGTTTGTCCGAACAGGACCGTGTTTTGTCAGAACTGTCGAACCCTCAACGATGGGAAGGAGATCCCGCTGCACGCCACCCCGGGAGACGTCCGGGCCATATCCTCCTCCCGGAGGGGAGACGATTTTGTCGATTTCGTCGATGAAGACGATGCCTGTTTCCTCCACCCTTCGGATGGCCTCCTGCACGACGTCGTCCATATCGATAGCTCTCTGAACCTCCTGGTTGAAAAGAACCTCCCGGGCATCCTTGATCTTCATTCGCTTTCGCTTCCTTCGAGGTGGGAAGAGGCTTCCGAAAACGTCCCGCAAGTCAATGCCCAGACTTTCCATGCCACTTGCAGCCACAAATTCCACTGGAAAAGAGCTTTCTTCAACCTCGATCTCAATGATACGTTCTTCAAGCTCTCCCCTGCGAAGTTTCTCCCGGAGTTTTTCCCGAGTCCTGGCAAGCGAAGCAGAGACTGTCGGCCATACTACATCCACCCGGGGCGAGCTTTCGAGGTCTGCTTCCTCGTCCCTTCCAGAATCCTGGGCCATAAGAGCGTCAAGGATTCTTTCCTCCACGATTTCTCGCACTCTCTCCTCCTGAGTCTTGATGCGTTCGTTTTTCACCATGCGAATGGCAAGCTCGGTGAGATCCCGGATGATGGATTCCACATCCCGGCCCACATATCCGACTTCGGTAAACTTCGTCGCCTCCACTTTCAGAAACGGTGCATTGGTGAGTTTTGCAATACGACGGGCGATTTCTGTTTTCCCAACTCCTGTCGGACCGATCATGATGATGTTCTTTGGGGTGATTTCCTCAGCAATTTCTGGAGGGAGCATCCGCCGTCGCATCCGGTTTCTGAGGGCAATAGCCACACACTTTTTGGCTTCACTTTGCCCCACGATGTATTTATCAAGTTCCCGTACGATTTCCTCCGGGGTGAGACTCTCCTCCATCACGTTCTTTCCTCCCCTAAGGTTTCCAGAAAGACATTGTCGTTGGTGTAAATACAGATTTCCGAGGCAATCTGGAGGGCGATACGGGCAATGTCCCGGGCCTCGAGGTTGGTGTGGCGCAGAAGCGCCTTTGCCGCTGCCAGGGCGTAGTTTCCTCCTGAGCCGATGGCGGCCACCGGTTCATCAGGTTCGACCACATCACCCCGACCGGAGATAAGGAAGATATGGGAAGTGTCCATGGCCAAAAGCAGCGCATCCAGCTGGCGCAGCACTTTATCGGTACGCCACATCTTCGCCAGTTCTATCGCCGCACGGGGGAGATTGCCACCGTACGTGTTGAGCTTTTCCTCGAGGCGTTCAAGCAGGGTCAGACAGTCAGCCCCACTCCCTGCAAAGCCTGCCAGTACCCTATCCTGGTAGAGCCGTCGGATCTTCCTGGCTCCCCGTTTCAGAACGGCCTCGTTCATGGTCACCTGACCGTCACAGGCCATTGCGCCTTTTCCATCTTTCAGGACGGCAATGACAGTAGTTGCGCGCATCACGTCTTCTTCTCCCTCGCTCTCCGGGCGTGAGGATGGGCGTTCTCGTACACCTTTTTCATTTTATCCCAATCAAGGTGAGTGTACACCTGAGTTGTGGACAAACTTGAATGCCCCAGAGCTTCTTGGATGACGCGCAGTTCACCCCCGCCGGCAAGGAAGTGGGTAGCGAAACTGTGCCGGAAGATGTGGGGGAAAACCCTCTTCCCCCAGATGCCGGCTCTACTTGCTGCACTGTCCACGATGTTCCTGATCCCCCGGGGCGTGAGGGGTTCTCCGGAACGGTTCACGAAGAGGAATTCGGCTTTTGGGAAGGCGGTGCTCCACAGCTCAAGATACGTCTCCAGGGCCTTTTTTGTGGCTTCATTGAAAGGAACGATTCGTTCTTTCCCCCCTTTCCTCGCACCCGGATTGTGTTTTTTGCGAAGTCTATGTCTTCAAGCTTTATCCGGGAAGCCTCGCTCACCCGCACACCACTTGCGTAGAGGAGCTCAAGAAGTGCCCAGTTTCTTGCACAAGAGAAATCTCCAGGATGTTCATCTCTTTCCCGTTTCAGGGTATCGAGGATCTTTGCAACTTCTTCCTGGGTCAGAAACTGGGGGAGCTTTTTCTCCACGCGGAGCTGTCCGAGACCATCGCAGGGATTCTCCGAGAGGAAACCACGGCGGCGCAGGAACCGGAAAAAGCTCCGAAGGACCGAAGCACGGTGACTCTGAGAAATCCGTTTTAAATTCCGGTGCACGCGGAGATGCACGAAGAAGTCATTCACATCCTGGGTGTCCACGAGGCAGAGGTCTTTCCCCCGGGTCCGCAGGAATTCCACGAATTGACCAAGAACACGAAAATAGTTCTCCAGGGTGTGGGGAGAACACCGTCGCTCATTCTGGAGATAGTTCCAGTACGCTCTGAGGTACTCTCTCTCCTTTTCGCTGCACTGTGATTCGAAGCGGTACACCTTCCCAGTCCATCTCCTCTCGCAGGACCTTCTCGATGATGTTCAGACACTGTTTTTCCTCGTCCTTTTCCCGGACACCCTCCACCACCGCGAGGAAATGGGGTGGAGCTACACCCTGCTGGAGAAGCATCTCAAGGCGGGGTTTCCTTCTTCTGGGAAGCACAGAGAGCTGCCGGTGAATCCTTTCCCGGACTCTCCCGTTGAGGACGTCTTCTCGAACCGTCTGGTGGAAACGGGTGACCACACCGGCCATGAGGGGGAGGAGTTCTTCTCGAACCGAGGAGGCATCAAGGGCTGAGCCGGCGCGGAATGCCGCGTAGTGGAGGGCGGGAAGGTCGACACGGGCCCTCTTGCAGAGTTCCGCCGGAGACAGGTTGGGGTTTTTAGCAAGGAGCGCGTCGACTTTATTCACGAACACGATACAACATTTGTGCAGTCGGGCAATTTCTCCGGCAATTCTCCGATCCTGGCGGGTCACACCCTGAAAGGGATCAAGGACAAGAAGACAGAGCTCAGCGTCGGCAAGGCGTTCCGTGGTCCGGAACGTTGCGTACAGCGTGACCCGATCCCGGATGTTTTTCCTCCTGGGGAGGCCAGCGGTATCCACAAGAAGGTAGTAGCCGTAGGATCCTCGCAACGGGGCTTCAACGGCATCCCTCGTGGTTCCAGGCATCGGACTCACGATAGCCCGTTCCTCCCCGAGGAGGCTATTAAAAAGCGTCGATTTGCCCACGTTGGGTTTCCCCACAATGGCCACAGGAATGCCTCCTGAAAGGGATATCGCAGAGGCTTTGGGATTCCTGAATTCCTTGAGTTCTCGGAAGATGGCCTCCTTGAGGCGGGCAACGCCATCTCCATGCTTTGCGGAAATCTGGAAAACCTTTCCTCCCCCAAGCTCGAGAATCTCAGGAGGAGGTGGCTCATGGGTGAGGCCCTCGCGTTTGTTCACTACCACAAAGAATGGTCGCTGCTTCCTGCGAAGTGTGGCAATGACCTCGGCCTCCACCCTAGTCAGTGGTACCCGCCCGTCGACGAGAAAAAGGACAAGCTGGGCTTCGTCAACGAGCCGCCAGACACGCTCCTCCACTGCCTTTTGCAATCCTTCCTCTCCCAGGGATATCCCTCCGGTGTCCACCAGGCGTATCGCAAGACCTTTCACCGACACCACACGTTCAATCCAATCCCGGGTGACACCCGGGGTGGGGTCCACGATGGCGACCCGTTCACCCACAAGGAGGTTGAAAAGGGTCGACTTGCCCACATTCGTCCTTCCGACAAGGACGCAGAGAGGAAAGTTATCCCTCATGGCCAAAGAACCCCAACACTACAGGGACTGGAGGTAGGCGACGACTTCCTGAACAACCCAGTCCGGAGTTGACGTGCCGCTTGTGACGAAAAACGATACCCTCTTTGGGAGCGAAAGCAATCGGAGCTCGGCGGCGTTCTCCACCCAAAACACCGGCACCCCTCGCCTTTCGGCGAGGACAAAGAGTGAACGGGTATTGGCACTGTGCTTTCCTCCAACAACAATAACCACATCCCCCGGATTTTGTTCCAGGTTTTGCTCAAGCTCCCTCTGGCGCTTTTCGGTTTCATCGCAGAGGGTGTGGACTATCCGAACCCCCAAGAGGCCTTGCTCCCGAACCCAGTTCTCGAATTGTTGCAAAAGAACGCTGGGAAAGGTTGTCTGGGCCAGCACAGCAAAGGGACCCTGGTGGTCCACAGCAAAGACTTTCTGCCACTCTTCTGGGGCTGCAACGACCTGCGCTTGCTTTTTGAGGACGCTCAGAAGGGCCTGAACCTCGGGGTGCGAAGCCTTTCCAAAGACCACAAGGTGGTACCCCTCCTCCTCAAGTCGCCGGGCCAGAACCTGAACCCGTTTCACCTTTGGGCAGGTTGTGTCGACGATGGTCGCATTCTTCTTCAGGAGCCCTTCCCATACGTCCTTCGGTATCCCATGGGACCGGGTGACCACGACAGCCCCGGAAGGAATCTCCTCGGGGTTCTCGACGATGCGGGCACCTCTGGCACGAAACGTTTCCATGGCGTCGTGGTTGTGCACGAGCTCTCCCAGAAAGTACACCGGGCTCCCAAGCTCAAAAGAGCGCTCCGCAAGCGCGAAGGCCTGCCGTACCCCCTTACAGAATCCGAAAGAGGTGGCCACACGAACCTCCATGGTTTCCCTCCGTCGCCAGGATGTAGAGTTTCTCCACCACTTCCTCTACGGTGAGGTGTGAGGTATCAACGACCACCGCGTCTTGAGCCTGCTGCAGGGGAGCACAGGACCTCTGGGAATCGATGCTGTCTCTCTCCAGTACGTTTTTCAAAACCGCCTTGTAATCCACTTTCTTCCCCCGCAAGGCGAGTTCTTGCCATCGCCTCCTGGCCCGAACCTCCGGGAGGGCGGTGAGGAAAACCTTGAGGTCCGCTTCAGGAAGGATAACCGTTCCGATGTCTCTTCCCTCGACCACCGAGGGCCGGGAGAGCGCAATATGCCGCTGCACTTCCCTGAGAAAGTCCCGCACTTCGGGTGCTTTTGCCACATAGGAGACGAGTGCGTCGACTTCAGGAGTCCGGATGTCCCGGGAAACATCTCGACCGTTCAGGAAAATCCTGGTCTCGTCCCCGGGGTAAATGTCGATGCGTACGGACTGGAGGAAACGGGCAATTTCCCCCCTTTCCAGGTCCTCCTTTCCCAGACCGAGCTCGAGGAAGTGCAGCGTTACAGCCCGGTAGAAAGCCCCGGTATCGAGGTAGAGGTAACCAAGCCGCCGGGCAAGAAGCCGGGCAACCGTGCTTTTCCCCGCTCCAGCAGGGCCATCAATGGCGATGTGCTGTTTCACGGCCTTTAGCAAGCCTCCTCGACGGTGACACTCCGGATGCCAAGCTTTCCAAGGTCTGTAAAAAAGGAAGGGTAACTCACATCCACACAGTCGACGTCCTCAACCACCACGTTTTCTTCGCCCAGAAGGCCGGCGATGATGAAGCTCATGGCAATCCGGTGGTCGCCAAAGCTCTGCACGGTTCCACCCCGAAAGGCGCATGGGCCGTGGATGATGAGGCCGTCCTCTTTTTCCCCGACGTTCACCCCCAGGGACTGCAGGCCCCGGGCAATGGCGAAAAGGCGGTCACTTTCCTTTACCCGGAGTTCCTGAGCACCGGAGATGATCGTTGCCCCCCTGGCTTTGGCCGCAATCACGGCAAGGATGGGGATTTCGTCAATCAAAAGGGGGATCTCCTCCGGCTCCACAGATGTGGCCACAAGCTCGGAGTACTCAACGAGGATATCCCCCCGCTCTTCTCCAAAGGTTTTCCGTCGCCCAAGCACGCGGTACCTTCCACCCATTCGTTCAAGGCACCGGAGGAACCCTGTCCGTGTCGGATTCAGTCCTACATCCTGAATTAGGAGGGAACTTCCAGGAATGCAGAGCGCAAGGGCCATGAGGAAGGCGGCTGAAGAAATGTCTCCTGGAAGGTCAAAGGAAGAGGCGGAGATTCTCCCGGGGGGCTCAATGGTGATGACTCCATGGTCTTCGTGAAGCGGTACGCCCACATACCGGAGCATATTCTCGGTATGGTTCCGTGATGGAAGGGGCTCAACAATGGTGGACTTCCCCTCTCCCCATAGTGCAGCAAAAAGGAGCGCGGATTTCACCTGAGCACTGGGAACTTCGAGGACATGGTGGAAAGGCAGGACGCTACCCTTCCCCCGTATGAAGAGAGGGGGGAAACGGTCTCCCCCTCTCCCCCCAATCTCCACCCCGGCTTTCCTGAGGGGTTCAATAACCCGTCGCATCGGTCGGCGGCGAAGGCTCTCATCCCCTGTGAGGACCGTTAACCCCCGGATTCCTGAAGCAATCCCTGCCATGAAACGGATTGTTGTTCCCGAATTCTCTGCGTTCAGGACATCCTCTGGTTCCCTGAGCGCAGACAACCCTCCACTTCGGATGACCACCTTCCCCTCTTCGGGAAAAGTGTGAACCTCAACCCCCAGAGCGCGGATGCAGGAGAGCGTTGCAAGACAGTCGCGACAGAAGGAGAACCCGCTAATGTGAGTTTCTCCCTCGCTCAGGGCTCCAATGAATGCTGCTCGATGACTCAGGGATTTATCCCGTGGACACAGGATTGCCCCCTGGATGGTACCCCGGAAGGGCAAGACCAGAGCGCGTCTCACATCTTTCCTCCTCTCTGACAAAGGTCTTTCCGCAAGGACTGGGCCCCGCGGAGGTAAACGTGACGAACCTCCTGTGGGCCTTTTGAAGTGTGGGCAAGGACGAGCATTCGAATGCACTTTTTTAAAGCTCCCTCCACGTCCATTTCCTGGGCGCAGAGGATGGGGACATAGCGGAAACATTCCTGTTCCCTGATGACCTCCGCAGGGAAGACCGACCTGAGGTCCGGTGTAGCGGTGATGAAGACCCCCGCGATGTCGTCGGGGGAAAGTTCGTTCTCTGCGAGGATCTGCGTGAAGAGCTCAAGGCTTGCCTGCTTGATCTCTTCCCGCTCATCCCGGTCAACTGTTATTGCCCCCCGAATTCCGCGTACGACCTTCACTCAGTATTCGAACCCCCTTCGCGCCTGAATCCCCCTCTCAAGAGGGTGGCGAATGTTCCGTATCTCAGAAACGAGGTCGGCAACTTCAAGGAGTTCCTGGGGGACCTTTCTCCCCGTCAGGACGACCTCCACCCAGGGTTTTCGGAAAGCAAGGACCTCGGAGAACTCCTGAAAGGTGAGGAGCCCCCAAAAGAAAGCATAGGGGAACTCGTCAAGAATGACAAGGTCATGAGTACCTTCAAGGAGGGCCAGACGGGCCATATGCCAGCCGCGGAGGAATTCCTGCCTTTCGAGAGGTCCAGGACTCCCGTCCCGGATGAATGTTCCGGTTCCAAACTGGTAGTATTCCACTCCCGGAAGAAACTGAACCGCCGCGATCTCTCCCGAGAATCTCCCCTTGAAGAAGGCAAGGAAAAGGGCTTTCTTTCCGTGCCCGGAGGCTCGCAAAAGCACCCCCAAAGACGCGGAGGTTTTGCCCTTCCCATCTCCAAAGAAGAGCTGCACAAGGCCTTTCTCTTCCTTCACGTCTGCCCCCGCTCCGCAAGGTACGCCCTGAGTTTCTCCTCCTCATCTTTCCGGAGATACCGCCATTTCCCTGGAGGAAGCTCCGGGTCCAGAGTAAGAGGTCCCATGCCCACACGGATGAGCCGTATCACGGGAAAACCCAAGGCGTCAAAGAGAATTCGGACTTCGTGTTTTTTCCCCTCCGTCAGCACCACCTCAACGAGCGAGGTTTCTCCTTTTTTCTCAAGCACCCGACCAGACACAATGCGGTAGAATTCCTCCCCCCGGGGAATCCCCACCTTAAGCCTTTCGAGGTCTTCAACTTGAACCTCTCCCTGAACATAGACAAGGTACCTCTTCTCCACGCCGAACCTGGGATGGGTGAAGACGTACGTGAGGAACCCGTCGTTTGTGAGTAGTAATAACCCCTCGCTGTCCCGGTCCAGGCGACCGACCGGGAACACCCGGTACGGGATATCCTGGAGGAGCTCGGCAATGGTCTTCCGTCCGTAAGGGTCTTTGAGGGTTGTGAGATACCCACGGGGTTTGTGGAGCTCAATGTACACATGGCGTTCCACCGGGCGCACCGGAACGTTATCCACAAGGACAAGGTCGTTCTCCGAGACACGGGTAGCGGGGTTCGTCACCACGATTCCGTTCACCGTCACTCTTCCTTCTGCGATGAGCTGGTCACATTTTCTCCGCGAGGCCACTCCGGCCCGGGCCAGGAATTTGTTGAGCCGTTCCATAGCCTTTCTCTCCAAGAAGACGCTTCAGCTTCTCGAGTTCTTCCTCTCCCTCAAGCCCAAAGGTCTGAAAGAACTTCTCTGTTACCCGGTAAAGAAACGGTCGACCAGGAGCGGAACTCCTTCCACAGACGGTGACAAGGCCTGTTCTGAGAAGGGTTCGGAGAGCCTGGGTGGAGTCCGTTCCTCTTTTGAGGTCGATATCGACCTTCGTCACAGGCTGGTACAAAGACACAATAGCCAGAGTCTCAAGGGCACCGCGGGAAAGCGTTCTTGAGAAACTGCGGCGGAGATGTTCCCGAAGCAGCGCCCCGTACTGAGGACGGACGACCATCTGCCATTTCTTCCCCACCCTTCGGATGGCCAACGCTCCCTCCCGGGCTTCATAGGATTGCTTTAGCTCCTGAAGGGCATGGAGGATTTCCTCCTCGTTTCTCCCTGTTACCCGCTCCATCTCCCCCAGACTCACAGGGTGGGGGGAAGAGAAAAGCAATCCCTCAAGGAGATTCTGCAGCATTTTCCGGTCCTGCCCATCCAAGGAGGATCTCTCCGTTTCTCCCTTGCCGCATGAACAGAATGTTTCGGAAGACCAGGTCAAGGAGTACAAGAAACGTGGCGATCGTCATTTTTTTGTTTTTGCAGTCGCTGAAGAAGTGCCCCATGGGAAGGAGGAGGTTTTCGCGACACCGGGAGAGAATCGCCCTGCGCCTTTCTTCAAGAAGGTGTGCAAATTCGGTGTCGGGAAGTGGAAAGCACTCCTCTACCCCTTCCCCAAGGTACAGTCCGTAGAGTTCCAGAAGGTCCTGGAGGCTAAGGGCGCAGGGATCATGAGCCACCTCTGCACCGAGGGCTTTCCGGCGCTCCGGCGGAGCGCCTATGGTGTTCTCCTCCCTCCTCTGGAGGGCTTCCAGAGCCTCCACGAAGAGCTCGAAAAAGTCCTTTTCATGCTGCTCTTTGTGAGGTTCTTCATATTCTCCTTCCCTGTCCCCAAGGGCCTTCGCCAGCTCCTCCTGGAGAAAGTTCAGGAGTTCTTCAAGAACGTCCGCTCGCTCAAGGAAAGAAGAACACTGGGCAAGACGATGTTCCCAGTACGCTCTATCGCGCGACTCCATAATGGATGCCCATGGCCCTTCGGGCCTCTTCCAGAGTCTCCCGGGCAAGGAGGCGGGCTCTCCTGCTTCCCTCAACGAGAATCTCTCGTACAAGTTCTTGTTTGCCCTCGTATTCTCCCCGGTGTGGAGCAATGGCTTCGAGGAACTGGATCAGGTGTTCTGCCAGTTCCTGTTTGCAGGTCACACACCCCAGGGCTCCACTCCGGCAATCCCTTTCGATTTCTTCCACCCTTGCGTTGCCAGTGGCCCTGTGGAAGGTAAAAACGTTGCAACGCTCAGGATGCCCCGGGTCGTTCCTGCGGATTTTCTCGGGATCTGTGAACATTGCCAGAACCTTTCGGCGAATCTCCCCAGGAGGCTCAGAAAGCCCAATCTGGTTTCCGAGGCTTTTGCTCATCTTCCTCCCATCGATTCCCAGGATGCGAGGGGAGTCAGTGAGCAGAGCCTGGGGTT
The DNA here is from genome assembly GCA_000353875.1 of Candidatus Caldatribacterium californiense OP9-cSCG. Lineage (GTDB taxonomy): Bacteria > Atribacterota > Atribacteria > Atribacterales > Caldatribacteriaceae > Caldatribacterium > Caldatribacterium californiense. Next base: position 12,219 of record APKF01000074.1, on the reverse strand, counting down.
CAGGGAAAACCAGAGCATACAGACTATTGAACCGGCGGGCGATTTCCCGGGTAATCTCAATGTGGGGAACCTGGTCTTCCCCCACGGGGACCTTGCTCGCCTTGTAGATGAGGATATCAGAGGCCATGAGTACCGGGTACCCCAGGTGGCCGTACCCTACGGCTTCCTTGAGACCCATGTCCTGGAGCTGCTGTTTGAGAACCGGATTTCGCTCAAGCCACCCCACGGGGGTAATCATGGAAAACAGGAGGTGGAGCTCAGCATGCTCTGGCACAAGGGACTGGACCATGAGGAGGCACTTCTGGGGGTCAATTCCCACGCTCAGCCAGTCCGTCACCATGTCGATCATGTGTATTTCAAGATCCTTTGTGTTCTCAAAAGACGTCGTCAGGGCATGCCAGTCGGCCACCCCGAAGATGCACTCGTACTCATGCTGCAGACGGACCCAGTTCCTCAGAACCCCGAAGTAGTGTCCGATGTGCATCCGTCCAGTTGGTCGCATACCGCTAAAAATGCGTTCTCTTCCGGTCATTGTTCATCCTCTCCAGAAAAGCCCGTACGAAATGTTCCCCCTCTTTGGGAGTTGTGACTTCTCCATCGAGCTGGGCAAGGAGAAGTTCATGGAGAATTCTACCATATATCGGTCCTTTCGGGATGCCCAGGGCCTCGAGAGCAAGACCATCAAGAATGGGTCTTGCGTTCCTCCATTCTCTGAGGTATTGCTCGATACGCTTGTGAACCATTCCCTCGTGTTCGGCAAGGAGGAGGAAAAGGAATTCAAGGGGTATGGCAGAGCACAGGAGGTAAACCCGGGAATTTTTAAGGGATTCCTGGGAGAGCTCCGCTAAGGTTTGCTCTCGCTTTTCATGGAAGGTCGCGATTTTTTGAACGCTCTTTTTTGACAGAGAGAGCCTGGCTTTGAGGTTCTCGAGGAACTGCGGGTCCATGGAACCAAAAAGGGGCGAAAGCTTCAGAAGGAGGGGATCACAGGAAGAGGTGTCATGGGTGCGCAGAATGTCCAGGAGTCTCCTGTAAATGGTCTCGAATTCCTTCTTCCAGATGCATCCGGGAAAGAGGGCGGGGAACATATCGAGCTGGTACATTCGGAAAAGGTAGCGAGGAAAATCGGGAAGTGCGAGGATGAGGGAAAGTTCCTCTTTAAGGCGGTCTGGCTTGATTTTCATGAGGAAGCTCTCCCGGACAGTCTGCTGCAAGAGACTCAAGGTGAAAGGTTCGATGGAAAAACCGTACTTCCCCTCAAAGCGAACGGCCCGAATAGCCCGGGCAGGGTCTTCCACAAAGCTTAAGGGATGGAGAACCCGGAGGACGCCTTTCTCAAGATCCTTAAGGCCTCCGAAGAAATCAAAAAGTTCCCCCCAGCTGTCGGGGTGGAGACTGATGGCCATAGCGTTGACGGTGAAATCTCGCCGGAAAAGGTCTCGCCGGAGGTTGGCGTATTCCACCTGGGGAGAAGCCCCGGGAAAGGCATAGAACTCGTGACGTGCTGAAGCGAGGTCAATTCTCTTTCCGTCCGGGAGAAAGAGGATAGCGGTTCCAAAGGGGGGATACGGAACGACCTTCCCCCTGAAGCGGTTTCCAAGAAGACGGGCGAAGGCGATGGCATCTCCCTCAACCACAAGGTCGAGGTCTTCATTGGGCACTCCAAGGATAATGTCCCGGACCACTCCCCCCACGAGGTAAACCTTAACACCGGCACGCTTCGCAGTTTCAGCCACCTGCTCAAGGAGTAGAAGATAATCCCGTCCAAAGTGCTGGTAGAGTTTTTCCGCTAAAGACACACGGGTCATGCGCTGGAGCACGAGGTTCTCCTTCTGGTGCATGGCCCGCAGGACATCGCTTCGGGTAATGATGCCCAGGATTCTTCCGTCCTTCACCACCGGAACTCTTCCCACGTCCTTTTCCACCATCAGATTCCGTACCCGGACCAGGGACTCCTCAGGACCCACCGTAACGAGCTGGGAAGACATAAAGCTCCTCACGGGAGCCCAGCGCAGACCATGGTGCAGGGCCTTTTCCACATCTCTTCGGGCAATGAGCCCAACCAGTTTCCCCTCCCTGTCCACAACCGGAAGGCCAGAAAAACCGAAGCGCAAAAGGAGGGCGAAGGCCTCCTCAATGGTCGTCTCTGGAGAAACGGTTTTCACCGGATGCGACATCACCTCAAAGGCCCTGGTAAAAGAAACCGACCGGTACAGGAGGTGGCGGATTTCCTCCTGGACTTCTTCAGGGCTCCGGTTGCGGAAGGTAGCGGAGGCCGCACTCTGATGCCCTCCTCCGCCGATTTTCCCAAGAATCTCATGGAGGTTGACTCCCTCAAGACGGCTTCGCGCAATGACATGGACTTTATTCTCCATGGCAAAGATACCAAAAAAGACCTCTATGTCCTCCATTTCCATGAGCCGGTGCACAAGAAGCGACAGGCCCTCAAGATACTGTGGAAAAGAGAGAACGCAGAAATGCACAGGAACACCGTTGATGTCCTCTACAGTGAGGGCACGGACCATGGCCCTGAGGACCTCTTCCTGTTCCTTCGTGAGCACCACCCGTGTGAACCGGGGGATGTAGCTCACCATACCTCCCTGGGAGAGCAGGAAGGACGCGGCCTGAAGGTCAAAAGCGGTTGTGGTGGGAAAGGTGAAGGATCCGGTATCCTCGTAGATGCCAAGAAGGAGCAGGGTGGCCTCAAGGGAAGAAAGGGGTAAGGCTGCCTCCCTGATTTTTTCTACCAGGATGGTGGTGCAAGCGCCACGGTTTCTGAGCAGCGCACGCGGGGGAACGTCTTTTTCTTCCACCGGGTGGTGATCAAAGACAAAATAATCAACCCGGTTTTCCCGAATGAGGTGACCTGCTTTGCTCAGCCGTTCAAGGTATACCGTATCGACGACGTAGATGGTCTCCACGGCGTTCCAGTCCACGTCCTTTTCCGTGAGGAAGGGGAAGAACGTGCCGTGGAGGGAGAGGAAGTGCCGGACGTTGGGGTTAACCGTCCCCCAGAGGACAATGTGGGTTCCGGGGAAAACCTTGGTCACGGCAAACATGGAGGCAAAGGCGTCGAAATCCGTTCCTTCATGACTCACAACGATTTTCATGGAGAATCTCCGTCACAATGTGATGGAGGAATGTTCTGAGGAGGGGCTTCTGGGTTTCTGCAAGGGATAAGACTTCCTCGTGGGAGAGGGGAAATGGCGAGAGTCCCGTTCCCCAGTTGGTCACAAGGGAAAGGGCCAGGACCTTCATGCCAAGGCCCCTTGCCCACTTCGATTCTTTCACCGTTGACATCCCCACGGTGTGTCCTCCCAGGAATCCAAGCATCTGGATTTCTGCCTTCGTCTCAAAGGAAGGCCCAAGAACCCCCACATACACGCCCTCAAGGGCAGAAAGTCCGCAGGTCCAGGCTCCCCGCAGGGCCAGATACCGGAGCTTTTCGTCGAAGACGGCCCGGGGGAAGCAATCGGGGATGAAGGTCCAGTCTATCTGGTCGGACAAAACTAAGATGCTCCCCGGACGGAGGAAGGGAGAGAGGCTCCCCGAGGCGTTGGTGAGAATGACAATCTGCACGCCGAGAAAATGCGCAAAAGTGATGGGGAGAAGCACTTCAGGAAGTCCGTATCCTTCGTAGAGGTGAAGGCGTCCCTCGACCACAAGAAGATGGCCCTGAGGAAGGCGCACAAGGCGAAGAATTCCCCGGTGTCCCGGAACTCCTGGGCAAAGCGAAGGGTGGAGCCTTGCAAGGGCGAATTCCTCAACGGTTTCTCCTTCAACGCATCCGCCCCATCCCGATCCCGCCACGAGGGCGCACAGGGGGTGCAGGGGAGAAACACTTGCCACACTCCGGAGGTGCTCAAGAACGTCATCGCGATACAAGGTACGGAGCAAAGCTTTCTCCTGGTCCATGCCACCTCACCTCGAAGAGCTCGGCAACAGTAGCTGCCACGTCGGCAAAAGTCTTGCGGATTCCTAGACACCCTCCCCGGGGTGTTCGTGGGGAGAAGGCAAGAAGAAGGGCGTATTCCCGGGAATGGTCTGTACTCGGGGTGGTTGGATCACATCCATGGTCGCTGGTGATGATGAGGATGTCGTCTTCTCCCAAAGAAGAGAGAAAGCTTTCAAGCTCTCTATCCCACGCCTCTAAGGCCTGGGCAAAACCATGGGGGTTGTTACGGTGGCCGTACAGGGTGTCAAAGTCGTTAAAGTTTGCCCATACAAGGGCGACGTCGCCTCTTGGCACCATCTTCTGAAGGGTAGCAAAGGTTTCCTCGTTGTTCTTGGTGGGGAAGCTCTCTGTAATTCCCTGTCCGGCAAAGATGTCCCGGATTTTCCCTATCCCCACGACCTTTTTCCCTTTCTGAGAAAGCACGTCGAGAATGGTTTCGCGGGGCGGAGGAAGGGAGAAGTCACGGCGATGAGGAGTCCGGTAGAATGCTCCCGGCTCCCCTGAAAAAGGCCGGGCAATGACTCGGGCAACGGCGTGCTCTCCCGTCATAATGGCCCGAACTCTCTCACACATTGCGTAGAGTTCAGAAAGGGGAATAACCTCCTCATGGGCTGCAATCTGGAGCACGCTGTCTGCTGAGGTGTACACGATGGGGAATCCGGTACGGAGGTGTTCTTCCCCGAGCTCTTCAATAATGGCTGTTCCTGAGGCCGGCTTGTTCCCGAGAACCGGCCGACCGATGACCTCTTCGATTTTCTCCACAACGTCCTGAGGAAATCCCTGAGGGTACACGGGAAAAGGACGTTCCAGAATAACCCCAGCGATTTCCCAGTGTCCGCTTGTGGTGTCCTTTCCTGGTGATTGCTCAAGCATCTTCCCGTACCACGAAAGAGGAGCGCTGGGCCGATCAAGGTGCGGAATGTCCTCGAAAAGACCCAGCCCCAGGCGTTCGAGGTTTGGGAGACACAGTCCACCCACGGCCAGGGCAGTATTCCTCAGAGTATGACTCCCTTCATCCCCATAGAGATGGGCATCGGGGAGGGCACCAACGCCAACACCGTCAAGGAGCGCAATGAACACTCTCATGGCTTTTCACTGAGCCAGTACTGGAGACCAATAAGGGTTTTGGCGTCCTTGATGACGCCCTCCGCAAGCATGGCCTGCGCCTCTTCTCTGGAAACCTCCAGGTAGTAAATGACCTCGTCAGCATCTCCCTCGCGAATGTCTCCCTCAAGGGGATGGGCATTCTGAGCCCGGAAGAAGTGGATGATTTCGCTGCTGTATCCTGGAGCGAGGCACACGGAGAAAAGGTAAGACCACTCCGGAGAAGAGAAACCCGTTTCTTCCTCGAGTTCCCGCTGGGCACAGAGCAGCGGGTCTTCTCCCTCTTCGAGGGTCCCCGCCGGGATCTCCCAGAGCCATTCCCCGATAGGGGCGCGGAATTGCCTGACAAGGAGTACCCGTCCCCTGGGGGTGGTGGCGATGACGGTCACGGCACCGCGGTGACGGACGAAAATCCGTTCCATGCCACCACGGTATGTTTTCCGAACGACCTCGAACACCCTTGTCCTCAGGAGTATCTCTTCCTTCTCCGTTTCGGGTTCAGGCAACTCAGTAGCCTTTCCATCATACGGGAAGAACATGGCCTCTCTCCCCCAAAGGAGCAATCCAGACGTGGGTGACAGTGATACCCTTTTCTCTGAGCCTGGCCACGATCTCCTGAGGAGTTAGCGTGTTGACCCTCACCACGACATACCGGTATTCGGGTTTGCCCTCCTCGTAGAAGGTAGCAAGACTCAGAATGTTGATGCCGTGTTCTTTAATCACTCCGGTGACTTCATGCAACACTCCTGGCTTTTGTGGGAGTTCCAGGGTGATCCGTGTTCCTCCCTCCTTGATTCCCAGGGTTTCCACAAAGACCTCAAAGATGTCCGACTCGGTGATGATACCCACCACTCTCCCCTCCTCCACAACCGGCAGACCCCCAATCTGGTGCTTCTGCATGATGAGTGCTGCCTCTTCAATGGGGACATCGGGTGGGACAGTGATGACGTTGCGGGTCATAATCTCGGCCACGGTCATTTTGCTCAGAAGGTACGTCAACTCAAAACGACTCAGCGTGGTCGCCTTTGAGGGAGAGGCTTCAAGGAGGTCATTGTACGTCACGATGCCCACGAGTTCTCCCTGATCCACCACGGGAAGCCTCCGTACCCGGCTTTCCCGCATGATTTTCTGCGCTTCAAGAATGGTGACCGAACTCGAGATGGTAACGACGTCCTTGCTCATGCGATCTCTCACCAGCATGGTTCAGGCCCCCTTCTCAACGAACTCCCACCCCACCTCGAGAGCTTTCAGATTCAGGGTGTAGAGTTTCTCTCGTTTTCCCCGCAGGCACTCCGCGAGTGCCCTTTCGGCGCTTTCCCTCTGGACGATGGGACGCCAGGCAAGGAGGGCTCCAAGGATGATGGTGTTTGTGACCTCTGCTCCATCAAGGTAGAGCTTGGCCAGGTCGTTCGCCGGAACAGAGAGGACTTCAAGGTCTTCTCGCTCGCATTTTGCCCGGACAAGAGAGGTGTTCACAAGAAGAAGCCCTCCGGGTTGCACGGTGGGGGCGAATCGGAAAAAAGAGGGCTCGTTCATAACGATGCAAACACCGGGTCGGTCAGAAATGGTGGCACCGATTTCTTCGTCAGAGATGATCACCGTGCAATTCGCCGTTCCTCCTCGCATTTCTGGTCCATATGATGGGTACCAGCTGACCTCATGCCCTTCAAGCATTCCCGCAACAGCGAGAACCCTCCCCAGAAAGAGGATACCCTGACCCCCAAAACCGGCAATGAGGATTTCATGGTGCTTCACGGGAGTCGCACCCCTTCACTTTGAGCTCCCCGAGGGGAAAGTAAGGAATCATTTTCTCCTCAAGCCAGTCCACCGCTTCCTTTGGGCTCATGCCCCAGTTTGTGGGGCAGGGAGAGAGGATTTCAACCAGAGAGAATCCCCTTCCTTCCATCTGGGTGAGGAAGGCCTTGCGGATACACTCCTTGGCCTGACGAATGAACTGAGGGCGGGTGAGGGCCACCCGGGCAATGTAGGCACTCCCCTCAAGGACACTCAGGCATTCCCCAAGGCGAAAAGGAAAACCGTGAACCTGGGGATCTCGCCCCAGAGGGGTGGTTTTCGTCTTCTGCCCTAAAAGGGTGGTGGGAGCCATCTGTCCTCCGGTCATGCCGAACACTGCATTGTTGACGAAAAAGGCGGTGATGAGTTCTCCCCGGTTCGCAGCATGAATGATCTCAGCGGTTCCGATAGCCGCGATATCCCCATCACCCTGGTAGGAGAAGACAATCCGGTCCGGAAGGGACCTCTTGATTCCTGTGGCGATGGCCGGGGCTCTTCCGTGGGCTCCCACAACAAAGTCAACGTCGATGAATTCGTAGATGTACACCGAGCACCCGATGGGTCCCACCCCGATGGTCCGATCGGCAATGTCCAGCTCCTCGATGACCTCAGCAATGAGCCGCTGTGCCAGGCCGTGGTGGCACCCGGGACAGTAGGTGAACGGTTTTTCAAGAAGCGTCTTTGGCCGCTCAAAGACTACCTTCATACCCGTATCTCCTCCCTGAGGAGGCCATGGACGTGCTCCAGAATTTCGGAAACGGTGGGGATAACACCCCCTGTGTGTCCGAGGAAGAACACCGGCACCTTTCCCCGCACCGCCAGCTCCACATCCTCAAGCATCTGGCCAAGGTTCATCTCCACAACGAGGATGCCCTTCACTCCTTTAGCCTTTTCGAAAAGTGCAGCCCTTGGGAAGGGAAAAAGCGTTATCGGTCGGAAAAGGGCAAGCTTCAGCCCTTCTCTCATCCCTTCTCGGACAACGCTCTTCAGAATTCGTCCCACAGTTCCGAATCCCACAAGGAGTATCTCAGGTTCAGGATCTCCAAAGGTGTCGTAATTGGCTTCCTGCTCTTCGAGGAGACGGTATTTTCGCTGGAGTTTCAGGTTCAATTCCTCAAGCCCCTTTGGGTCAAGGTCCAAACAGACGATCCATTTTCGGTGACCACCGCCCTTTCCCCGGATTGCCCAGTCTTTAGGGGGAAGGGGAGGAAATTCCGGTTCCCTGAAAGTCACCGGTTCCATCATCTGCCCAAGCATCCCGTCTCCCAGAATTTCCACCGGATTCCGGTACTTGTCGGCAAGGTAGAAAGCCCGATAGGTAAGGTCAACGAGCTCCTGGACGGTGGAGGGGGCAAGAACAATGAGCCGGTAATCCCCATGTCCTCCACCTTTCACCGCCTGAAAATAGTCACTTTGCGCAGGCTGAATATTCCCAACTCCTGGCCCTCCTCGACTCATGTTCACCACAACGCAGGGGAGCTCAGCCGCGGCAAGACAGGAAAGCCCTTCCTGCATGAGGCTCACCCCGGGTCCAGAAGAAGAAGTCATGACCCGGGCACCCGTTGCAGCTGCTCCGTACACCATGTGGATGGCGGCAACCTCACTCTCGGCCTGGAGGAATACTCCCCCTACCTGGGGAAGACGGAGGGAAAGGTACTCGCTAATTTCGTTCTGCGGAGTAATGGGGTAGCCGAAATACAGACGGCATCCTGCCCGGACTGCCGCTTCCGCTACGGCCTCATTCCCCCGCATGAGGATCTTTTCCATAGGCATCACTCCCTGTACACTGCGATGGCTACATCAGGACAGACTTGAGCACAGAAGCCACAACCAGCACAGTGCTCTTCATCCGTCACCATGACGGGATAGTATCCTCGGGAATTGAAGTCCCGGGAGATCACAAGAATCCCCCTTGGGCAAGCATAGGTGCAGAGTGCGCAACCCTTGCAGAATTCCCGGTTGATCACGACCCGTGCTCTGGGCATCTCTCGTCCTCCTCTCCCCACGGAAGCACCATAAATCGCGAAATGGCAAAAACCGCACTTTCCCCCCAGTCAACAAGGGGGTAGTAGTTTTTATTCCGTTCCCAGAGGCTGGCAAAGAGTACCGGGAGATTCAGGGCTTTTTCTAAGGTCTGAGTTTTCTTCCATCCCCTTTCGAGAAGTAAAGGATCCGTCTCGTGCATGAGGTGGGTGTTGGCCACAAGAGAGGCAAAAGGAACCCCGTGGTGCTCCCGTAAGTTCCGGACAAAGGCGATATAGCTCTCTACTTCTTCAAAAAAGGGTCGGGCGAAATTCACCACGAGTGCAACGTGGGTTTTTCGCTTTTCCCAGAGGGGCTTCAAGCTCCTGAACACCCTCAGCCCCCTCTCGTCCCTCCCAAGATCCACCACCAGGCGAAACTCCCCCCCTGCACGGCTGAAAAGCTCAAGCACATCCTGTCCAAAGGTTGGTGTTTCAGTGTATCGTTCTTTTCCCCTCTGCAGGATGAGGGGTTTCTCAAGAGCGAAGCGCCCGCTACGGAGGGTGAAATCTCCCTTCGAGAAGTCAAGGTCCACCAGTGCGCAAGAGAACCCCCGAATGACAAGCAAAGTGGCAAAATTGGCAGCCACCTCGCTTTTACCGGTTCCCCCCGGGCCAGAGAAAACAAAGATCTCCCCACTGGTCATGACCTCTTCAAGGAAACTACTGGGTTTCAAAACCTCCACTTTGTGCTCTCCTTATAAGGGTTTCCGCGTACTCTAAGGTTGCAGCTTGTTTCTTTTCGTCTCCCATCATGCGGGCGATTTCCCGGAGGCGCTCCTCCCAAGAGGAGAGAGGAGTTACCTCAACCCAGGCCTTCTCTCCGGTGGAGAATTTTTCCACCTTCAGGTGGTGGTCGGCAAAGCTGGCAATCTGAGGCAAGTGGGTGATGCAGATGACCTGGTGCTGCCGGGAGAGCTTTTTGAGCTTATCCCCCACTCCAAAAGCGGTCACGCCTCCCACCCCCTGGTCAATTTCGTCAAAGACGAGAACCGGTGTACCGGAAAGAGCAGAGGCCACGCTCTTTAAGGCAAGGACGATCCGGGAGATTTCTCCCCCGGAGGCGGCTTCCTCAACGGGGAGGAGAGGCATTCCAGGATTCAGGGAGATGAGGAGACGGGCTTCGTCAATTCCCTCAGGACCAGGTTCCCGTCTTTTCTCCAGGGCAAGATCGAGATTCGCTCCCTGGAGGGCAAGGGTGGCCAGTTCTTCTTGCACCCTCTCCCTGAGGACCTCAAAGGCCCTCCAGCGTTCGGCGGAGAGCTCCCCTCCAAGAGAGAGCAACTCCCGTGATAGTTCCGCGATGCGCTCTCGAAGAACGTCCTTTTGGGCGATTTCTTCTTCAAGAATGCTCTTCCGCTCTTTGACGCCTTTCAGAAACGCCACGAACTCCGAAGTGGTAAGGAATCGATATTTCCTTTTCAGTCGCTCGATTTCCGCCACGGCCCTTTCCACACTCTCTATCCGTTCCGGGGAGAAGGAAAAAAGCCCCTCAAGACCCTGTACAAGGCGCAAGGCCTCCCCAAGCTCAAGCTCTACGCGCTCAAGGATTCCCTGAATCTCTGCCTCCTGGGGAGTTGCCGAAGTCCTGGACAGTTCCCGAAAGAGTGCCCGGAGACGGGAAATCCTTCGGAGTACTCCCTCGTCTCCCAGGATGCTTTCGCGGAACTCCTGCGCGGCCTCAAGGTACCGCTGGGCCTGGGAAATCCTTCCGAATTCCTCCTCACACTCAAGGATGAGCTCGGGAGTGAGCTCCAACTGCTGCATTTCCTCGAGGATTTCCTCAAGTTCTGCGAGTTCCTTTTCCTGTCCCCGCTCAAGGGAGGAGAGTCGTTCTTCGAGGGCCTGCTTTTCCTCAAAGCGAGTCACGTACTGCTTTTTAACGGCCTTTCCCCTCTCCGGGAGGAAGGTATCAAGGAGGCGGAGGATATTTGAGGAGGTGAAAAATAGCGAGTGTTCCCTCTGTCCACAGATGTCAAGGAGCGATACAGCCACATCCCGGAGAACGTTGAGAGGCACAACTCTGCCGTTGATTCGGGCCTTGCTTTTTCCTCCCGAGGCGAGCTCCCGAGAGAGAACGACAAAATCTCCCCCTTCGAGGGGAATACCACAGACGGCAAGATGTTGCTGGAGTTCGGGAACCCCCTGAAGAGTGAAACACCCCTCGACAACTGCCCTTGAACTTCCCGGGCGAATCCACTCTTCTTTCCCCCGAGATCCAAGGAGCAACGAAAGGGCGTTCACAAGAAGAGACTTTCCTGTACCCGTTTCTCCCGTGATGACGTTCATCCCCGGGGCGAAGGTGATCTCTTGATACTCTACCAGAATGAAGTCGCGGATGACCAGCGTCCTCAACACTCCTGCCCCACTCGCTTCCGGATATCCATCCCCCAGGAGAGTTTGTTCCGCAAAAGGGCGTAGAAGGGACGTTCAGGTAGGAGTCGGGCAAGAACAGCGGAGAAAGGCGACCGGTACACCATGATACGCTCTCCCTTCCTCAGGGCATATCCCCTCTGCCCATCAAGCGTCACCATGGTTCCCTCTTTCAGGGACTCCAGAACAACCTGGATACAGGATGAAGAGGGGAGCACGATGGATCTAGCATAGAGCGTATGGGCGCAGATTGGCGTGACGATGAACGAGCTCAAGTCCCGGGAACACCACCGGTCCACCAGCAGAGAGCGAGTACGCGCTTGACCCTGTGGGAGTGGCCACGATGAGGCCATCGGCGGGGAAGGAGGCTAGAAACTCTCCATCTATGTACGTCGAAAGGCGAATCATCTGCGCGAAAGGACCACGGTAGATGACAACATCGTTCAGGGCAAAATCTTCCTCTTCCTTACCGTCCTCGTGAACGACCCGACAGTGTGCCATCATCCGCTCCTCAAGGGTGAACGCCCCGGAGACAATCTGTTCCGTAGCCTGTTCCATCTCTTCCACGCTGACCTCGGCAAGGAATCCCAACCCTCCCATGTCCACGCCAAGGAGTGGAACGCGAAACGGAGCGTACAGGTGGCAGGCGGCAAGGAACGTTCCGTCTCCTCCAATCACAAAAGCAAAATCGGGCACGGAATCCCCGATTCCCCTTTCTCCTTCTACAACAAGCGTTGCCTGTAACCCCTTCTTTTCAAGAAGGAGAACAAGTTCCTGGGCCTTCTCGGAAATCAGACCGTTTTTCCTCCGCACAAAGACGTGGACGTTCTTCACCAGCCTCTGCTCCATCGCCCCACAAGGAAGCCAACCGAAAAGCACACTATCCATATCCATCCCGTCGTTCTTGGCAGAGACCCAAGCCAGGGAAAGGAGACCTCGTACACTTTTTCGTGCTCTCCGTCAACGAAGAGC